>JALQXR010000012.1 GCA_023263105.1 Marivivens sp. | reverse complement strand
GATATGTCTGACGCCGATGGTCGCCACCGCCCAAGGTTTCGCGGGCCTTGGCACCGATGCCACGGGCTTTGCCGAACCAAGCCGCGGCGATGTCCCTAGCTTTCCGGCGGATCAGGGCGCGCATACCGATTTCCGGATTGAATGGTGGTACGTCACCGCGAACCTGACGGGCGACGACGGTATCGACTATGGCGTCCAGTGGACCTTGTTCCGGACCGCGCTGGCCCCCACGGACGCGCCGGATTGGGACAGCTCTCAGGTCTGGATGGGACATGCGGCGCTGACCACACCTTCGGAGCATTACTTTGCCGAAAAGCTATCGCGAGGCGGTGTTGGAACCGCGGGCGTCACCGCAGACCCGTTTGACGCGTGGATCGACGACTGGCAGCTGGTGGCCGCCGACGACGGCTACCGGATGACAGCCCGTCCCGGCCCTGTGTCGTTTGATCTGGCCCTGACAACATTCGGACCCCGCGTCCTGCATGGCGAAGACGGGTTTTCGGTCAAATCCCCGTCGGGGCAGGCAAGCCATTACTACTCCGAGCCGTTTCTGGCCGTCAGCGGCGACATCTTGCTGGACTCGGGGCCGGTACGCGTCACGGGCTTGGCGTGGCTTGACCGCGAATGGTCCAGCCAGCCTCTTGGCGACGATCAGTCGGGCTGGGACTGGTTTTCGCTCAGCTTTGATGACGGGTCAAAGCTGATGGCGTTCTGGCTGCGGTCGGACACGGGACGCTATTCGTCGGGGACTTGGATCGCCGCAGATGGCACTCCTACCGCCATAGGTGACGGGGTGATGACGGCCCTGCCCGTCGAAGCCGAAAGCGTCGCGGGGCAGGCCATTCCGACCGCTTGGCGACTGACCTATCCGCCGCAGGCCCTAGACGTCACGATCAAGGCGCTGAACCACGGCGCATGGAACGCGGGCCTGTATCCCTATTGGGAGGGCCCCGTTTCGGTGACCGGCAGCCACATCGGTCTCGGCTATCTAGAGATGACCGGCTATGACAACTAACCGCAGGGTGACCTCTGGCCGAGGGGGCAGCGCCGTGATTAGAACTGTTCCATGAAACAGAATTTTCCCCTGACTCGAGACATCGTCCTAATCGGCGGCGGTCATTCGCATGCGCTTGTGCTTCGGATGTGGGCGATGCGGCCTGTCGCGGGCGCGCGGCTGACCCTGATCAACCCCGGTCCAACCGCCGCCTATTCCGGCATGCTACCGGGCTATGTGGCGGGACACTACGACCGCCCCGAGATCGAGATCGATCTGGTCGCCCTGTCCCGCTTTGCCGGAGCGCGGCTGGTTCTGGGCTCGGTCGAGGCGCTGGATCCTGTCAACCGCACCATTCGCGTCGCGGGGCGTCCGGACATCGGCTACGACGTCGCTTCGGTCGATATTGGCATCACTTCGGAAATGCCGTCGTTGCGGGGGTTTTCCGAACACGGCGTACCGGCAAAGCCGTTGGGGGCATTCGCGGCAAAGTGGCGCGAGTTCCTAGAGACGGGCCGCAGCGGTCAGGTTGCCGTCATTGGCGCAGGCATCGCGGGTGTCGAACTGGCCCTTGCCATGGCGCATGCCCTGCGCACCCGCGCCCGCGATCCGCGCGTCACTCTGATCGACCGCTCTGACGGGCTTGTCGCGCTGAACCGGACCGCCAACAAAAAACTGCGGTCGGAACTGACGAACGCCGGTGTCGCGCTGGTCGAGCACAGGAACGTGGTCGACGTCACTGCCACAGGCGTTTTGCTGGACAGCGGCGACCTGATCCCTGCCGATTTCGTGGTCGGAGCCGCGGGCGCGCGGGCGCAAGACTGGCTGGCTGAAACGGGGCTCACGACGCACAACGGCTATCTTGCTGTGGATCAGACCCTGCGGAGCAGCGATCCTGCGGTCTTTGCCTCGGGGGATTGCGCCGAGCTGACCCACGCGCCACGGCCAAAGGCCGGTGTCTTTGCCGTCCGCGCCGCACCGATCCTGCTGAACAATCTGCGCGCGTCGGTCAGCGGAGGCCGGATGCGGCCCTATCTCCCCCAATCCGATTACCTGAAGCTTGTCTCGCTTGGTGGGAAACGGGCGCTGGCAGAGCGGTTCGGCACAGCCTATTCGGGGTCTGTGCTGTGGCGGTGGAAGGACCATATCGACCGGACCTTTATGGCGCGGTTCAAAGACCTGCCCGCGATGGGCCAGCCTGCGCTTCCTTCGGACCGGACCGAGGACCTGCAGGACGCCTTGGGTCCAAAACCGATGTGCGGCGGCTGCGGAGCAAAGGTCGGGCGCGGCGCGTTACGGGACGCCCTGCGCCACCTGCCTCGGACCGACCGACCGGATATCGAAAGCGTTGCGGGCGATGATGCGGCGATCATCGTGACGGGCGGCACGCGTCAGGTGATGACCACCGACCACCTGCGAGCCTTTTGGGACGATCCGGTCGTCATGACGCGGATCGCGGCGGTCCATGCCTTGGGCGACATCTGGGCGATGGGGGCCAAACCGCAGGCCGCCACCGCGACGATCATCCTGCCAAAGATGACAGCGGCGCTTCAGGCCCGCACCATGTCCGAAATCATGGAAGCCGCCCAAAGCATTATGGGTCCCGCAGGTGCGGCGATTGTCGGGGGCCATTCATCGCTGGGCGAAGAATTCACCGTGGGCTTTGGCGTGACCGGCCTGTGCACCGACCGCCAGCCGATCACACTAGAAGGCGCCCGAGAGGGCGACGCGATCATCCTGACAAAGCCCATCGGCTCTGGCGTAGTTATGGCCGCCGCAATGTCCGGCGAAGCGGACGGCGCGACCGTGGCCGCCGCGCTGGACCTGATGCAGCAGGATCAGGCGGCAGCCTCGGCGCTGCTGGGGTCCGCGCATGCGATGACGGACGTGACGGGCTTTGGGCTTGCCGGACATCTGGCAGGCATCTGCGAAGCCTCCGGCGTCGGGGCAGAGCTGGACCTGAGCAGGGTTCCGGTGATGCAGGGGGCGCTGTCGCTGTCAGAGCGCGGCGTACGGTCAACGCTTTATCCGGACAATCGCGCGGGCGCGGGACCGGTCTTCGGGGCGTCGGGGGCAAAGGCGGATTTGCTGTTCGATCCGCAGACGGCGGGTGGGCTACTGGCCGCTGTCGACGCCAAGCACTCCGCAGCCGTTCTGGACAAACTCGGGGCGTCAGGCTGCCCCGCCGCGATGATTGGCCGGTTTGTCAAAGGCGATCCCGTGATCACCGTGATCTGAGGATTGCCGCCACGTTCGATGCAGCCACGCGCACCCCTGCATCGTCCAGAGCAGCGACCCGAGCCGTGCCGATGACTTCGGCCTCGTGCACTGCTCGGGATTTTGCGTAGGCCGGATCGTAGTGATCCACCATAAGCGCAGAGGCCAGACCCAGATGGTCGCCAGACGTCAAGAGCGCCTGCCACCGATCCACGACCTCGTGTCCGCGATGCTGACGGATTGGCTGCAGACGGGCGGTCAGCCGCGCAGGATCCATGATCACATCGGCATAGGCCCGAACAAGGTATTCGGCCCGCGCCTTCAGCGGGGCTTCGATATTGACGCGGGGGGCGGCACACATGGCCTCCCATATCTTGGGCGGAATGATCAGGCGCCCGATCTTGCTGCTTTCGGCTTCGACCACCACGGGTCGGGCCGGATCCAGCGCGGCAAAGGCGCAGGCCACGCGGGATTCGAATGCCTTTTGCGATGGCTGCCCGTCGCTGAAACCGCCCAGCAAAGAGCCACGATGGTTGGCCAGCCGTTCCAGATCGACGATCTGCACCCCGTGCTCCGAAAGCGCGTTGAGGATGGCGGTTTTCGCAGTACCGGTGTTCCCGTCCAGCAGAACCAGACGGTGCGGCAGCGCGGTGTCGTAGAGCGCACGCACGACCAGCCGCCGAAAGCTCTGGTAGCCGCCTTCAAGAGTTTCGGCACGCCAGCCGATCTGCCGGAGAATCGTCGCAAAGGACCCCGACCGTTGCCCGCCACGCCAGCAATAGACCAGCGGCCGCCACGATCCGTCGCGGTCCTGCATATGGGTCTCGATTGCGGTGGCGGCATTGCGGGCGACTAGCGCCGCGCCGATCTTTTTGGCCTCGAAGGCGCTGACCTGCTTATAGACCGTTCCCACCCGTGCCCGTTCTTCGTTGGAAAGGGCCGCCATGTTGACCGCACCGGGGATATGGTCCTCGGCGTATTCCGCGGGCGATCTGACGTCGATCACGGTGTCATACCCGTGGCCCAGAAGCGCTGCGATGGTATCAAAGGCTATTGGCATGGCGGGGGTTTATCCTGTGGGCGCGCGGCGGGAAAGTGGCTCTGTTCATTCCGGCCGGATCGGCGCGCGGCCCGACTCGGACAGCGCCCAAGCGGTGCGCCCGTCGATCGCGACCGGCACCAAGGGCCGGCCAAAGCCCGCGCCGCCGTCGATGTTCAGGCGGTTCCCATAATGCGCCGGATGATCCAGAGCGGTGTGGCCGTGGACGACCAGAGGACCATGATCCGCGTCGCTGTCCAGCCAGCCGTCACGAATCCAGATCAGGTCGTCTTCGTCCTGCTGGTCCATCGGCACCCCCGGTCGCAGCCCCGCGTGAACAAACCGCAACCCGCCTTCGTCATGCCAAAGAGCACGGCTGGCCAGAAAATCGATATGCGCTGCCGGAACCTTTGCCCGCGCTTCGGCGGCGATTTCGGCGACCAGTGCCGGATCGGTGATTTCTTCGCCTTGGACAGGCAGATCGACGCCATAGGACACCAGCGTCGCCTTCCCGCCCAGCGCGTCGTGCAGCCAGCCTTTGCCCGACTTGATCCTTGGATCGACCGCAACCCCGTCGCGGACAAAACGGACGAACATGCGGTCGTGATTGCCTCGGAGTACGACCCAGTTCCGGCCCTGCTCCAGACCAGAGAGCAGCCGGTCGACGACGCCCGACACGTCCAGACCCCGATCGGTATAGTCGCCCACGAACACAACGCGCGCATGGGCGCCACCGTCGGCTTCGATCAGGCGCAGGGCGCGGTCCAACGACTCGGACTGTCCGTGTATGTCACCCACCGCGTAAATCATCGGCACCCCCGTTTGCTGCAGGTGCGAAATAGCGCTGATGGCCCGCGAAATCACCCCCTATTCAGGGTCAGGCGACGATGATCTGCGGATCGGGAAGGAATGTGTAGGACTCGGTATTGATGTCCCCGCTCCAGCGCCAGAGGGCGACGAAGCCTTCGTCGTAGGTGCGGAACGCGTGCGCCATGAGAGAGGGGTGATGCACCATAGAGCCAGCGCCGCGTTCGCGAGTGTCGTCGCCCGCCGTCCAAAGCGCGCGGCCCGCCAGCACGACATAGGTTTCGTCGGCGTCATGGTTGTGCAGCGGATAGTAGGACCACGGTGCCATATAGACAAACCCAAGCCGGAAGAACGGCGACGGGACAGGGCCCTCGGGACCCATCAGCGTCAGGACCGCGATCATCGCCGCCGCGTCGGGCGTCATCCGGTCCGACACAGGGTTGACGCCCCACGGCAGCAGGTCCTGCGCCGCCAGAAGCGCCCGCGCCAGCGGATCGTCCGAACCGTCCAGACACGACTGGATCGCCGCGTCGAACAGGCAGGGCGGCTCTGGCTTTACCTGCGTTGGCTGAGGGGTGGCAAGCAGCGCTCTGGCGGTCTCTGCGCCCTCGCGGCGCGGCTCCGATGTCAACAAGGCGCCGACTTCGTCCAGCAGGGACAGGTAGGGCTGCGGGTAGGCCATGGGCGGATCCGTGTCCAAGTGTCGATGCTAGACACTCGATCCCGGTCAAAGGCAAATCTGACCCGCAAGCGACGCCACAGGGACCGAAATGGACAGTTGGCATGAAAAGGGCCACCCGAAGGCGGCCCAGATCAGTCAATTTCGAGATCGATCAATCGACGTCGAACGTCAGGGGCTTGACCTGTTTGAACAGGCCGGTCGCCTCAAGCTCGGCAAGGATCGGGGCAGGGATCGGTTCGTCGACATAGAGGATCGCGATCGCCTCGCCTCCGCGGTTGGACCGGCCAAGGGTAAAGTTGGCGATGTTCACGCCATGCTTGCCCATGGTGTTGCCCAAGGTTCCGATAATCCCCGGCACGTCTTCGTTGGTGGTGTAAAGCATGTGACGGCCGATTTCGGCGTCGACGTTGATGCCCTTGATCTGGATAAAGCGCGGACGGCCATCGCTGAACACGGTGCCCGCAATCGACCGTTCACGGTTTTCGGTGACGACGGTGACCTTGATGTAGCCTTCAAAGGTGCCGGTCTTTTCCTGCGTGGTGGTCGAAATCTTGATCCCGTTTTCCTTTGCGATAACGGGGGCCGACACCATGTTCACGTCCGGATTGCGGCGGCGCATGATGCCCGCGATCACCGAGCAATCCAGCGCGCGCAGGTTCATCTTGGACGACTGACCGTCATAGAGCACATTGATCGCCTTGATCGGCTCGTCCGTCATCTGTCCAATGAAGTTGCCCAGATGGCCGGCCAGCTTGACCCATGGACCCATGACCTTTGCCTCTTCGGCCGAGATCGACGGCATGTTGATCGCGTTCGTCACAGCGCCCGACATCAGGTAATCCGACATCTGTTCGGCCACCTGAAGGGCAACGTTTTCCTGAGCTTCGGTCGTCGCCGCCCCAAGGTGCGGCGTCACCACGACGTTCGGCAGGTTAAAGAGAGGGCTGTCCGTAGCGGGCTCGACTTCGAACACGTCAAAGGCGGCACCGGCGACATGGCCGGACTTGATTGCCTCTGCCAGAGCCTGTTCGTCAACCAGACCGCCACGGGCGCAGTTCACGATCCGCACGCCGGACTTCATTTTTGCGATGGCTTCAGCCGACAGGATGTTGCGGGTCTGGTCGGTCAGCGGCACGTGCAGGGTGATGAAATCGGACCGCTTTAGCAGGTCTTCCAGTTCGACCTTTTCCACGCCGATCTTGTCCGCGCGCTCTTGGCTCAGGAAGGGATCATAGGCGACGACCTTCATCTTCAGGCCCTGTGCGCGGTCGATCACGATCGAGCCGATGTTGCCCGCGCCGATGACGCCCAACGTCTTGGCGGTCAGTTCGACACCCATGAACCGGCTCTTTTCCCACTTGCCCGCGTGGGTCGAGGCGTTTGCCTCGGGGATTTGACGGGCGACCGACATCATCATCGAAATGGCGTGTTCGGCGGTGGTGATCGAGTTCCCGAAGGGCGTGTTCATCACGATGATACCCTTGCGCGACGCGGCGGGGATATCGACGTTGTCGACTCCGATACCGGCGCGGCCGATGACCTTCAGGTTGGTGGCGGCTTCGATCAGCTTTTCGGTGGCCTTGGTGGCCGAACGGATCGCAAGACCGTCGTAGTTTCCGATGATCGCGGCCAGCGCGTCTTTGTCCTTGCCGATCTTCGGCTGGAAATCGACCTCGACTCCGCGGTCGCGAAAGATCTGGACGGCGGCATCCGACAGCGCGTCAGAGATAAGAACTTTGGGGGCCATGTGGCTCTCCTCTATCTGGTTATTGGTACGCCCCCGCGCGGTGGGCGGGTCGGCGTGTCATGTCGGGAAAAGGGCGGGCCGGTCCGTGGCCCGCCAAAGGATCAGGCGGCTTCTGTCAGCGCTTCGATTTCGGCGTTGAAGGCCCATTCGAGCCACGGCAGCATCGCCTCGACGTCCGAGGTTTCGACCGTAGCGCCACACCAGATGCGCAGACCGGCCGGAGCGTCACGATAGGCACCTACGTCCAGCGCGACATTCTCGGACTCGAGCCGCTTCGCCACGGCCTTTGCAAAGGCTGCGCCGTCGGTGATACGGGCGTCGGTGAATTTCAGGCAGACGCTGGTGTTCGACCGCGTGGCCTTGTCGTCGGCCAGATTGTCGATCCAGTCGCGGCTGGCGCAGAAATTCCACACGGCACGCGCGTTGGCGTTGGCACGGTGGATCAGCGCGTCCAGCCCGCCGATGGATTTCGCCCACTTGAGCGCAAAGAGGTAGTCCTCGACACACAACATCGACGGCGTGTTGATGGTTTCGCCGACAAAGATGCCTTCGATCAGCTTACCTTTCGAGGTCAGCCGGAAAATCTTTGGCAGCGGCCATGCGGGGGCATAGCTTTCCAGCCGTTCGACCGCGCGGGGGCTTAGGATCAGGATGCCGTGCGCGCCCTCTCCGCCCATGACCTTCTGCCAAGAGAACGTCACGACATCGAGCTTGTCCCACGGCAGGTCCATCGCGAAAGCCGCGCTGGTCGCGTCACAGATGGTCAGGCCCTTGCGGTCGGCGGGAATCGCGTCGCCCGACGGCATGCGCACACCAGAGGTCGTGCCGTTCCAGGTGAACACCACATCGTGGTCATAGTTCAGCGACGACATATCGACGATTTGGCCGTAGTCGGCGACATGGCTGGTGGCCGGAATTTTCAGCTGCTTGACGACATCGGTGACCCAGCCGGAGCCGAAGCTTTCCCAAGCCACCATCTCGACGTGGCGTTCGCCCAAAAGCGACCACAGCGCCATTTCGACCGCGCCCGTGTCCGACGCCGGAACGATCCCCACGCGGTAGCCCGCAGGCACGCGCAGAATCTCGGCGGTCAGGTCGATCGCTTCTTTCAATTTCTTTTTGCCCACCGCAGCGCGATGCGACCTGCCGAGCGGAGCATCGGCGAGCGCGTCAAGCGACCATGTCGGGGGTTTGGCGCAGGGGCCAGAGGAGAACCGCGGGTTTGCCGGCCGCGATGCCGGTTTGGTCAATGCCATTTTGTGATACCCTCACAGATATATGCCCCTCGTTGGGGAGGGGTGTCCCACAGAGCGGGATACGTGGGACGCTGCGGGTGCACAACCGGAAAATATCGTCAAAACGGCTCATCAGGCATCATTACCGACGCCTGATGACTACGATCGGAAACTTTGTTCCCGCCGAAGGGGTGGGCGTGGCTTAGCGGTTGGCGCCGTTATAGGCGGCGACCAGACCGTCCAGACCGGCCTGGCTTACCTGTCCGGCGGTCGACCAGACGACTTCACCCGAGCGCAGGACAACAAACACCTGAACGACCGAATCGTTCGCAACCTCAAGAGGGTCATTCAGGGTCGAGGCGCTTTGGTAAAAATTAAACGTGCGGCCCTGAAGGTCGGGGTTGTTCATTCCGTCGCGCATGCCGCCGTTGATCATGCCGCGCATCAGCCCAGCGCCACGTCCCAAGACGGGGATCTGCACGAATTCCATCGTGCCGCGCATGGATGCGATCCAGTTTTCGACGTCCGCTTGGTGCGCACGGCTATAGGCCAGAAACACCACAGTCGCCTTTCCCGGCAGACCGGCGGGCAAGGCAACCGTGCGTTCGTTCAGGTCCTCGATTTCGACCGGCGGAAAGACAGGTGCGGCAAAGGTGACGGTGGCTACCAGCGTCATGGCGGCAGAGAGTAGGAAATTACGAAACATGACAGTGGTCCCTCGTTGTTTGGCAAGGATACGTGTGTCAGGCCGGTTTGGATCAAAGAAATCGGAGCAGCGCCCCGCGCCTTGGCTCCTTAACGCCGGTATGGCATATCCGGCGCAATGCTGACGCTAGGATCCTGCTTATGTTCTCTGTGACCCTTCTCTGCGACCCTCGGGAACGCAACCTCGGCGGCGCTTTGGTCGAGTCTCTTCGCAACGCTTGGGGCGGGGGCGATGCGGTCTGGCTCTCGGTCGATGAAGCGGCGGCCTTTACCATACCACAGGTTCCGTCCAATGCCCCCGAGGTCTGGGAATCGCTGCAAGAGCAGGGTGTCGACCTGATCATCCAGCCCGCGTCCAACCGCAAAAAGAAGATGCTGCTGGCCGACATGGATTCGACCATGATCCGTCAGGAATGTATCGACGAATTGGCCGCCGAAGCGGGAGTCGGCGCCAAAGTGGCCCAGATCACGGCCCGCGCCATGAACGGTGAACTGGATTTCGAAGCGGCACTGGACGAACGGGTCGGGCTGCTGCGGGGGTTGCCGGAAACGATCATCGGCCACGTGGTCGACACGCGTATCACCCTGATGCCCGGCGGGTATGAACTGGTCCAGACAATGAAAGCCAACGGCGCTTACACGGCATTGGTTTCCGGCGGCTTCACCGCCTTTACCGGCCGGATCGCGACGGCGTTGGGCTTTGATGAAAACCGCGCCAATACCCTGTTGGTCGAAAACGGCCAACTGACCGGCAGCGTTGCCCGCCCGATTCTGGGCCGCGAGGCAAAGCTCGAGGCGCTTGACGACATCACCGCGCGGCGCGGGATCGACCGGCAGGACGTGATCGCGGTCGGCGATGGCATGAACGATCTGCTGATGCTCGAAAACGCCGGCACGGGCGTCGCTCTGCACGGCAAACCCGCGCTCCAAGCCCGTTGCGACGTGCGCGTGAACCACGGCGATCTGACCGCGCTCTTGTTCATCCAGGGCTATACGCGCGACGAATTCGTGACCTAAAGGCTGGCTTCAGGGCGAAAGCCTTGCGGGATGGCGTCTTTGACCCCCAGCACGAGGTCCGCCATCACCTGCCCGACCATCGGGGCCATGCCAAAGCCGATCTTGAACCCGCCGTTGGCGATGAACTCTTCCGGATAAAGAGGATGCCGCCCAAGCATCGGCGCGCGACTTCGGGCACGGGGCCGGACACCGGCCCAGCGCTCTAGAACCTCGGCGTTTTGCAGCACCGGCAAGGCCGCTTTTGCGCGGGCGATCACATCGTCCAGTTGCGCGTCCGTCTGGTGAGGGTCGTCAAAGTCCCTTTCGGTCGTCGAGCCGATGGCGACCGTGCCGTCGTAATGGGGCACGACGTGCAGCGCGCCGGCGAAAAGCTGGGGCAGGTTGCGGGCGTCGAACCGCAAAAGCGCCGCCTGCCCCTTGACCCCGATCCCGACCGATTTGCCCATTGCCGACGACAGGGCGACCAGTCCCTGCCATCCGGTCGCATGAACGATCTTTCCCTCTCGTCTGCCGTCGGTGACGATCGGCACGCCCAGTTCCTTCAGCGCAGCACCCAGCGCGGCAGTGGCCATGCGCGGGTGGATGCGCGCCGTCAGTGAATCATGGACCAGCCATCCGCTTGGTGATTGCGGCTCCCATTTCGATCCGGTTGCCGGTCGCACCGTCCAACCCGCCCGCCCCTGCCACAGATCGCGCGCGCCCTGCGCCCGTGCCCGCGCCAGCGCGATCGCCGCTTCATCCGCCAGAGGTTGGAGCCGACCCGAACGCATATAGCCGGTCTTCATTCCCGACCTGTCAGAGACCTCGGCCCAATAGGCGTCCGACATCAGCAGGCTCTCTAGCTGGAAGGCTTTCTTTTCGTTCCAGACTTCGGGGACATGGGGGGCCAGCGCGCCGACCAGCCCGCCCGAAGAGCCGGACCCGACGCCGTTCGGATCGATGACACGGACCTTTGCGCCGGTCTTTGCGACTGCATAAGCAACCGAGAGCCCGAACACCCCCGCTCCGAAAACCGTTACATCAACCGTTGCCATTCGCCAGACCATTGCCCAATGTCGCCTGTGACCCTAAGGCAGCAACTCATGAACGACCAGCCCGCCCTTTTGGACTGGCGCGACGACCGCATCCCTGTTTCGCGCCAGTTCGACGACCCCTATTTCTCGCTTGATGACGGGCTGGCCGAAACACGCCATGTCTTTCTGGCGGGAAACGGACTGCCGGACAGGTTCGGCGGGGATTTCCGAATTGCCGAACTGGGCTTTGGCACCGGACTGAATTTTCTGGTGGCATGGGACTCTTGGGACACCGCCAATACGGGCGGACAGTTGTCGTTCACCAGCTTCGAAGCCTTTCCCATGTCCCCCGCCGACATGGCGCGTGCGCTGGCCGCCTTCCCGTCGCTCGCGCCGCGGGCCAAGGCACTGGTCTCGGCGCTGGACAGCGGCGGCTGGACGCATGACTTTGGCGGCGTCACGCTGACCGTTGTGGTCGGTGATGCGCGCGCGACGCTGCCCCGAACAGAGGTGATGGCGGACGCCTGGTTCCTGGACGGGTTTGCGCCAGCCAAGAACCCCGAACTATGGGAGCCCGAGCTGCTTTCCTGCGTGTCCAGCCACACAAGGCAGGGGGGCACGCTGGCCACCTATACCGCCGCCGGCCATGTCCGGCGAACACTGTCCGAGGTCGGCTTTGCCGTCACCCGCATCCGCGGCTACGGCCGCAAACGTCACATGACCCGCGCCACGAAAGTCGATTGATGCAGACCAATACCCGCCTTGGAATCCTACTCATGGTCGCGACGACCTTTGTCTTTGCCATGCAGGACGGTCTAAGCCGCCATCTGGCCGACACCTATAACGTGCTGATGGTGGTGATGATCCGCTACTGGTTCTTTGCGGCCTTTGTGATCGCGATCGCAAAGCGGCAAGCCGGATCGGTGCGGGCGGCGGCGCGGACGTCGCAGCCGGTTCTGCAGATTTTTCGCGGGCTGCTGTTGATCACCGAAATCTGCGTGATGGTCGTCGCCTTCGTAAAGCTGGGACTGGTCGAGGCGCACGCTATCTTTGCCGCCTATCCGTTGCTTGTCGCGGCGCTGTCTGGGCCGGTCTTGGGCGAAAAGGTCGGCTGGCGGCGCTGGGCCGCAATCGGGATCGGCTTTGTGGGCATCCTGATCATTCTGAAACCGGGATTCGGGGTCTTTTCAAAGGACGCGTTTTGGGCGGTCGGCTCGGCGTCCCTGTTCGCGATCTACAGCCTGTCCACGCGCTACGCCGCCCGCAAGGACCGCGCCTCGACCTCGTTTTTCTGGACCGGAGTTGTCGGCGCCGTCGGCATGACCATCGTCGGCATCGGCTATTGGGAGCCGATGAACGCGCCCGATTGGGGCATGATGGCTCTGCTATGTGTGACGGGTGCGACCGGCCACTACCTGCTGATCAAATGTTACGAAGTCGCCGAGGCCAGCGCGGTGCAGCCCTTTGCCTACCTGCAGCTTGTGTTCGGCGCGGCGCTGGGCATGGCCGTATTCGGTGACCGGCTGGAAACCAACGTGGCGATCGGCACATCGATCGTCGTCGGTGCCGGTCTGTTCACTCTTTGGCGCGAACGGCGCAGAAACCGCTAACGTCCCGACCGGCGCTGCGGACGCGGGCTGGTGGGCGGCGCAAGGTCGCTGGCCGTGATGGATTCACTTGCCGGTCCCACAACGGCCTCCGGAGCCGCGACCACCGGACCGCCATCGCCGGGCCGTGCCACCGGCCGGATCACCGGCTTTGAACCGACCAGCATCGGCGTAAACCGCACGGTCGAGGTCTGGCCGGTCAGCCGCGCCCTATAGATCGGGATGGATTCAGCGACCCGCTGCACATAGTTGCGTGTTTCGCGGAAGGGGATCATCTCGATCCAGTCGATCACGTCGATCTCTCCGGCCCGAGGGTCGCCCCGCCCCGCGATCCAGTCCCGCGGACGTCGGGGGCCCGCGTTGTAACCGGCGGCGATGAACACGGGCGACGGGCCGAATTCCTCTTCCAACCGCGCGAGGTATTCGGCACCCAAAGCAAGGTTGTATTCCCAGTCCGAGGTCAACCGCCCACGGCTATAGGGCAGGCCCAGATCCTCGGCCACGTCCTGCGCGGTGCCGGGCATCAGTTGCATCAGGCCCAGCGCCCCCACGGGACTGCCCGCGTCGGTCCGGAATTCGCTTTCCCGCCGCGCGATCGACATCGCCAGTTCGGTGCTGACCGGCAGGTTCAGGGTCGCCATCGGATGCATCGGAAAATAGAGGTCGGGAATCAGGATACCCCGCTGCACCGCGGCCTTGCCCAACAGGACAGAAAAGAACGGCTCTTCCATCCTTTGCATGATCTCGCCCAGTTGGCCCAATTCGGTCCGGTCCAGCGTCTGTCCCAGCACGGCCACAAAGGACACAGCCCCCGACCGTTCCCCGACGGACAACAGGATCAGCGCCGCCCGCGCGGTTTCCGTCCCAAGGAATGGCGCATTTTGCCAAGGCGGAAAAACTTCGCCTCCGGCCAGCGCGGGGTCCAAAGCCAGACCCAGCTTTTCGGACGCCAGCAGGCCGTAGAATCCCGTCTGATGGCGCGCGGCCTCGGCAAAGGCGGCTGCGGCTTCGGCGGCGTTGCCTTTCGCCTCTTGCGCGCGACCGATCCAGTAACCGGCCCGCCCTTCGGAAATCGGAGTGGCCACCGCGGCGGCCATGACCTGAAAATGACGCAACGCCAGATCCGGATCGTTCAGAAACCGCAACGCGACAAACCCTGACAGCCACTCCAGATCGGCAAAGTTCTCTCCGTCGGACGGCCCAAGGTGATGGCGCGACGCAAGCAGATAGGCCGACTGGTACCGGCCCTCGCGCATTTCCCAGCGGGCAAGCACCCGCCGCCAACCCGACCAGCGGAACGGCTCGCCCAGCGACGCCGCCGTGTCCGTCCGCGCCGTCAGCAGCGCGACCGCATCGGTCCAGTCACCCGCGTCGGCCAAGACCGAATAGCGGTCATAGGCAAGCCCCGGGTCTTCGGCCAGTCGCGCCGGAAGGGCGCCGAACAGCAGGCTGGCGTCGGTCTGCCGCCGCTGCACGGCAAGCCTGACCGTGGCAAGCGCCTGTGGGTCGCCCGTCAACAACGGGATCATCCGCGCCGCGTCGTCCAGCCGCGACCGCCACAGCAGCGCCTCGGCCCGTGCGGTGTGGTCGGGCGCAAGCAGCGGACCAAAGGCCGCCAACATCGCCGCCTGCCCTTCGTCCGTCAAAGAAAGCGTCCGCCAAGCGTTGGACAACATCGCCGCCGCGCCCGAGCTGTCACCGGCGGAAATCATCGCCTCTGCCAACCGAACCGCGCCTTCGCCGGTCTGGGGCTGCGACCCTCCGAACCAGCCGATGACCGTGGCAGGCGGCAGGCCCGCGGGAATGGTCAATTCGCCCTCGGCGCGCAGCCTATCCAGCCCCGGCCAGTCGCCGCGCCGCGTCACGAAATCAAGATAGTCACCGAACCCCGCACCGTTGTCGGTCGCTCTGAGACGCGTCCAGACCAGCAAATCCCGAGCCAGCGGGTCGTTGGCCGACAAAATGGCAAGAGCACGGTCCCAGTCACCGGACCGTCCGGCGGCAAATGCCTCTGCCACTGGACCGGACTCTTGGGACTGCGCTGGTGCCGCAATGATCAATCCCGTCGCAACTGCGACAAGACGAAGAAAACTGAACATGGACGTCTCTCTGCTCTTTTGAAGGGAATCCTAGCGATGCGACCTTCTGAGGCAACTCACAAACTTGGCAATCGGCGGAAACCCGTCTAGGGTCCGCGCGTTTCAACACATGGGCTGAATCGCCCGAACATCAAAGGAATGCGTCATGATCAAAGGGTCACTTCCCGCCCTCGTAACGCCGTTTGCCAACGGCAAAGTTGATCTGGAGACGCTGAAGAAACTCGTCGATTGGCATATCGATCAGGGCAGCCATGGGCTGGTTCCGGTCGGGACCACCGGCGAAAGCCCGACGCTTAGCCACGAAGAACACGATCTGGTGGTCGAAACCGTGGTCAAGCAATCCGCAGGGCGCGTGCCGGTCATTGCAGGCGCGGGCTCCAACAACACGATCGAAACGGTCCGTCTGGTCGAAGCCGCAAAGCGCGCTGGTGCCGATGCCGCCTTGGTCGTGACCCCCTATTACAACAAACCCACCCAAGCCGGCATGATCGCCCATTTCAGCGCCGCCGCCGAATGTGGCCTGCCGATCGTGATCTACAACATCCCCGGCCGGTCGGTCGTCGACATGACACCCGCCACCATGGGCGAGCTTTCCAAGCTGGACATGATCGTCGGAGTAAAGGACGCAACCGGCGACCTAAGCCGGGTGCCAAAGCAGCGGATCACCTGCGGCAAGGACTTTGTCCAGTTGTCCGGCGAAGATGCGACGGCTCTGGGCTTTAACGCCCACGGCGGTATCGGCTGCATCAGCGTGACCGCCAACGTCGCGCCAAAGCTCTGCGCCGAATTCCAAGAGGCCACGCTGCAGGGCGATTTCGCCAAGGCTCTGGACTATCAGGACCGGCTGATGCCGCTTCACGAAGCGATCTTTCTGGAGCCCGGCGTCGCGGGGGCGAAATACGGAATGTCGCTTCTTGGGCTGTGCCAGAACGAAGTCCGGTCGCCACTGACCACGGTGACCGAGCCGGTTCAGGCCCGCATCAAGGACGCGATGCGCTTTGCCGGACTGATCAACTGACCATGGAAGCGCCGGACCTGATCCTGACTGGCGCGCGCATCCTGACCATGGACCCCGCGCGGGCTCGTGCTGAAAGCGTGGCCCTGCGCGGCGGTCGCATCGTCGCCTTGGGATCCCGCGCCCAGATCGAGCCTTTGGCAGGTCCCCAGACGACCATGCGCGATCTGAACGGGGCGACCGTGATGCCCGGCTTTTTCGAAAGCCACATGCACCTGATGCTGGGCGGGGCGCAATTGGCACATCTACAAATCGGAACGGTCAGCGGAGCCGACGCTCTGACCCGCGCGTTCAGGACCTTTGCGGCACAACATCCGGACCGGCCGCTGCTGATGGCGCAGGGCGGGAACTATGGCCTCTTGGGCCACCCGATGACCCGACACGATCTGGATGCGGTGATCGGCGACCGCCCGATTGCCATCACCGCCCCCGATCAACATACGGTCTGGGCCAATACAGTCGCGCTAAAGGCCGCGAAGCTGCTGCATGGCGCAAAGACTCCCGCCGGTCACGAAGTGGTCATGGGTGACGACGGCCTTGCCACCGGCGAGCTTCGCGAATTCGAAGCGTTTTCCCCCATCATCGCGCTTGCCGGAGAGACGCGCGTCAACCTTGGCATCGCGACAGGCCGCGATCCGTCGCCTTGGCCGGACGACGCCGCCCGCGCGATCGACCGCGCCATCGCAGCACGAGGGCTGGCCCATTGCGCACGGCACGGTATCACCAGCATCGTGAACATGGACGGCAACCGCTACACGCTTGCAATCCTTGACGAACTTCGGTCCGAGGGCGGCTTGACCGCGCGGGTCAAAGTGCCGTTCCACATGAAGCCGGAAATGACGCTCGCGGACCTAGACGAAGCTTCGGCCATGCACCGCGACTATGCGGACGACTGGCTGACGTCGGGCTTTGTCAAACTGTTCATGGATGGCGTGCTGGACAGCGGCACCGCCTATCGGCTGGACGGTGCGGGGGCTGCACCGCTGTTCAGCGCCGCCGAATTCGCCCGTATTGCGACCGACTTGGACCGACGCGGCCTGCAGATCGCCGTCCACGCCATCGGAGACGGCGCGGTCCGCCAGACGCTGGACGGCTACGAAGCCGCCCGCCGCACCAACGGCCCGCGCGACAGCCGCCACCGCATCGAACATATCGAAATGATTGATCCTGCCGACCGGTCCCGCCTGGCAGACCTGGGCGTCACCGCATCGCTGCAGCCGTCGCACGCGCCGGGGGCGATGGACTTTGACCTTGGCACGCTGGATCTGTTTTCGGCCGACCGGCTTGGCGACATCTTCCTGTGCCGGACCTTGGTCGAAGGCGGAGCGCCGCTGTGTTTTGCCTCGGACTGGCCGGTGGCGGACGTGTCGGTGCTGCGGTCGGTCAAGGCGGCAATGACGCGCCCTGCGTTCGGCTCTGCGCCGCACCAGAGGATGGGGCTGGACGCGACTCTGGCCGCCTATACCTGTGGCGGTGCTTGGGCCGCGCATCGCGACCACATCACCGGACGGCTTGCCGTCGGTATGGCCGCCGACCTTGTTGCCCTGAACACCGACATCGAGGCGACCGCCGCCGCGTCCATCGACGCTCTTTCAGTGGATCTGACCATTGCTGGCGGGCGCGTGACCTACGACCGCGCCGCCGGTTGACCGGATGACCGACAACCAGCGCGGAAGCCTGTTCATGATCGCGGCCATGGCGGGCTTTGCGGTCGAAGACATGATCCTCAAACTCGCCGGACGTGACCTGCCGCTGGGCGTGATCCTGACGGGGTTCGGGCTGTCAGGTCTGGCGATCTTTGCCTTTCTGGCGCATCGAAAAGGTCAGGCGGTGCTGTCCCCGACCTATCTGAGCCGCCCGATCCTGATCCGCTCCGGTTTTGAGGCAGTGGGGCGTGTGTTTTATGCACTGGCGTTTCTGCTGACCCCCCTTTCGGTTGCCTCGGCCATCCTTCAGGCGACGCCTCTTGTTGTGATCGGCGGGGCCGCGCTGTTTCTGAACGAACGCGTGGGCTGGCGCCGCTGGACGGCAGTGTTGGTTGGCCTTTTCGGAGTTCTGCTGATCTTGCGTCCGGGGTTAGAGGGGTTCGACGCCTTGGCGTTGCTGGCGGTCCTTGGCATGGCGGGCTTTGCCGGACGGGATCTGGCGACTCGTGCCGCGCCGCCTGCGCTCAGCAACCTGCAATTGGGCGTCTGCGGCTTTGCGGTTGTGTCCCTGTCGGGGCTGGCGCTCTTGTCGTGGCAGGGCATGCCGCGCGCGCCGTCAGCGCAAGAGATCGGGCTGCTTGGGGCGGCGGGCGCCGTGGGCGTCGCGGCCTATAACGCGCTGACCATCGCCATGCGCACGGGCGAGGTCTCGGCCGTGACACCTTGGCGCTATACACGGTTGGTTTTCGCGATTTTCTTGGGCGTTCTGGTCTTCGGAGAAAGTCTGGACCCGCTGACCATCGCTGGCTCGGCTATTGTCGTGGGCAGCGGCATCTTTGCGATGTTGCGCGCGCGGCCAAGGCGCTAGGCCCGCATCCAGCCGTCCGCAAAGCGCACCTCGGGGCAATCGGCGAACCGGCCCAGCCGCTCCAATTCGGCCAACAGTTTTACGGTCCGGCCCTTGCCCATCGCCACGCCCTGCTCTGGCCAGAAGGCCGTGACATCCAGCGCGCCAGCCCCGCGATCCGCCTTTGCGTCGATCCGTCCGATCAACCGGTCGCCCTCCATCACCGGAAAGACGTAGTAGCCGTATTGCCGCTTGGCCGCAGGGACAAAGATTTCGATCCGGTAGGAAAAGCCGAACAGCCTTTCGACCCGCTGGCGGTTGCGGAGTGCGGGGTCGAACGGCGACAGAATCCGGACCCTGCCACTCAGATCAGCGCGACCGCGATCCAGCACATCGGCGCGTGCAAAGGATTTGCGCAAGGTGCCGTCGACGCCTTCGATATCGACCTCTTGCAGATCGCCGCGCGACAGGGCGTCGGCGCACCAGTCGCGGGCTTCTTCCTTTGTTACCAGCGCGAAGAAATCCGAAACCTCGCCCGATGTGGCGAACCCCAGCCGGTCGATGGCGGCGTTGCAGGCCCAGTCGATGGTCTGGTCCGCATCGAAACTCTGGTCGATCTGCGCGCTGGGGATCACGCGTTCGGTCAGATCATAGACCTTTTGGAACCCTTCGCGCCGCGCGACCGACAGCTCGCCGACCCGCCAGAGGTATTCCAGCGCGGTCTTCGACGGGTGCCAGTCCCACCACCCGCCCGAGGCGCGCGGTGCGTCTCCGGCAAGCTCGCCCGATTTACATTCGCCGTCGGCTTCGATGCGCGCTCTGACGTCCTCGACGATCGACAGGAAATCCCCGCCCTGCCATTCCGACCAGCGCCTTTGCAGGTGGCTCCGGTCCCGAATGAACCGGTGCTGCCAATGCGGAAAATATTCGATCGGAATGACCGAAGCGTCGTGGGTCCAGTGTTCGAACACCCCGCGTTCCTTGTCCAACAGGTGGCCCAGCGCGGCGGGGCGGTACTGTTGACGCCGAGACCACAGAATCAGGTCATGCGCACGGGCCAGAGTGTTCACCGAATCGACCTGCACAAAGCCCAGATCCCGTATGACCTCTGCCAGATCCGCGCCACGGCCCGACCCGCTTTGCGATCCGCCGAACCCGTGCCGATCAAGCCAGATATGTCGGGCGGTCGCGTTGTCGATCAGGGGGCGGTTGGTCATGCTTCGGCTCCGGTGTGTCGCGCCAGCATATCGGCGCGCCCCCGCCGCGCCAGCCCTTTCGGGGTTGTTCCCGCCGGTCATATGCGGCACCACATGGCCGCACAACGAGTGGAGGGCGTTATGGCCATTCTTGTGATCCACGCCGGCGGCACCATCGGCATGAAACACAGCCGCCGTGGGTTCATTCCCGGCGACGGGGTGGTGGAGGCCGCCATCGAGCGGCTCCGTCAAAGCGGCGAACTGCGCGCCGATGTATCCGTGTTGGCTCTGAACCCGCTGATCGACAGCGCCAACGCAACCCCCGCCGACTGGTCAAGGATCGCCACCACCATCGCCGACAACCATGCGCGCTTCGATGGCTTTGTCGTGACGCACGGCACCGACACTCTGGCCTTTACCGCCGCCGCGCTGTGCTTTGCCCTTGTTGGTCTGTCGAAGCCGGTTCTGGTCACCGGCTCGATGCTGCCGCTGACGGTCGGAGGGTCTGACGGCGTGATGAACCTGTCGGACGCACTGGACGCGGCGCAATTGGCGCCCTCTGGCGTCTGGGTCCAGTTTGCGGGCAAGCGGATGCACGGCGCGCGGGTCCGCAAGACCCATTCATCTGCCATGGACGCCTTTACCGCGCCGCTCGGCTCTGCGCCGCCCCTCGTGCCGGGACCAGAGCTAAGGCTTTGCCCCTACGGCGCGCCGGACATCGCCATCCTGTCGATGGCACCCGGAGTATCGGGACGCGTGGTGGGCGCGGCGTTGAACAGCTGCGACGGGCTGGTTCTGCGGTGCTACGGTTCAGGGACCGTCCCCGGGATGCCCGAATTGACGAACGGGCTGCGCCACGCGCAGGACCGTGGCGCGCCGATCATCGCGGTCAGCCAGTGCCCAGAGGGGCGGCTCGCGCTTGGGACCTATGCCGCCGGAGCGGTGCTGATCGACAACGGCGTGGTGGACGGTCGCGACATCACCGTCGAAGCCGCCTATGCAAAACTGGCCCATGTGCTTGCCTATTCCGACGACCCCGATGTCCGGCGCGCGCGACTCGGGCGGCTGTTGTGCGGAGAGGCATCGCTCTAGGCCGCCACTGGTCTGCTGGGTGCTTGTTTGTGGCGGCGCGATCCCCTATCTGGGACCCATCATGGCCGCTAAAAAAGACAATCCCAACTATAAGGTAATCGCCGAGAACCGGCGTGCCCGCTACGATTACGCGATCGAGAGCGATCTTGAGGTCGGGATCATGCTCATGGGGTCCGAAGTCAAATCGCTGCGCACCGGACAGTCCAACATCGCCGAAAGCTATGCCAGCGTGGATAATGGCGAACTCTGGCTGACCAACGCCTATATCGCCCCCTACTTCCCCGCAAAGACTTGGGGCCACGAAGAGCGCCGCAAACGCAAACTTTTGGCGTCAAAGCGGGAACTGTCCCGCCTGTGGAGCGCCACCCAGCGCGAAGGCATGACTCTGGTTCCTCTGGTGATGTATTTCAACGACCGCGGGCTGGTGAAGCTGAAGATCGGCATCGCCAAGGGCAAGAAGAACCACGACAAACGCGCCAGCGATGCAAAGCGTGATTGGAACCGCCAGAAACAGCGGCTTTTGCGGCATAGCGTCTAGTCCGCAACCCTTGCCAGCAAGGCCCCTTCGCGGTAGTCAGCCCCAGCCTAAAGGACCGCAGAAAGGGAGCAGTCATGCCCACTGACGATCGCAACGATCCGAAAACGCTGGTTTCGACCGAGTGGCTGGCTTCGCACCTCAAGGATCCGGATCTGCGCATCCTTGACGCATCGTGGTATCTGCCCACCGACAACCGCGACACCGCCGCCGAATTCCGCGCCGAACACATCCCCGGGGCTCGGTTCTTCGACATTGATGAAATCAGCGACCTGCGGTCGGAAATGCCGCATATGGCGCCTCCGGTCGAAAAGTTCCTAAGCCGTATGCGGGCTATGGGCGTCGGCGACGGTCATCAGGTCGTGGTCTATGACAGCGCGGGCCTGTTCTCTGCCGCGCGCGTCTGGTGGCTGTTCCGCCTGATGGGCAAGACTGACATCGCCGTGCTGGACGGCGGCCTGCCGAAATGGAAGGCCGAAGGCCGCCCCGTCACCGACGAAGATCCGATCATCCGCGATCGCCACATGACCGTGACCCGCCAGAACCAACTGGTCCGCGACGTGACGCAAGTTGCCCGCGCCGCAAAACTGCATGACCACGAAATCATCGACGCCCGCGCGCCCGCCCGTTTCCGCGGCGAAGCACCAGAGCCCCGCGCCGGCCTGCGCGCCGGACATATCCCGGGCGCGAAAAACGTGTTCTTCAAGGACCTCTTAAACTCCGACGGCACCATGAAAGGCGTCGCCTCGCTGCAAGGCGTGTTCGAAGCGGCGGGCGTGGACCTGAAGAAACCCGCCATCACCTCTTGTGGATCGGGCGTCACCGCCGCGGTCCTGTCGCTTGCCCTTGAACGGATCGGCAAGCGCGACCATTCGCTCTATGACGGATCGTGGTCCGAATGGGGTATGTATTCCGACCTTCCTATTGCAACCGGAGACGCCTGATGCTCGAGCATCTAAAAACCCAGCCCGCCGACAAGATCCTCATGCTGATGCAGTCCTATCGCGAGGATCCGCGCACGACAAAAATCGACCTAGGGGTGGGCGTCTATAAGGATCCTACCGGTCTGACCCCCGTGATGCGGGCCGTCAAAGCCGCCGAGAAGAAAATCTGGGAATCGCAGGACAGCAAATCCTATGTCGGTCTGGCCGGTGATCCTGCCTATCTGGACGCGATGGTCGGGCTTGTTCTGAATAAGACCGTGGCCCGCGAACAGGTCGCTGCTGTCGCCACTCCGGGCGGCACTGGCGCGATCCGTCAGGCATTAGAGCTGATCAAGCTGGCCGCGCCCGAGGCAACCGTCTGGCTGTCGGCTCCGACCTGGCCGAACCACCCGTCGATCATCAAATACCTCGGCATGAAGATGACCGAATACCGCTACTTTGACGAAGCCACGCGCGGCGTCGATTTCGACGGTATGTTGGCCGACCTCCAAGGGCTGAAATCGGGCGATGTGGTGCTGCTGCACGGCTGCTGCCACAACCCGACCGGCGCGAACCTGACCGCCGCCCAGTGGCAAGAGGTCATCGCCCTGCTCAAAGCAAAGGGCGCCGTGCCGCTGGTCGACATCGCCTATCAGGGCTTTGGCGACGGGCTGGAGGCAGACGCCGCAGCGACCCGCGCCGTTGTTGCGGGCATGGACGAATGTCTGATCGCGGCCTCTTGCTCGAAGAACTTTGGCATCTACCGCGAACGCACCGGCATCCTCATGGCCGTCGCACGCGACACCGCAGAGGCGAAACTGGCGCAGGCGAACCTCGCTTTCCTGAACCGGCAGAACTATTCCTTTCCGCCCGACCACGGCGCGCGCATCGTGTCGACGATCCTGAACGACGCGGTTCTGCGGGCCGACTGGGAAGCCGAACTAGAAGAGATCCGCAACACCATGCTGGGTCTGCGCAAGCAGCTTGCCGACGAACTGCGCCGCCTGTCCAACAGCGACCGCTTTGATTTCGTCGCCAGCCATCGCGGCATGTTCAGCCGGATCGGAACCACGCCGGAAAAAGTCGAGCAGATGCGCGTGGACAACGGCATTTACATGGTCTCGGACAGCCGTATGAACATCGCTGGCCTGAACAACCAGACCGTTCCGATCCTTGCCAAGGCGATCATCGACGCAGGCATTTAACATCCTGTTATGACTGACAAAAAGGGGGCGACGGATCGCCCCCTTTTCATTTGTCCGATGGCCGGATGATCAAGAGTGATAGGCCTGTTCGCCGTGCGACGTCAGGTCCAGACCTCGGCGTTCGTCGTCCTTTTCAACCCGCAGTCCGGTCACGGCCTTGGTGATGTAAAGCAGCACAACGCTGGCCACGCCGCACCAGACGATGGTGATCAACACGGCCTGAATCTGGATCCAGGTCTGAGCGCCCATCGCATAGTCTTCGCCGCCCATGCCGCCCAGCCCCGGTGCGGTAAAGATACCGGTGCCGACCGCGCCGATGATGCCTCCGACGCCGTGGATGCCAAAGACATCAAGGCTGTCGTCATAGCCGAATTTGTTCTTCACGATCGCGACGAAGAAATAGCAAACCCCAGAGGCAAGCGCCCCCAGCACGATCGCGCCGATCGGTCCGATAGAACCGGCAGCAGGCGTCACGGCAACCAGACCCGCCACAAGCCCCGAAGCGGCGCCCAGCATAGAGGCCTTGCCACGGGTCACCGACTCTAGCGCCGACCAGGCCAGGATCGCGCCCGCGGTGGCGGTAAAGGTGTTGATCATCGCCAGAGCGGCACTGCCGTTCGCTTCCAGATTCGAGCCCGCGTTGAACCCGAACCAGCCGACCCACAGGATACCGGCGCCGACCAGCGTCAGCGTCATCGAATGGGGGGCCATCATGTCCTTGCCCAGCCCCACGCGCGGGCCGACGACGATCGCGGCAACCAGCGCGGCGATACCTGCGTTGATATGCACCACGGTGCCACCCGCGAAATCCAGCGCGCCCATGTTGAAAATCAGGCCGTTGGCATCCCAAACCATATGCGCCACCGGAAAGTAGACGACCGTCACCCACATCGCGGTGAACAGCATCACGGCGGAAAACTTGATCCGTTCCGCAAACGCCCCGACGATCAGCGCAGGCGTGATCGCGGCAAAGGTCATCTGGAACGCGATAAAGACGTACTCGGGGATCACGTAGTCATCCGAGAACGTCGCCGCCATGCTGTCGGGCGTGACTCCGGCCAGAAACAGTTTTCCGAACCCGCCAAAGAACGGGCCGGTGCCGCCACCGAAGGCGAACGAATAGCCGTAGACCACCCAGATCACCATCACCATCGCGGTGATCATCGTGCACTGCATCAGCACGCTGAGCATGTTCTTTGACCGCACCAGACCGCCGTAAAACAGCGCCAGTCCCGGAAGGATCATGAACAGAACCAACAGGGTCGAGACGAGCATCCACGCCACGTCCCCCTTGTCCATGGTCGGGCCCGCGGCCTCTTGTGCCCAAGCCGGAGCCGCCGAAGTCAGGGTAGCCGCCAGCGCGGTCGCCCCTGCAAATTTCAAATTCTTCAACATCGTATTTGTCCTTGTTGAGCGTTGGTCAGATGGCGTCGTCGCCGGTTTCGCCGGTGCGCACCCGCAGCGCGCTTTCGACGTCGAGCACGAAAATCTTGCCGTCACCGATTTTTCCGGTGCGGGCGGTTCTGGCGACGATGTCGACGATCTGGTCGGCCAAAGCGTCGGCGACGACGATCTCCAGCCGGACCTTGGGCACGAAATTCACGGCGTATTCCGCACCCCGATAGATCTCTGTGTGGCCGGACTGAGAACCGAAACCCTTGATCTCTGTCACCATCATGCCGCGGACTCCTGCGGCGGTGACGGCTTCGCGAACTTCGTCGAGCTTGTATGGTTTGATGGTCGCAATGATGAGCTTCACGTTTTACCCCTTTGTCCCTCTCGGGCACTGAACCCGACAGCGATCAGGGGACGGAGTCCGTGGCGGCTCAAGAATTTGCTGCACTGCCGCATGGGCCGCCTGCGCAGAATCCGGCGCAAC
Organism: Marivivens sp.; assembly: GCA_023263105.1. GTDB lineage: Bacteria > Pseudomonadota > Alphaproteobacteria > Rhodobacterales > Rhodobacteraceae > JALQXR01. The sequence goes on along the minus strand of JALQXR010000012.1, from coordinate 2,914 downwards.
AGCACAGAAATTGATCCTTGCGCTGAAAAAATGGGCGGCGCGCCAAACGGCACAAAAAAACCCGGGCGCGAACGCCCGGGCAGGGAAGGGACTGAGGAAGGAATTCAGCCCTTGGAAAATTCGGGGTATGCCTCCATCCCCAGCTCGGCCATGTCGAGTCCGTTGATCTCTTCTTCTTCAGAGACACGGATGCCCATGGTCGCCTTGAGAATGAGCCACAGCACCAGCGACACCACGAAGACAAAGCCACCGACGATCACAAAGCCGATGATCTGGGTCACAAAGCTGGTGCCTTCGGTGTAGAACGGCACGGCAAAGGTGCCCCAGAGGCCGGCGATCAGGTGGACGGGAATAGCGCCCACGACATCGTCGATCTTCAGCTTGTCCAGCATCGGGACAACAAAGACCACGATCACACCGCCCACGGCGCCGATCCACAAAGCGCCGAACAGGGTCGGGTCCAGCGGACCTGCGGTGATCGACACCAGACCAGCCAGCGCACCGTTCAGCACCATCGTCAGGTCGACCTTTTTGTACAGGACCTGCGTTAGGATCATCGCGGCGACGGCACCGGCGGCTGCGGCCATGTTGGTGTTGGCAAAGATCACCGCGACGGCGTTGGCGTCAGCCTCGGTGCCCAGCGCAAGCTGCGAGCCGCCGTTGAAGCCGAACCAGCCCAGCCACAGGATGAACGTGCCCAGAGTCGCAAGAGCAAGGTTCGAGCCCGGCATCGGCACAACGCGACCGTCCTTGTATTTGCCCAGACGCGGGCCAAGCACCAGCGCCCCTGCCAGCGCCGCGAAACCACCGGCGGCATGGACAAGTGTCGAACCTGCGAAGTCAGAAAAGCCCATCTCAGCGATGAAACCGCCGCCCCACTGCCAGCTGGCCTCGATCGGGTAGATGATTCCGGTCAGCACGGCGGTAAAGATCAGGAACGGCCACAGCTTGATACGCTCGGCCAGAGTGCCCGACACGATCGACGCGGTGGTGGCGCAGAACATCAACTGAAAGAAGAAATCCGAACCGGTGGCATAGCCCGCTTCGATCGCCGGATCACCGCCGATGTCCGCCGTGCTAAAGGCCCCCAGAACACCCGCGATGGACCAGCCGTCTCCGGGATACATAAGGTTGTAGCCGACCAGCCAGTACATGATCGCGGCAATGGAAAAGAGCGCGATGTTCTTGGTCAGCTGCATCGCGACGTTCTTCGACCGGACCAGTCCCGCCTCGAGCATCGCAAAGCCCGCAGCCATCCAGAACACCAGAAAGCCGCCGATCAGGAACAGGAGCGTGTTGAAAATAAAGGCGTTGTCCACCGGCGCGGCGGCCTCTTGGGCCAGCGCGATTCCGGGCAGCGCGCCCAGCAGCGTGGCAACGGATAGTGTTTTGCGTAGGGTCATTTCGGTATTCCTTTGCAGCAATCAGAGTGCGTCGTCGCCGGTTTCGCCGGTCCGGACCCGAAGGGCGCTTTGAACATCCAGAACAAAGATCTTCCCGTCCCCGATCTTGTCGGTGCGGGCGGTCTTGGCGATGGCGGCGACGACCGGCTCGGCCATGGCGTCCGGCACCACGATTTCCAGACGGACCTTCGGGACAAAGTTCACGGCGTACTCTGCCCCGCGGTAGATTTCGGTATGTCCGGATTGCGATCCGAACCCTTTGATTTCGGTGACCATCATGCCCCGAACCCCTTCGGAGGTGACGGCTTCGCGCACCTCTTCGAGCTTGAACGGTTTGATTGTCGCGATGATGAGTTTCACATCTTTCCCCTTGTTCAACTTGTGCGAACCGACGGGATGACCGGCGGCCTCTGACCAGAGGGAACAGCGGTCCGTCCTTGGGTCACAAGGAAATGCTGCACCTGCAAAGGCGGGAAATCGCGCAAAATTGCACAATTTTTGCACTTTGAATGGCCGAGGGTTAATTTTTGTGCAGAAGAGTCATCGTCATTCCTGCTGTATTGCGGTGCAAGACGGTCTAAAAGCCACGGGCAGATTTGAATGATTTGGCATTTGATTAGGACTTCGGGCAGCAAATGACCGGCAACAGACGGACCCGTGGCCCTCTTGTCGCGGAAAAGAGATACGCCAAGGCGGCGGCTGAAAAATCCGCACCGACTCCGCGCGCCAGCGCGTCGCGCGGATCCCGTCGGGGTGGCGGTCGCGGCGGCCGTGGCGGAGGACGCCCCCCGCGCCGGCCCGGTGTGCTGGGATGGATCGCCCATGTCGTGTCGACCATTGTTCGCGGGACCATCCGGCTGGTCTGGGGCATCGGCTGGCGGCTCGGAGCGATTTCGGCGGTGCTATTGGGCGGCTGGGTGCTGTATGTGGCGTCGACCCTGCCCCCGATGACCGATCTGGTCGACGGTCGGGCGCGCGGGTCTGTCACCTTGCTTGATAACAACGGTCAGGTCTTTGCGTGGCGCGGGGACCAGTTCGGCGGGATGATCACCGCCGATACCGTATCGCCCCATCTGCACAACGCCGTCGTCGCGACCGAGGACAAACGGTTCTACAGCCACTTTGGCCTGTCGCCGCGCGGCATCGCCAGCGCGATCCGCATCAACCTTGCCGAAGGTCGCGGGCCGCTGTCCGGCAACGGTGGTTCGACGATCACGCAACAGACCGCAAAGCTTTTGTGCCTTGGCGACCCCTACGATCCCGATATCTGGGAAACCGAAGCCGCCTACGAATCCGACTGCCGCCGCACGACCCTGTGGCGGAAGGCCAAGGAAGCCGTTTTCGCGATGGCGATGGAGCTGTCCTATACCAAGGAAGAAATCCTCACCCTTTACCTTAACCGCGCCTATCTGGGTGCGGGCACCCGTGGATTCGAAGCCGCCGCCCAGCGTTATTTCGGCATCTCTGCGAACGAGGTAAGCCCAAGTCAGGCGGCAATTCTGGCAGGGCTG
>JALQXR010000129.1 GCA_023263105.1 Marivivens sp. | reverse complement strand
ACCGAGAACGCGTTGATGGCCGCCACGCTGGCCAAGGGCACCACCGTCATCGAAAACGCCGCGCGCGAGCCAGAGATCGTCGATCTTGCCAGCTGCCTGCGCAAGATGGGCGCCCAGATCGAAGGCGACGGCACCAGCCGGATCGAAATTCAGGGCGTTGACCGTCTGGGCGGCGCGACCCATCAGGTTGTCACCGACCGGATCGAACTGGGCACCTATATGCTGGCCCCCGTCATCGCGGGCGGCGAGGTCGAATGTCTTGGGGGCCGGATCGAACTGGTGCAGTCCTTTGTCGACAAGCTGCAAGAGGCGGGCGTCGAGGTCGAACAGACCGACACCGGCATCAAGGTCCGCCGCAAGGAAGACCGCCCCCACGCAGTCGACGTCACGACCGAACCCTTCCCCGGTTTCCCGACCGACCTGCAAGCGCAGATGATGGCGATGCTGTGCACCGCAAAAGGCAGCAGCCGGCTGGAAGAGAAAATCTTTGAAAACCGCTTCATGCACGCCCCCGAACTGGTGCGCATGGGAGCCGAGATCGAGGTTCATGGCGGCGTGGCGACGGTCCATGGCGTCAAGCGCCTGAAGGGGGCTCCGGTCATGGCGACCGACCTGCGCGCATCGGTGTCGCTCATCCTTGCCGGATTGGCCGCCGAAGGGCAAACCCGCGTCAACCGCGTCTACCATCTTGACCGTGGCTACGAGCACGTCGAAGAAAAGCTGGGCGCGGTCGGTGCGAAAATCGAAAGGGTCAAGGGCGAGTGACCGAGGACGCAAGATTCGAAGACGGCGGGGATCGCCCGCTGCGACTCAAGGCGCTTGGCGCGGACGATGTGCCGGTGCTGTCCACGTTGGTGCAGGACGCGGTCTTTCCGTTGTCCGAGGTCAAATGGCTGCCGAAAGAGCGTCGCTTTGCGCTTTTGCTGAACCGCTTCCGCTGGGAAGACGCAGAGCGCGCGGAACTGCGTGCCCGCGACTTTGAGCGGGTTCAATCCGTGCTGGTGATCGAGGATGTCGTCAAAGTGCAATCCCAAGGCGTCGATATGGCCGACAAGGACCTGATCATGTCGCTTTTGTCCATGTCGTGGACGGCGGGCGAAGATGGCACCGGACGACTGGCCCTGTCGCTTGCCGGCGACGGAGAGATCGCTTTGGACGTCGAAGCGCTGGAAGTCGTGTTGCGCGATGTGACCCGTCCCTATCGCGCGCCGTCGCGCCGGGCTCCGGATCACAGCGGGGCCTGACGTGGCGGGGCCGAAACAGGCAGGGCCGGACTTTTCGATCCGTCAGCTGACCGCAGCCGACGCCATTGCGTTCCGGACCCTTCGACTCGAGGCTCTGGAATACCACCCCGAAGCCTATGGCTCGACGCTGGCCAACTGGCAGGATCTGCCACGGTCGGCCTATGTGGCCCGCATCGAAAGCGGCGTGATTTTCGGTCTGTTCGTCGAGGGCAGGCTGGAAGGCATGTTGGCGCTGGACCCCGAAACCGGCGGTAACGCGCGCCACCGCGCGGGCATCCATGCGGTCTATATCCGCAAGACCCTGCGGGGGAAGGGCGGGATCGACCTGCTGTTGCGGGCCGCGGTCGATCGGGCGCGGGAACTGGGGATTGCCCAGCTGGAACTGGCCGTCGTCGAAACCAACACCAGAGCGCAGGACGCCTATGTCCGCAACGGCTTTGCCCGTTTCGGCGTGACGCCCCGCGCCATCCTGTTCAAGGGCCGCTATCTGGACGAGATCCTTTTGATCCGGCGGCTTGACGACTGACGCGCCGCGCTGCGGCATTGAAGCGGCCCGCGGGGAAGGCTATCAAACCCTCCGAAGGAGACACGCCATGCCGATGCACCTGTCCACGGACGCCCCCGATTTCGAGGCCCGTTTCGTCGCGCTCCTGTCCATGAAGCGCGAAGACAGCCCCGACGTCGACGCCGTGGTCGCAAAGATCATCGCGGACGTGCGCGCGCGCGGTGACGCTGCGGTTCTGGACCTGACCCGTAAATTCGACCGTCTGGACCTGACTGCGGCCACGATGCGGTTTTCAGAGGCAGAGATCGACCGCTATTGCGCCGACGTCTCGACCGAGGACCGGACCGCGCTGGAACTGGCGGCGCAACGCATCCGCGCCTATCACGAACGGCAAATGCCCGGCGACGCGCTTTGGGAAGACGACGCAGGCGCGACGCTTGGGTGGCGGTGGACGGCGATCTCGGCGGCGGGCCTGTATGTCCCGGGCGGGCTGGCGTCCTATCCGTCGTCGGTCCTGATGAACGCAATCCCCGCAAAGGTCGCGGGGGTGGAACGATTGGCGATCACCGTGCCGACGCCCGATGGGGTGGTGAACCCGCTTGTGCTGTTGGCGGCGCGGATCGCGGGCGTCGATGAAATCTACCGGATCGGCGGGGCTCAGGCGGTGGCGGCGCTGGCCTATGGCACCGAAACGATCCGCCCCGTGGACAAGATCACCGGCCCCGGCAATGCCTTTGTGGCGGCCGCGAAACGGCGGGTTTTTGGCAAGGTCGGCATCGACATGATCGCGGGTCCGTCCGAAATCCTAGTCATCGCCGACGCGGACAACGACCCCGACTGGATCGCGCTGGACCTGCTGAGCCAAGCGGAACACGACGAAAGCGCCCAGTCGATCCTGATCACCACCGACGCGGCCTTTGGCCATGCGGTCGAAGCGGCGGTCGACGCACGGCTAAAGACACTAGAGCGCCGCGCGATCGCGGGGGCCAGCTGGCGGGACTTTGGCGCCGTGATCACCGTGCGCGATCTGGACGAAGCCGTAGCGCTTTCCGACCGCATTGCGCCCGAGCATCTGGAACTCTGTGTCGCCGACGCCGACAGTCTGGCAGAGAAGGTCCGTCACGCGGGCGCAATCTTTGTTGGAGGGTGGACGCCCGAAGCAATTGGCGATTACATCGGCGGGCCCAACCACGTTCTACCTACGGCGCGGTCGGCTCGGTTCTCTAGCGGGTTGTCAGTTATGGATTTTGTCAAACGCTCGACCATTGCCCGCATGAGCCCGCGGGCTCTTGCCGCGATCGGCCCGGCGGCAGAGCGGCTGGCCGTCTCTGAAAGCCTTGAGGCGCACGGCCTTTCGGTCCGCGCCCGTCTCAACCGGCTAAACCAAGGATAAATCCAGTGTCCCGTATCTGCCATATCGACCTTGATGACAGCGGCCTGCCCGCTCCGACGCCGGAAATCGAACAGGAACGCCGCGTGGCGATTTTCGACCTGCTCGAAGAGAACAACTTTGCTCTGCCCGCGCGGGACGACCGCCTGCCGCCCGAGGGACCCTATCGGCTGGGCCTGTCGATCCGCGAACGTCGGCTGGTGTTCGACATCCGCACCGAAGCGGACGAGCCGGCGGCCGAATTCCATCTGTCGCTGGGACCTTTCCGGCAGGTGGTCAAAGACTATTTCCAGATTTGCGAAAGCTATTTCGACGCCGTGAAAACCGCAGCGCCCAACCAGATTGAGACTATCGACATGGCCCGTCGCGGCATCCACAACGAAGGCGCGCGCGTTTTGCAGGAACGTCTGGACGGCAAAGCCGATGTCGATCCCGACACCGCCCGCCGCCTGTTCACCCTGATTTGCGTGCTGCACTTCGGGGGATGACTTGAGCGACAGCGACAAGACATATCCTCCTTTGCCGCAATCGGTGCTGTTCTGCTGCGACCATAATGCGGTGCGATCTCCGATGGCCGAGGGGATCATGAAGAAATTCTACGGGCAGGAATGTTACATCCAGTCCGTCGGCGTGAAGAACGACATGGAGATCGACGGCTTCGCTGTCACGGTCTGCCAAGAGATCGGGGTCGAATTGTCCCGCCACAGATCGCGGTCGTTCGACGAAATGCAGGATTGGGGCGACGACCTGTCGTCGTTCGATCTGGTCCTTGCGCTGTCACCGGCAAGCCAGCGCCGCGCGCTGGAACTGACGCGGCTGTTTCACCTGACGGTCGAATACTGGCCGATACTTGATCCGACAGGATTGGGCGAGGGCCGCGAATCACGGCTTGAAAGCTATCGGCAAACCAGAAACCAGATTGTCTCCCGCTTGACCGAACGGTGGGGACCAGCACGGGAGATCAGCGAATGACCACCGACGCAAAAGCCGTCCTGAAACGCTACTTTGATGCCTTTAACGCGGGCGATACCGACGGCATGTTGGCCGAAGTGTCCGACACCGTCGCCCATCATGTGAACGAAGGCAAAATCCGCGAAGGCAAAGCCAAATTCGCAGAGTTTTGCGCCCACATGAGCCGCTGCTACCGCGAGCAACTGACCGATATCGTGATCTTCGGGACCGATGACGGAACTCGCGCGGCGGCAGAATTCGTGGTCAACGGCACCTATCTTGCCACCGATCCCGGCCTGCCAGAGGCAAAGGGTCAGAACTATCGCTTGCCCGGCGGGTCGTTCATGACCCTGAAGGACGGCAAGATCACCCGCGTGACCACCTATTACAATCTGGCCGACTGGCTGGCGCAGGTGTCGTGACCCTGCGGGTCGAGGTTCTGACCGGCACCGCCTTGGGCGCTGCTTTGGATGACCTTGCGCGGCTACGTATCGAGGTGTTTCGCGACTGGCCCTACCTTTATGACGGCGACCTTGGATATGAACGGCGCTACTTGGACAGCTACCGCAGCGCCGACGGCGCGACTCTGGTCGGGGCGTTCGATGGCGACCGGCTGGTCGGCGCTGCGACCGCAACGCGCCTGACCGACCACGCCGACGACTTTGCCCGCGCCTTTGACCGGACGCCTTATGATCTGGGCGACATCTACTATTGCGCCGAGTCGGTGCTGTTGCCCGCGTATCGGGGGCAGGGCATCGGGCACCTGTTCTTTGATCGCCGAGAGGCACGTGCCCGCGCGCTGGGGTGCCGGTACTCGGCCTTTTGCGCGGTGATCCGCCCCGACAACCATCCGGCGCGACCGGCGGAATATGTGCCACTGGACGGCTTTTGGACGGCGCGCGGATATGGCAAGCTGGACGGTGCCATCGCCGAATACCACTGGCGCGACATCGGCGAGGCCGAGCAAACGCCGAAGCCGCTGCAATTCTGGATAAAGGACCTGACATGAAGATCGCCGCTTTGCCCTATACCTGCGAACGCTTTCCCGGTTGGGTCGCTCAGGAAAAGAAGCTCGACCGGCTGATCGCCGAGTCCGCCGCCGATCTGGTGGTTCTGCCCGAATATGCCGCGCTAGAGGCCGCGATGGTCGGCAATACGCCCGCCCTGACGCCGATCGAATGGCGCGATCTGGGGGCAGAGCGGGCCGGAGCCTGGATCGATCAGATCATCAACATGGCGCGCAAGCACGGCTGCCACATCCTTGCCGGTTCCGGTCCTGTGAAAACGGACAAGGGCTATGTCAACCGCGCGACACTTGTGTCACCGACCGGCGCGGTGGCGCATCAGGACAAGATGATCCTGACCCCCTACGAACGCAACGAAATGGCCATGATCCCGGGGGATGGCGTGACGCTGTTCGACACCGCTCTGGGCCGGATCGGAGTGCTGATTTGCTACGACAGCGAATTCCCCTTGCTGGCGCGCGAAATGGTCGAAGCCGGCGCCGAAATGATCCTTGTCCCGTCCTGCACCGATCTTCCGGCGGGCCAGACCCGCGTCCGGCAGTCCTGCCGCGCCCGCGCGATCGAAGGCCAGTGCCTGATCGTTCAGGTTCCGCTGGTCGGACCCGCACCGGGTTGCGAGGTGATCGACGGCTCGACCGGCCGCGCCGGCATTTTCTGCCCGCCTGACTACGGGTTGCCGTCCGACGGGATCCTGATGCAGGGCGACACAGACGCCCCCGTGCCGGTGGTTCTAGAGGTCGACACCGCCGCCATCGCAGCGCCCCGCGGGCAGGGACAAGTCGGCAATTTCGCCCATTGGCCCGAGCAGTCCGGCTACACCGGAAAGCTGTCCGTTACACCCTTGGGATAGATTACTGCTTGAAAACTTGTGCTTCTGGGCGCATATGCGCTGCGTCCGCACTGTAGCGGGCAGGTTGAACAGGATACCAAATGGCCAAGGAAGAGCTACTCGAATTCCCCGGTGTCGTGAAGGAACTTCTGCCGAACGCGACATTTCTGGTCGAGCTGGAAAACGGCCATACGATCATCGCGCATACGGCAGGTAAGATGCGCAAAAACCGCATCCGTGTCCTTGCGGGCGACAAAGTGCAGGTCGAGATGACCCCCTACGATCTGACCAAGGGTCGGATCAACTACCGCTTCAAGTGACGAGCCCCCGGACCGGAGACCGGCCGCGGCTGGTGCTCGGCTCCGGCTCTCCTCGACGGCTGGAGCTATTGGCGCAGATCGGCCTGCGCCCTGATGACATTCGTCCACCCGACATCGACGAATCCCCGCGCAAAGCGGAACTGCCGCGCGACTATGTGAAACGCATCGCGCGGGAAAAGGCGCTTGCCGTGGATATCGCCGCGGACGAGGTCCTGCTGTGTGCGGATACCACCGTGGCGGTCGGCAGACGGATTCTGGGCAAGCCCGCCGACGCGGGTGAGGCTGCGGAATTCCTGCACCTGATGTCCGGCCGCAGGCATCGCGTGATCACCGCCGTTGCCGTGCG
>JALQXR010000128.1 GCA_023263105.1 Marivivens sp. | reverse complement strand
TCGGTTCCGTAGCGCGGATCGAGCGCGGCCATGTCTTCGGCCCAATAGCCGTGGTGGCCCGAAAAGGGCCGGCCTTCGTGGTCGATGGGTGGCACCTGTAAGGTTACAGGCGTGAGCCAGATCGCGGTGGCGCCAAGATCCGCGATGTAGTCCAGCCGTCGGGTCAGCCCGACCAGATCGCCTCCGTGGAAGGCCAGCGGGTCGGACAGGTCGACGCCGGCATTATTTGCCGGATCGCCGTCCGCGAACCGGTCGAGCATGACGAAATAGATGACGTCGTCCCGCCAGTCGGATTGAGCGGCGAGAGGAGAGGCGAGTGCGATCCAGATAAGGGCCGCAATCCAGCGGAACATGGGTTTCTCCTGCGTCTGATCAGGCGCAGGAGGGGGCTCCGGCAACCGGTTGTCCCAGTTGTAGCGTCACTTGCGTGGGCAGGTCGAGATGCCGAAAATCGAATAAAGCGGGCAGGTCGACATGAGGCCGGTCGCCAGCGGCACGATGCCGATCAGGTAGAGCCAGCGATAGCTGGCGTCGGCGTCGTAAAAGAACAGGGCCAACAGGATGACGCCCGCGACGATGCGAATAATGCGGTCAAGCGAGCCTACGTTAGTTGCGAACATGAAAACCTCCGAAAGCATGAATGCAAAAGGACGATAGCGCGTCGGCGCTACCGTCACTTTGATTCATGTCAATATCGGGATGTTAGTTTCCGCGGTGCCGTTTTTCAAACCGCGGCAGCATGGCCGAGAAGTCGCGCCCCTTGCCGTCTTCGTCCTGCACGAACTGGCGGTAGAGAGCCGCAGCGGCGGCGCCCATCGGCGTGTCGGCGTCGACCGCTTCGGCGGCCATCTGGCTCAGGTCGAGGTCCTTGAGCATCAGTTCGGACGCGAACCCCGGTTTATAGCCATTGTCGGCGGGCGATTTGGGGCCGACGCCGGGGGCGGGGCAATAGGCGTTCATGGTCCAGCTATACCCCGACGAGGTCGAGACGACATCGAACATCTTGTCCCGTGCCAGTCCCAGCTTGTCGGCAAGGGCGAAGGCTTCGCAGGTGGCGATCATGGTGACGCCAAGGATCATATTGTTGCAGATCTTGGCGGCCTGACCCATGCCCGCGTCGCCGCAATGGACGGCCTTTTGGCCCATGATCTCGAACAGGGGGAGGGCGGTCTCGAAGGCACCGCGTGCACCGCCGACCATAAAGGTCAACGTGCCTGCAGCGGCTCCGCCCACGCCACCGGACACCGGCGCGTCCAATGCCGAAAGACCCGCCGCGACTGCCGCTTCGGCCACCGCCTGGCTAGAGGCGACATCGACGGTCGAGCAATCCAGATGCACGGCGCCGGCCTTCATCACGGGGTGGATTTCGGCAGCCACGGCCCGCAGGATCGCTCCGTTCGGGAGCATGGTGATCACCACATCCGCGTCCTTGGCCGCAATGGCGGCGGTGTCGGCCATGGCGACCCCGTCGGGCCGCGCGGCCAGGTCGAAGCCCGTCAAGTCGTGGCCCGCGGCGATCAGGTTGGCCGCCATCGGCGCACCCATATTGCCAAGTCCGATAAATCCGATCTTCATTTCGGTTGCTCCTCTTCAAACGTCAGCCGGTCGCGGCCCATGGGCAGGTTCATTTTCAGCACATCGCCACCAGAGACACTTTTCCAGTCAGCGTGACGCCATTTCGGGGATTTGTCGCGGTCGATGATGGCGGCGCGGATGCCTTCCAGAAAATCTCCGTCCTCCATCGAGCGCGACGTGTAGCGGTATTCCTGTTCCAGAGCGTTGCGGATCTCGGGGCGGTTCCGGACGCGGCGGATCAGTTCGACGGTCACCGCCATAGCGAGCGGCGAATTCCGGTTGATGGCCCTAAGCGTGTCGGCGGCAAAGCTTTCTTCCGCCGCGTCGGCGCCGTGCAGGTGGGTCAGGCTGTTTCCGATGTCGATCAACAGGTTGCCACCGAAATGTTTGTCGATCAGCGGCTGCAGGTCCTTCAGTCCCGACGCCGGCGCCGGCAGGGCCGCGGCGTCCACGCGGAAGGGGTCCCCAGTTGCGACCAGTTCGGCTTTCAGCGCCTCCCATCCGGTGTTCGGCACAAAGTAGTCCGCAAAGCCCGCGTAGATCGCGTCGCCTGCGTCCATTCGTGTCGCCGTCAGCCCGAGGTATTCGCCCAAGTGACCCGGAGCCAGCGCCAGCAACAAAGAGCCGCCAACGTCCGGCACCAGTCCGATGCTGGTTTCCGGCATGGCGATCTTGCTGGACTCGTCGACGATCCGGTGCGAGCCGTGACAGCCGACGCCCACGCCGCCGCCCATGGTGAAGCCATGCAGAAAGCTGACCACGGGCTTCGGGAATTCGAACATCCGCGCGTTCATGCGGTATTCGTCGCGCCAGAACTGGCGGCCGTAGTCGAATTCTCCGCGCAGGCCCGAGGCATACATTTCGGCGATGTCGCCACCCGCGCAAAAGGCGCGGTCGCCCGCCGCGTCAAGGATCAGCAAGGCCACATCGTCGTCGTCGCGCCACGCCTTCAGCGCGGCGTCGATCGCCATGCACATCGGATAGCTGAGCGCGTTCAGAGCAGAGGGCCGGTCCAGCGTGATGCGGCCCGCGCGGCCTTCTTTGCGGACGAGGATTCCGTCAGTCATCAGGACACCAGACCCCGCGCGACGATCAGGCGCATGATTTCGTTGGTGCCTTCCAGAATTTGGTGGACCCGCAGGTCGCGGACGATCTTTTCGATCCCGTAGTCGGCCAGATAACCGTAGCCGCCGTGCAATTGCAGACATTGGTCGGCGGTGCGGCTGCCGGTTTCGGTCACCAGCTTTTTTGCCATCGCGCAGAACTGGGTCGCGTCGGGGGCGCCATTGTCGAATTTCCAAGCCGCCTGCCGCAAAAAGGTGCGGGCCGCCTGCATGTCGATCTCCATATCCGCCAGCCGGAATTGCAGCGCCTGAAATTTGTCGATGGATTTTCCAAAGGCCTTACGTTCGGCCATATAGGCACGGGTGATATCCATCGCCTGTTGCGCGGCCCCAAGGCTGCAGGCCGCGATGTTCAGACGTCCACCATCCAGACCGGCCATGGCGTATTTGAAGCCTTCGCCCTCTTTGCCGATCAGATTTGCGGCGGGGACTTCCATGTCGTCGAACTGGACCTGACGGGTTTCCTGGCTCTTCCAGCCCATCTTGTCTTCCAGCCCGCCGAAGGACAGACTGGGAGTGCCCGCTTCGACCACAAAGGCGCTGATCCCGCGCGCGCTGTCGTCTCCGGTGCGGGCCATGACGACATAGGCGTCCGAATAACCCCCGCCCGAGATGAAGGCCTTTGTTCCGTTCAGCACATAGACGTCGCCCTTTTTCACCGCGCGGGTGCGCAGGGCCGCCGCGTCTGACCCGCTGCCGGGTTCGGTCAGGCAGTAGGAAAACACCGTCTCCATTGTCAGCGCCTTGGGCAGGACGCGGTTGCGCAGATCGTCCGAGGCATAGGCGTCGATCATCCGCGCGCACATGTTATGGATCGACAGGAACGCCGCCACGCTGGCACAGGCCGACGACAGGGCTTCGAACACCAGCGTCGCGTCCAGCCGTGTCAGGCCCGATCCGCCGTTTTCTTCGCGAACATACAGCCCGCCGAATCCCAGCGCCGCGATTTCGGGCCAGAGGGTCTTTGGGATGGTGCCCTGAGCCTCCCAGTCGCGCGCGTTCGGCGCGATCTCGGACTCGGCGAAACTCTTGGCCATTTCGTAGATGGCGGACTGTTCTTCACTCAGTGCGAAATCCATCGGACTCTCCCTTGTCTGCTGTGCGTCCATGTTAACTGAACGGTCGTTTAATTCCAGTGTGAAAGCGTCGCAGGGCAGGGGGCGCGGGCACTCCGGATAGAAAAACCCGGCCCTGAGGAATGCGGGGCCGGGTTTGGTATTACAGGTCGTCGACCACGTGGATCAGTCCATCGGCTTGAAGTTGAAGGCCGATCCTTCGCGGATGCCCGAGGGCCAACGCGAGGTGATCGTCTTGGTCCGCGTGTAGAATTTGAACGCGTCGGGACCGTGCTGGTTCAGGTCGCCAAAGGCCGATTTCTTCCAGCCGCCGAAGGTGTGGTAGGCCAGCGGCACGGGGATCGGAACGTTGATGCCGACCATGCCGATGTTGATGCGGCTCGCGAAATCGCGGGCGGTGTCGCCGTCACGGGTAAAGATCGCGGTGCCGTTGCCGTACTCGTGGTCCATGGCAAGGCTCAGCGCCTCTTCATAGTCCTTCGCACGGACGGTCGACAGGACGGGACCGAAGATTTCCTTCTTGTAGATGTCCATGTCCTTGGTCACGTGATCGAACAGGTGCGGGCCGACGAAAAAGCCGTCTTCGTAGCCCTGCAGGTTAAAGTTCCGGCCATCGACGACCAGCTTTGCACCTTGCTCGACGCCGCTTTCGACCAGCTTGAGGATGTTTGCCTTGGCCGCAGCGGTGACGACGGGGCCGTAGTCCACGTCCTTGCCTGCGGTATAGGGGCCCACTTTCAGCTTTTCGATCCGCGGGATCAGCTTTTCGATCAGACGGTCGGCGGTTTCGTCACCGACCGGCACCGCGACCGAAATCGCCATGCAGCGTTCGCCAGCAGCGCCGTAGCCTGCGCCGATCAGCGCGTCGGCTGCCTGATCCATGTCGGCGTCCGGCATGACGATCATGTGGTTCTTTGCACCGCCGAAGCACTGGACGCGCTTGCCGTTGGCGCAGCCGCGACCATAGATGTATTCCGCGATCGGGGTGGAGCCCACAAAGCCGATCGACTGGATCACGGGGTTGTCGATGATCGCGTCGACCGCGGCCTTGTCGCCGTTGACGACCTGCAGGATGCCCTTGGGCAGGCCGGCTTCTTCCAGCAGTTCGGCCAGCATCAGCGGAACCGAGGGGTCACGCTCGGACGGCTTGAGGATAAAGGCGTTGCCGCAAGCAATCGCAGGGGCGAACATCCACATCGGGATCATGGCGGGGAAGTTGAACGGCGTGATGCCGGCGGTGACGCCCAGAGCCTGACGCATGGAATACATGTCGATGCCGGGGCCGGCGCTGTCGGTGAATTCACCCTTCAGCATCTGCGGAGCGCCGATGCAGTATTCCACCACTTCCAGACCGCGCTGGACGTCGCCTGCCGCGTCGGGAAGCGTCTTGCCGTGTTCGCGGCTCAGGGCCTCGGCCAGTTTGTCCATGTCGCGGTTCAGAAGGTCCACGAACTTCATCAGCACGCGGGCGCGGCGCTGCGGGTTCACGGCGGCCCATGCGGGCTGCGCGGCGGCGGCGATCTCAACCGCGTTGGCCATTTCGGCTTCGCTGGCCAGCGGGACGCGGGCCTGAACTTCGCCGGTGGCGGGGTTGAAGACGTCGGCAAAACGGCCCGAGGTCCCTTTGACGTGGGCGCCGCCGATGTAATGAGTGAGTTCCTGCATCTTTTCCTCCAAAGATTGGATATGCGCGGACTTTAGTCTTGCAAAACTCAGGCTAAAAGCGCCAGTTGATCAAAATCATTTTGCATTTTTGCATGATGAAAGAGGTGACCGATGGCCAACTGGGACGATATGCGGGTGTTTCTTGCGGTGGCGCGGGCCGAAAGCCTGACGGCGGCTGCGCCTCTCTTGCGGATGGACCCTGCGACCGTGGGGCGGCGCATTTCGCGGCTCGAGGACCAGTTCGGATCGGCGCTTTTCATCAAAAGCCCAAAGGGTTACGCGCTGACCGATCTGGGGGCCCGGATCCGCGCGCGGGCGTCTGACGCCGAGGAATCGCTGACTCTGGCGATGGACGAAGGCAAGGGCGCGGCGGCTTCGGGGCTCAGTGGCCAGATCCGCATCGGGGCACCGGACGGCTGCGCCAATTTCCTGTTGCCGCAGGTCTGCGCCGCGATCCGCCGCGACAACCCCGAACTCGAGGTCCAGATTCTTGCCCTGCCGCGCGTGGTCAACCTGTCGAAGCGCGAAGCCGATATGGCGATCACGGTCAGCCCGCCGGATGCGGGTCGCCTGACGGTGCAAAAGATAACCGACTACCACCTTCACCTTGCCGTGCCGGTGGCCGAAGCGCCCGAGATCCGCAGCCTCTCGGACATCCGCGACCGGCCCATCGTGGGCTACATCCCCGACATGATCTTTGACAAGGAACTGGACTATCTGGGGGCGGTCGGCGCGCGCGGCGTGCAGATGGCCTCTAATTCGGTGGCGGTGCAGTTGATGATGATGCGGGTCCACGGCGGGGTCGGGATCGCGCATGACTTTGCGCTGCCCTTCGCGCCGGAACTGCGCAAGGTCCTGACCCAAGAGCTGTCCTTGACGCGGTCCTTTTACCTGGTCCGCCATGCGTCGGATCGCCGGTCGGACCGGCTGACGCGCTTTGCCGCGGCGCTTGGGGCGGGGCTGCGCGCCGAGGTCGCACGTCTGGAGTCACTGGCGGCTTGACAGAGCGGCCCACGCGGGAGGACGCTGGGGCATGGGCAACCAAAGGAGGCAACCATGCTCGTTCAGCAGATCCTCAGCGCCAAGGCTAGCAGCGCCGTTCTGACAGTCACCGCCGCATCCAAAGTGTCGGACGCGGTCAAGATCATGTCCGACAACAAGATCGGCACGGTCGTGGTGTCCAATGAC
>JALQXR010000127.1 GCA_023263105.1 Marivivens sp. | reverse complement strand
GCGGCATGGTCGAGCCGGGGGGACATTGGTGCGACGGGGTGGTGAAAACGACGTCGACCCCGCGCGGCAGCGACTCGGGCGGGAGTCCGTCGTCGTCAATTGGCACCGACACCAGCTGGCAGCGGGCCTGCGTCAGGATCGACCGCAGGGCGGGATAGCCCGGATCCTCGATCGCGGCGGTCCGGCGCTGGTTCAGCAGCACCTGCGCTGTCAGCCATAGCGCGTTCTGGGCGCCAAGGGTGACAAGGATTTCGTCGGGGCGGGCCAGAATTCCCCTGCGGGGCAACGACTGGCGGGCGATGAATTCGACCAGTTTCGGGTCGTCGCCATCGTAGTAATCCGTGGTGAGCGAGGTGAAGTCGCGCTTGCCAAGCGCCTGCAGCGCGCAGAGCCGCCAGTTGGCGCTGTCGAACAGCGTCGGGTCGGCTTGGCCGTAGATGAACGGGTAGCGATAGGTCGACCAGTCAGCCGGTTTCACCAGCCCCAGCGACGCCGGTATCCGCTGGCCCAAGATACGGCCCCAGTCCACGTTACCTTCGCCAGAGGGATTGGCGGGAAACGACGGCGGCTCGGGCGCGTTGTCCGATACAAAGTACCCCGACCGGCCCCGCGAGGTGATGTAGTCGTCGGCCAGCAATTCGGTATAGGCCAGGGTGACGGTGATCCGGCTCACGCCCAGTTGGTCGGCCAGCTTTCGCGACGACGGCAGTTTTTCACCGCGCCGGAACCGGCCGTCCAGAATTCCCTGCGCGACCATATGCTGGATCTGTGCCTGCAGCGTGCCTTCGGCGACAGGGTCAAGGAAAAACGACTCGGCGCTGATCGGCATGGCACCCTCTGGACTGATATCGGGTCCAGACTGGACTTAGCTGCTGCGCCGGTCAAGCGATGCGGGGTCACATCGCCGACAGAGCGCGACGCTGCCGCCCGTCGGGGTGGAAATTTGCGGGCTCCAGCCACCGCAGGAAACGGTCGCGTTGCGCGGGCCAGTCGCTGTCGATCAGGGCGTACCAAGCGGTGTCGCGATTGCGGCCCTTATAGTGGGTGGCCTGCCGGAACGTGCCTTCGTAGGTGAACCCCAGCCGCTCTGCCGTTGCGCGCGACGGGCCGTTCAGCGCGTCGCATTTCCATTCGTAGCGCCGGTAGCCCAGATCGTCGAACACCTGCGCCATCATCAGGAACATCGCTTCGGTCGAGCCGGGCGTCCGCTGAAGGAGCGGCGACATGTGGATGTGCCCGACCTCGATCACGCCATTGGCCGGATCGATCCGCAGATAAGAGGCAAGCCCGACGGCCCGCCCGTCGCGGTCGGTGATCGTGTGGAACAGCGGGTCGTGGCCGGTGCAGCTACGGTCGAGCCAAGCGCCAAAGTCGGACTCGGAACGGAACGGGCCATAGGGCAGGTAGGTCCAGTTCCGCCCGTCGGTGTCGCGGGCAAAGGCGTCAAACAGCGCGCCGCGGTCCCGCGCTATGTCCAGCGGACGCACGGTGACATGGGTGCCGGTCATCGGGGAAAGAGGCGGAAGCGGGCGCGGAAGCGTGACGCCCAACGGCTCTCCGACTGGCTGGCCCAGATCATTGATAGGTGTCATGCCAACCTGCCCAAAGGGAACGGCGGGCGCGAGAGGTTCGCGCCCGCCAAAGGGGTCTTAGCCCAGCACGCGGGTCATCGCGTTGTCGACGGCGGTGGTGATTTCGTCGATATCGCTGGCGGCCGCGATCAGCGGCGGTGCAAAGAGCAGCGTGTTGTTCGCGCCGGGGATCGACCGGTTGGTCATCCCGATCACGACGCCGTTCTTCAGACAGTCGGCAACGATCGCCGCGCAGACCTTTTCGTTCAGCGGCTGTTTCGTGCCGCGATCCGACACAAGCTCGGCCCCTGCGAACAGGCCCTTGCCGCGCACAAAACCGATCGCCTGATGCTTTTCCTGCAGCGCGTACAGGTTGTTCATCAGCCGCTCGCCCATGCGCTCGGAGTTGCCCAAGAGGTCTTCGTCTTCGAGGATGCGCATGTTTTCCAGCGCCGCCGCCGGTCCTGCGGTGCAGCCGCCAAAGGTCGAGATGTCACGGAAATAGGACAGGTGGTCGGTTTCGTCCTTGAACTGCTCGAACACGGCGTTGGTGGTCACGCAGCAGGAAATCGCGGCATAGCCCGACGCCACGCCTTTGGCCATCGTCACGATGTCGGGCTGGATGCCGTACTGTTGGTAGCCGAACCATTTGCCGGTGCGCCCCATGCCGCAGACGACTTCGTCGATGTGCAGCAGGATGTCGTACTTTTTGCAGATCTCCTGAACCTTTTCCCAATAGCCCTTGGGCGGGGTGATCGCGCCGCCGCCTGCCGTGATGGGCTCGAGGCAGAGTGCGCCGATGGTGTCGGGGCCTTCGCGCAGGATGACCTTTTCGATTTCCAGCGCGGCCAGTTCGCCATAGTTGTCGCCGGCCAGTTCGGGCTGGGCCTGATATTCGCTGCAATGGGGTACCATCACGAATTCGGGCACAAAGGGTCCGTACATCGCGTTGCGTTCCTGCTGGCCGCCCGCCGACATGGTGGCAATGGTGCCGCCGTGGTAGTCGCGGTCGCGGTACAGGATCTTGCGCTTTTTGCCGCCGTGATGCTTGTGGGCGATCTGGCGGACCATCTTAAAGGCCTTCTCGTTCGCTTCGGAGCCCGAGTTGGCGTAATAGACGCGATCCATGCCGGGCATCTTTTCCAACAGCCGCTCTGCGAATTGCGCCGAAGGCACGGTCCCAAAGGCGCCGCCCCAGAAGTTCATCTTCAGGATCTGGTCGCGCACCGCGTTCGCGATGCTTTCGCGGCCGTAGCCGACGTTGACGGTCCAAACCCCGCCCGACACGGCGTCAAGGTGCTCTTTGCCGTTGATGTCCCAGACGCGCAGGCCCTTGCCCTCGACGATGATGCGCGGGTCGATGGTTTCAAACTGCTTGTGCTGGACCAGATGGTGCCAGACGTGGGCGCGGTCGGCTTCGACCACGGCGGACGGGTCATTTGAAAGGGAACGGGTGTCCATTTGCGGCTCCTGTTGGATCGTCTCTGAGTCTTGGAAACTGACGGTTGAGTGATGACCGGATGTGAAGCCGCAGATTGAGGCAAACAGCAATCCAGCCTTTAGGTCCAGTGACTCGGTAGTGATAAGTCCAATTTTCACCGCACCGTCGCTGATATGGTGCGATAATCATGTTTAATGCTATGATATTGCTGAAATTTTTGGTTACTTTGGTCGCTGCGGAAGGGCGGGCGGGCACCTGCGCAGACTCAGAAGACAATTGACGCAAGGGTCCCGATCTTTTTGGCTTTCTGCAGGAAAGCGCTGTTTTGGGCCGTGACTCTGGACCATGACCGACGGCGGTTCTTGCGCGGCAAGGGATGCATTTGTGTCCGATCCGTGCTGATCTTCGGTCCGAGTCCGCAAGGATACCGGACCGAACGGAAACAAGAGACGGGCCAATCCGTCCAGATTTTCAAGCGCCGGATTTTCCGGTGCGCAACATGGGAGATAACAAATGACGTTCAAGTCGAAATTGCTGGGCGCTGTGGCTTCGGTCGCGATGCTGACCGGTGCCGGTCAGGCGATCGCGGAAGGCCACGGAGAAATCACGGTCGCCTATTTCCTCGAGTGGCCGATGCCCTTTGAATACGCCAAGGTTCAGGGTCTTTATGACGAAGCGCTGGGCATGAAGGTGAACTGGGTCAGCTTCGACACCGGCACCGCGATGTCGGCGGCGATGGCCTCGGGCGATGTGCAGATTGCCGTCAGCCAAGGTGTCCCGCCCTTCGTCGTCGCCACCTCGGCCGGACAGGATCTGCAGGTCATCGACGTCGCCGTGTCCTATTCGGACAACGACAACTGCGTCGTCCGTTCGGACCTTGAAATCGACGCCTCCAACGCGGCCGATCTGGCCGGCAAGAAAGTCGCGGTCCCGCTGGGCACCGCCGCCCACTATGGCTTCCTGCGCCAGATGGACCACTTTGGCGTCGATCTTGCCAGCCTCGAGATCGTCGACATGGCACCGCCCGACGGCGCTGCGGCAATCGCGCAGGGTGCGGTTGACATGATGTGCGGTTGGGGTGGCTCGCTGCGTCGCGCGCTGGAGCACGGCAACGTGCTGCTGACCGGTGCCGAAAAGGAAGAGCTGGGCATCCTCGTGTTCGACGTGACCTCGGCGCCTGCGTCGTTCGTTGCCGAAAACCCCGACGTGGTGGCAAAGTTCCTTGCCGTCACGGCAGAGATGAACGCGGGCTGGAACGACGGCTCGATGGTCGAAGCGATGATCCCCGTGATCGCCGCCGACGCAGGTATGGATGAACAGGCCACCCGTGAAACCATGGCCACCTTCGTCTTCCCGAGCGTCGAGGACCAGCTGGGCGCCAAGTGGCTTGGCGGCGGCGCACAAGAGTTCATGCAGGGCGTCGCAGGCGTCTTTGTGGCCGCGGGCTCGATCCCCTCGGCACTGGACAGCTACGCGGGCGCCGTGAACATCGGTCCGCTCGAAGCGGCCCACGGCATGTAAATCCAATCGGGGCGCGGGTGGTCAACTCGCGCCCCGACCACGCTTTGCCCGTCTCTGCCCGTTCGGCGGCTATCGGCAAAACGTGGGAGAGGTCATGTCAGGACTTTCAATAGACAACATCTCGATGCGGTTCGATCTGCCGGACGGAAGTTCGGTGCAGGCATTGAAGGACGTATCGCTGGACCTCAAGACGGGTGAATTGCTGTCCGTGCTTGGACCTTCGGGCTGTGGCAAGACCACGCTTCTGAACATTCTGGCGGGCTTTCTGGCGCCGACCGGCGGGCAGGTCCGGCTGGGTGGCAAGGTCGTGACGGGCCCCGCCAAGGAACGCGGCATGGTGTTCCAGCAGGGCGCTTTGTTCGAATGGATGAACGTGCGCGACAACGTGAGCTTTGGCCCGCGTATGAAGGGACAGAAACCCAGCCAGTACCGCGACAACGTCAACCGGCTTTTGGACATCGTGGGCCTGCGGGATTTCAAGGAAAAGGCGATCTACGAACTGTCCGGCGGGATGCAGCAGCGCGTGGCGCTGGCGCGGTGTCTGGCAAATGACCCCGACGTGATCCTGATGGACGAGCCTCTGGGCGCTCTGGACGCGCTGACCCGCGAAAAGATGCAGGGGCTGGTGCTGAAGCTGTGGAAGGAAACCGGCAAGACGATCATCCTGATCACCCACTCGGTGGAAGAGGCGCTTTTGCTGGGCGAGCGGCTTTTGGTCATGGCCCCGCGACCGGGGCGTATCCACCGCGAATACCGGCTTCCCTTTGCCGATCTGGGGGTGGGCAAGGACCTGCGAGAGGTCAAGAAACATCCGGACTTCGCAAAGCGGCGGGAAGAGATCCTTGGCATGATCTGGGACATGGAAGAGGAAATCATGGGCAAGGCAGAGGGCGCGTGAGATGGAATTGATCAGCGATCTTCTGAGCGAACTGGGCACGGTGCTGGGCACCGCCCTTGCCATTCTGCCCTATCTTGCGGGCTATATCCTGTTGATCCTGGGGCTGTTGGTCGGCTGGCGCTGGGTGCGCCGTCTGCTCAAGCCGCGCCACGACTTCGGTTCGCTCAAGACCGTGACATTCGGAGACGAAAGCGCGGTCACCTCGTCCAAGGCGGCTTCGGTCATTTCGATCGTTCTGATCTTTGTGCTTTGGGGCACCTTCACCGGTTCGTCCCTGCTGCCGTCCTTTCTGCACGCCCCCGGCGCCTTTGTGGGCGAGGCCGAGTTCACCTATACCTCGCAGGCGCCCGACGGCACGACCGATGACGCGACCGTCGTGGTCCGCGTCCACCCGATGGGTGAGCTGGTCACAATCCCGGAAATCGAGCCGGGCGACGGGTTTGCCAAGAACGACGGCATGGTTGTCGCCGCTTACCGGTCCGAACTGAAGCGGGTCGAGGACAACGACGACATCACCCGCGACGACGGCGCCACGGTGATCGCGGTGAACGGGGAATCCCTGGATGCCGACAGCGCCGCGATCGACGTGGGCTGGGCTCGTGTGAGCATGACAAGCCGAGGCACGCTGAACGTCACTCCGAACAAGGGCTGGCAGATGGAGCCGATCTGGCTCCCTGCACCAGAGGCCGTGGCCACCCGACTGGCCGAAATCTGGCGCGACGGGTTCCGCAATTCGACATTGGCCGAACATCTGGGTTTTTCGCTGTTTCGCGTGATCGTGGGCTTTTTGCTGGGGGCGATTGTCGGCATCCCGCTGGGCTATGCGATGGGGCTAAGCGACTGGTTCCGCGGCTGGTTCGATCCGATCGTGGAATTCATGCGGCCCGTGCCGCCGCTTGCCCTGATCCCGCTGGTGATCATTTGGGCCGGCATCGGAGAAGTGGGCAAGATCATCCTCTTGTTCCGTGCCGCGCTCTGGATCATGGCGATCGCGGCGCGGTCCGGCGTGGCGGGTGTGCGGATATCAAAGGTCCATGCCGCCTATAGCCTTGGCGCGTCGCGCTGGCAGATCATGCGGCACGTGATCGTTCCCAATTCGTTGCCCGATATCTTTACCGGAGCGCGGGTCGCGATGGGGGTCTGCTGGGGCACCGTCGTTGCCGCTGAACTGGTGGCGGCAGAGAAAGGAGCGGGCATGATGATCATGGTCGCCTCTAAATT
>JALQXR010000126.1:2458-6661 GCA_023263105.1 Marivivens sp. | reverse complement strand
AAGTCGCGCTGATGTTCTTTGTATCAGTGTTGATTGCACCTGTTCTTGGTCTTGATGGGCTGGCAAATAGAACCCCGACGCTTGTGCTGATCTGCCTGATACTGCTGTTCTTGTTCATCATCAGCATGGTGCTGGAAACCCGCGATCGCCGCGCCCGGCGTGCAAACTATCGGACGATGTTTCAGGCATCGAACGCGCTGTTCGAACATTCCTTGGTCTGCCAGACCAGCGCATCGGGCGAGATCATCTTTATCAACGCAAAGATGTCCGACGGTCTTGGAATTGACGCCAGTGAACTGGTCGGACGGTCCGAGGCAGTGCTGATCCCCGAATTCGATCGGGTCCGCTGGGCCAAGGTCGTCAGGGCCAGACACAAAGGATCGCCTTGGCACGGGGATATGCGGATCAAGGGCAGCGAAGGCCGGCTGATTTGGGTCAACATCACTCTGATGCCGATCCTTGATGCAAAGGGCCGGTATGACGGCCACTTTATGGTTTGCACCGATCTGACCGCCGCGCGCGCCAGCGAAACTGAGAAATCGACATTCGCCGCGCTCGACGCGCTGCAGGATCAGGTCTTGATGATCGACGCCGAGACGCTCGAGGTCACCTACCTGAACGACGCCGCCCGCAGATTCCACGGCGAGCCGGTCAGCTCCTATGCCGCCCGAACCCTTGGCGATCTGCGACTGGGAGTTACGGACGCAGAGTTCCGCGACGCTGTCGAGGAACTGAATGACGACATGTCCCGCATGGTCGAATTGTCCATCAGGATCGAGGACCGCGAATTCGACCTCCGCGTTCAGTCTGTCGACACGCCGCAGTACGGCCGCCAGTTGATGATCGCCATGATGGACCAGACCGAGTGGAATGAAGCCGCACGGATGCGCGCGGCGTTCGTGTCGGACGTCAGCCATGAAATCCGCACCCCGATGACCGCCATAAACGGATCCTTGGGGCTGTTGCTGTCGGGTAGCGCGGGCGAAATCCCTGAAAAGGGCCGCCGCATGCTAGATATCGCCCATCGCAGCTCTGACCGCCTACTGACACTGGTCAACCAACTGCTGGATCTGGAAAAAATGACGCTTGGCCAGATGTCGTTGGATCTGGCACCGGTCGACGTCGGAGACCTGATCGAAGAGGCATCGGCCGCCAACGAAGGATATGCCCAGAAATTCAACGTAAAGTTGGAAACCGAAATCGACGACGAGGCTTTGGTTGCCGTGGTCGATACCGACAAAACGATGCAGGTCCTGACCAACCTGTTGTCGAATGCGGCCAAATTCTCGCAGCCCGGCGATGTGGTTTCCCTGCGCGCCAAGCGCAAAGACCATAAGATCCTGCTAGAAGTCGAAGACCACGGCAAAGGCATCCCGGCCTCCAAACTGCCCCAGATTTTCGAACGGTTTTCTCAGGCCCACCGTGACAGCAGACGCGACGTGCGCGGCACCGGACTTGGGCTTGCGATTGTGAAGGCAATCGTCGAACAACAGGGCGGCGAAATCGACGTGACGAGCGTCGTCGGCAAAGGCACCAAGTTCAGCGTTGCCCTACCGGAATACAATTCAGACACGCAGCTCCTTCAAGCCGCGGAGTAATAGGTCGAAAGGCTAGCCATGATACGCGTCCTACAATTGGAAGATGATCCGGACATCACCGAGATTTGCGAAATGGCACTGGGTCTGAGCGGCAATTTCGAACTGTTGCAATGTTCGTCGGGCCCCGAAGCGATCAAACGCGCGCCCGATTTCAAGCCGGATCTGATGCTGATCGATGTGATGTTGCCGGGAATGAGCGGGCCGGAAGCGCTAAGCCATCTCAGGACCCTGCGGGGTCTGGATTCGGTCCCCGCGATCTATTTCACCGCGCGCCTGCAAAAGGGCGAAGTGAACGATCTGATGTATCAGGGCGCGGCCAAAGTCATAGCGAAACCGTTCGATCCGATGACTCTGGGCGACGAACTTTTGGAAGTGCTGAAAAACCAGTGACCAAGAGCCGGGCAGAGGCGACATAGGCCCTGCCCCGCACCCGTCACGCAGTACGATCATTTACTTTGAATGTATTCGACCAGCGATATGAAATGCTCGTATTGGACCTGCATCTCTGCAATATCCGGATCCAATCGATCTAGAAAAGCGATGGTCAAATTTTCGCATAGGCGGGCCTGATCCCCGATCTGGACCATGCCAAGCGATCCCGCCGACCCTGAAATCATGTGCAATTCGTCACGCGCCAGAGCCAGCTTAGGGGCAAGCTCTGGGTTATTATGCGCGGTCATAGCCGCAAATGCGTCCTGAATTACGGCGATCTTGTCATTTAGACGTTTCAGGAACCGTAATCTGATCGCTTCAAAACCGGGAAGCCCAGAGACGTCCATCATCAGACCGCAGTTTGGCCTTTTGCCGCAAACCAGAAATCGTCGAGCTGCTTTTCTTTCTCAATCGCGGCCTGTTCGGCGCTGTGGTGGGCGTCGGCCAGCACATCCCCGACAGTCCCGCTGGACCGCCAGACGAGCCGATAGAAGTCGCCGGCCAAAACCTGAAACTGCTGCGGAGTCCCGTCGGAATAGCACAGGCCCATTTGCTGGAGCTGGATATTGATCTGATCCACCAGTTCGTTCAGATCGGGCTGGCGCCCGCCGTGCACGACGCAGTCAAAGGTACCGTTGCCGCCGTAGGAAAACAGAAAGCTTTCATTCCGCAAACAGTCCGAGATCGCCTCGGCAACGTCGGCGATCAGGGCCTCGAATTCGAAGGCGTCGCAGCGCAGATACAATTCCTCGATCCGGCGGATCGAAATCGCAAAGATGCCGGACCCAAACAGGTTCGCGCGCGACAGTTGCGACAGGTAATTCATCAGCGAATTGGGTTCGACCAGACCAGGCACATCGAAGACCGCGATATGATCAAAGAGGTTCGGCTTATCACCCGCGTTCGCGACCGGATAGGCCGCGCGAGAGGAAAAATGGATCGACTGGCCGCTTTCCAGCTGCGCCTCCGACCGCTTCTGCGCGATCTTTAGGCGCGTCTGAACGTCGGCCATGTCAAAGGGTTTGGTGACATAGTCGGTCGCACCGGCAGCAAAGGCATCGTCGATATGCGACTTGTCCGACATCGCGGTGATCATGATGATCGGAGTGAACTTGTAGTCCTGCATGGCCCGCACTTCGCGGCACAGCTCGATCCCGTTCTTGTAGGGCATCTGGATATCGAACAACAGGCACTCAAAGGGGACCGGTGCAGCAGAGATAGCAGCGATCGCGGCCTCGGGACCGCAGGCCGTCTCTAGATCGACGTCAGGAATCTGCCCGACTATCGCTTCAAGCAGCTCTAAGATGATTTCGTCATCATCAACCGCAAGTACACGCATTACTCAACCTCGAAAAAATTTTCTAACAGCCCCCTGATAGACGTCGCCGAGCCCAGCCTAAACAAAAGCGACCCTTATATTCTCTCTTGTGAATTAACTATATGGCAAAGATTAGGCACTGGGAAGCGAGTATGTATTCAAAGTACATCTTCCGATTGTGTAAAATTTGTGTAAATCATTTAAAAACAATGGATTGGGAAAAAATCCGCAGTCGCAACTGTCGGAAATTTCTTTGACCAAATGATCTGATTACTCTCGCGGGAGGTGAATTACGAACGAGCTTCCGACGCCGACCACGCTGTTGACCGAGATGATTCCGCCGTGAAGTTCGACCATTCGCTTTGAAATCGCCAGCCCCAGGCCCGTCCCGCCAGCCTTCCGCGTGGCCGAGTTGTCCACTTGGGTGAAGGGGCTAAAGAGCTTGGCGATGTCATTCTCAGAGATGCCAGAGCCCGTATCGACCACCGCGATTTCTAACAGATTGTCATTGATCCGCGTGGATACAGTGACCCCGCCGTCTTCGGTGAACTTCAGCGCGTTACCGACCAGATTGAACAGTACCTGCTTCATCCGGAGCCGGTCCAACGGCATTTCAAAGTCCGCGACGCCTCCGGTGAACTGTAGGTTCAGGTTCCGCTCCTCGGCCAGACCGCTAAGCTCGTTGACCAGGCTTTCGACAAAGCTGTCGACCTTGGTCTGCTCAAGGAAAAGCTCCATCTTGCCGGCGTCGATCTTACTGATGTCGAGGATGTCGTTGATCATCTGCGTCAGGTAGCCTGCGGACCTGACCATTCGACCGGCAAAGCTTTTTACCTCTTCCACGCTTGCCGAAAG
>JALQXR010000126.1:0-2448 GCA_023263105.1 Marivivens sp. | reverse complement strand
TTCTTCCAGCAGGGTTTTCAGAGCGGCCGTGGACCGGAGTTTTTCCGGCGCGGCAAGGAAACCGGCGTAGCCGCGGATCGCCGAAAGAGGTGTCCGCAGTTCGTGGCTCATGACGTTCAGAAAGTCCGACTTGGCCCTGTTGGCGCGTTCCGCTTCGATCCGCGCCAGCTTCAGTTCGGTGATGTCGACAAAGAACCCGATGACGCCGCCGTCGGGCGTGCGGGTCTCTATGATCTGGAGCCAGCGGCCGTCCTTCAACTTCAGTTCGAAACGGTTGTCGGCTTGGCGGTGACTGGCGACCCGTTCGCGCAGGTAGTCCTCTTCGCGCCCGATAGCTTCGGGATACTGGCCCTTGCTCAGTCCATAGCTGACGATGTCTTTGAAGGTCTTGCCGACAATGACACCGTCGCGCGCCGCGCCGAAGTAGGCACGGTAGATTTCGTTGCACAAAATGAGCCGGTCATCTTCGTCGTAGAGCGCAAAGCCGTCGACCAGCGACTGGATCGCCGAAGACAGTTGCGCGCGGGCCTCGACGCTCATCCGCACCATCTTTGCAACCAGATATGCGATCAGCAGCATCGCCAAACCACCGGCCCAATATGTCAACCTGAGGTTCCGGATAGTGTCGTCCTGCAGCCCCCAGCCATCGCGCGGCAAGGCGGCAAGGACCCACCTGCCGTCCGGAATGTCGACATCCAGCGTGACGGGGTCGAGGCCGAGAATGGATCTTCGGCCAAAGATGATGTCGTTCTGGTCGCCGTCGACGCTGGCGGGCGCGATGATCGCGATTTCGACCGGAAGGTTGTCGTCCAGCCCCGCTTCCCGAAAGATGTGATCGGTATCGAAGACAACCGACACGACCCCCCAGAACCGGCGGGCGCCGTTTCCGACATTCTCGAACACCGGTGCGCGGCCAATGAAGGCGCGACCGCCCTGCACCAGATCGATTGGACCGTCGACGACAATCTGATCGGTTTGCAGCGCCCTTCGGATCCCCGCCATTTGCGCGGGCTGGGTCCGGTAATCCAGCCCGACGGCGGACTCGTTCCCCTCTAACGGAGAGACGAAACGGACCACCAAATTCGGAGCCGCCGCCGCATGACGCAACTCTAGATTGAATTCATGAAGCGTTGCGACCATCTGGTCCATTTCAGCTTGGGTCAACGACGTGTCGCGTTCGATTGCGGTGACCAGCCCGCTTGTGATCACCTCGATTTGTTCGAGTCCGGACGACAGGCGGATGGCGACCTTTGTCAGCTGGTCTTCGACCTCGGCGCGTTCGGCCGACTGTCGCTGTTCGACCAGCAGTCCGCTGACGGTCGAATAGGCGGTCATCGTGCCAAAGCCTATTAAAAGCACGAGAAAAACGTTCAACCCGCGCCAGAAAGTCTTCGTCAGATAAAAGGATGTGCGCACCAGTTCGTTCCTCTTTCGTCGAGTCAAAAGGGGCGCATGGTTCGCCCGCTCATCCGTTGAACTTCGTCACATAACGTCTAGAGAGTCCGTTTCCATTCTGGTCGAAACCGGTCCGGGGCGCAAACAGTTGTCCCGACACGAGTAGCAGGAACTTATCAGTCTATCCGAAAGCTTCACCATGATTTGCGACCTGTTCCCGAAGATATCTGACAAATGCGCGCTCTGCCGCAGGTTGTATGTCTTCGGCGCGCGTCATGATCCCCACTGCCCCGCGTGTGGGGCCGGTGTCGACCTCCAGTCGCGCCAGATGGCCTTCGTCGATATCGCCCGCCACGACGCCAAGGCTGATCACCCAGACCGACTGGGGATCGGACCGCACCAGCGCGCGCCCGAACGACGACGACGCGGATTCGATCCGGTGTCGGAACAGGGGAATGCCCTGCGACATCAACATTCGCGCGACCAATGGCCGGATGGCCGAGTCCTTTGGGGGATAGATCACCCGAAAGCGGTCCAGTTCGGCAAGCGACCTGACCTGCGCGGCGGGACTGTCGGGTCGCGCGACCATCACGACTTCTTCGCTGTAAAGCTGCTGGAACGTCAGCCCGATCATGCTATCGGGGCTGCCCAGCCGCCCCACAACCAGATCCAGCCCCGCCGACCTTAGCCGCGTTGTCAGATCCAGATGGGGTCCTTCGTAGACCTGCAACAGCGTGTCGGGGTTGTCGTCGGCAAACCGGCTGGCGGCGGGCGGCAGGATATGGGACGCGACACTGGGCAGAGCGCCGACCCTCAACACCCCGCCCGCTTCTGCCCCCTGAAGACTGCGCAGCCCGTGCCGGATCGCGGCTGTCGATTGCTCTGCATATTGCAGAAAGATTTCGCCCTCGGGGGTCAGGCGGACGCCGGACCTGCTGCGCTGGGCAAGGCTGTGCCCGACGATGTCTTCCAGTTCCTTAAGCGTCTTCGACACCGCGGGTTGGGTCAGGTTCAGTTCCTCGGCCGCGCGTTTCAGCGACAAAGAGCGCGCCA
>JALQXR010000125.1 GCA_023263105.1 Marivivens sp. | reverse complement strand
CGAACTGCTGACAGCAACTTCATTACCAAGTGGGTCATACAAGTAAGAGGAGTGACCTGCTCCCCAGAGAGTCCTCGTTTATGAGTTAGCTCTGTTCAGGTTTTGGTCTTCCGTTGACCGGTTAGCATATTCCCGCGGTGTCAGGCCAGCGAGGCTTGAATGCGGGCGGTGGTGGTTGAAGTCATCGCGCCATTCCGCCACCAAATTGCGGGCATGCGGTCGATCCGGGTGCGGAGACCGGAGGTGTCCTCGTCCGCCTTGTATGTGAGGTATTCCTCGAGGACCCGAGAGAGTGACATCGGGGCTGGAGTTGATGCCGCTGCTTTGAGTTGCTTCACAACGCCGCTTGGCACGGACCTTTCAACATCCTCAGCAAGCTCTAGGAAGTCATCGTACTCTGGCCACTCGGGATCGACGGCCCCGTCGACGAACATTGCCTGATGCCGTTCTCCTAGGCGATCGCGGACCAGGGCTGACGCTCGGTCTTCATCCGTGGTTCGACGTTCGCGATCAAAGAGGGCTTCGATCTCCGCATGAACCTTTGGCAGCGCCCTCAGAGCATCTTGATAGGTCGCTCCCAACTGCCGATAGACCGTTGCTTTCGGTATGACCGTGCGCAGGTCTTTTGGGACATTTCTCTTGTAACGGAACGATCCATTTGCTCTGCGGAACATATAGCGTGGGAGCTTGAGAGGCATTTTCTTGTCCATGCTGAGTAATCTCAGCCGCAAGATCACCTGACGCAACCCAAATCGACCTTTCCAAGAGTGACAAAACAAAGTCGGAAATTGACGAAAGTGGTCCCAAAAGCGGTCCCGAAAATGGTCCCACAAAACCCCAAACTCTAGGATTTCTTTACGTTTCTTGAAGATATCGGGGATTGACTGGTGCCCAGGAGAGGACTCGAACCTCCACGACCGTTAAGTCACTGGTACCTGAAACCAGCGCGTCTACCAATTCCGCCACCTGGGCAGGTGTCGTGAGAGCGGCGTTTAAGGTGCGTCGCTGGCGGTGTCAACGCCCTACGTGGCACTAAAAATGATTTCCTTTCATTGCGCCTTGTCTGGCAGGGGTGCGGGGGGTAAACCCGTGCCAAGTCACTGCAAGAGGCGCGCCCAATGTCCAAACTTGTCACCATCTACGGCGGATCGGGATTCGTCGGTCGTTACATCGCACGGCTGATGGCCAAAGAGGGATGGCGCGTCCGCGTCGCGGTTCGGAATCCGAACGAAGCGATGCATGTGAAACCCTACGGCGTGGTCGGTCAGGTCGAGCCTGTCTTCTGCAACATCCGCGACGATGCGAGCGTCGCGTCGGTGATGGACGGCGCGGATGCGGTTGTGAACTGCGTCGGCACCTTTGACCGGTCGGGCCGCAACAACTTTGAAGCCGTACAGGCCGAAGGCGCGACACGCATCGCCCGCCTTGCCGCCGCGCACGGCGTAGGTCAGCTGATCCATGTGTCCGCCATCGGTGCGGACGCTGAATCGGCCAGCACCTATCTGCGCACCAAAGCCGAGGGCGAGGCAGGCATCCTGTCCCATTTTCCGACTGCTGTCATTTTGCGCCCCTCGGTCATTTTCGGGAACGAAGACGGCTTCTTTAATCGGTTCGCTTCGATGAGCCGCTTTGCCCCCGTGCTGCCCGTTGTCGGCGCCGAGACCCGTTTCCAGCCGGTCCATGTCGACGATGTCGCGCAGGCCGCGGTCAAGGGGATCCTTGGTCAGGCCGCACCGGGTGTCTACGAATTGGGCGGGCCGGATGTGCACACGTTCCGCGAACTGATGCAGCAGATGCTTGTTCTGATCCGCCGTCGCCGTCTGATCCTGAACCTGCCGAACTTTGTCGCCGGTTGGGTCGCAACGCTGGGTGGCGTCGCGCAATACCTGAGCCTCGGGATCGTCAAGCAGCCGATCACCGCAGACCAGATCGAAGCGCTGAAGGTCGACAATGTCGTCGCGGACGGCGCCAAAGGCTTTGCCGACCTCGGGATCACTCCGGTCGCGATGGAGGCAGTGCTTCCGAACTACCTGTGGCGGTTCCGCCCGACGGGCCAATACGAAGCGATCAAAGAGTCCGCTCGTAACATCCGCAAGGTCTAAGGGACTTTCACATGGACAGCTGGTCCCTACTACTCGCGGCTTTCCTCGGGTTGATAGAGGGTCTAACGGAATTCATTCCCGTGTCCTCGACCGGCCATATCCTGTTGGTTGGCCATTTCATTGGATTCGAGAGCGCCGGTAAGACTTTCGAAGTCGTGATCCAGCTTGGGGCGGTCTTGGCGATCCTGTCGATCTACGCGGCCAAACTGCTGACCGTTGTGGTCGCGGCCCCGTCCGATCCGACCGCGCGGCGGTTCATCTACTCGGTCCTTGTTGCGTTTGCGCCTGCCGTGGTGATCGGCGTGCTGGCGCATGACATCATCAAAACCGTCTTCTTTGAAACGCCGATCCTGATTGCCTCGATGCTGATCGTCGGAGGCGTCGTGCTGCTGTTCGTCGATCGCATCGCTCCGGAACCCAAGGAAGAAGACGCGATGCGGTTTCCTTTGGGGATGTCGTTCAAGATCGGGCTGATCCAGTGCCTTGCCATGATCCCCGGCGTAAGCCGCTCTGGCGCGACCATTGTCGGGGCGCTCATGCTGGGTGCTTCAAAGCGGTCGGCGGCAGAGTTCTCTTTCTTTTTGTCGATGCCGACGATGCTTGGCGCCTTTACTTACGATCTTTGGAAAAGCCGCGATGTGCTGGATTTGGGCGCGTGGCAGGAAATCGCTGTCGGGTTCGTGGTGGCAATGATCACCGCGATCCTCGTTGTCCGCTGGCTTCTCGAGTTTGTGTCGCGGAATGGCTACGCGGTGTTCGGCTGGTGGCGAATCATCGTCGGCGGCGTCGCATTGGTCGCGCTTTTGATGGCGCCTTGAACGTATAGGTAAGCTGTAGTGACCTATATTTCGGAATTTTTTCGCCAGTTGCGCAAAGTTCCATCCCGAAACTGACATTTAGGTCAGTGTTGCTGACTTTTCATTTCTTTCGAGACCGCATATTCAATCGCTCCGACCTAATGCCGGAGGGAACATCATGGCGGTTCAAAAGATGCTCAGGTTCGTGAACTTGGAGCGCGAAATGCCGACCAAACGGACGGCTGACGACCGCCGGCAGGACTTTGACGAAATCTACGCCGACTACGCGCGCGCAAAGGCCGAAGAACAGTCAAGCCGCTGCAGCCAATGCGGCGTTCCCTACTGTCAGGCACACTGCCCGCTGCACAATAACATTCCCGACTGGCTGCGCCTGACTGCCGAAGGGCGGCTGGAAGAGGCTTATGAGATATCTCAGGCCACCAACACCTTTCCCGAAATTTGCGGCCGTATCTGCCCGCAGGACCGCCTGTGCGAAGGCAACTGCGTGATCGAACAGTCCGGCCACGGCACGGTAACCATCGGCTCGGTCGAGAGGTATATCACTGACACCGCTTGGGAAAACGGGTGGGTCAAACCCATCGTTCCGGCTGTGGAGCGGACGGAAAGCGTCGCCATTATAGGCGCTGGCCCCGGCGGACTCGCTGCCGCCGACATGCTGCGTCGCCAGGGTGTGCAGGTCACGGTGTATGACCGGTATGACCGCGCGGGCGGGCTTCTGACTTATGGTATTCCCGGCTTTAAGCTGGAAAAAGACACCGTCATGGCCCGTGTCGACCAGTTGGCGCAAAGCGGGGTCGAATTCGTTCTGAACTGCAATGTCGGCGACGACATTTCCTTTGACGCGATCCGCGGCAAGCACGACGCGGTCCTGATCGCGACCGGCGTCTATAAGACCCGCGATCTAGAGGTGGATGGGTCCGACAACGCCGGCATCATCCGCGCGATTGACTATCTGACCGCGTCGAACCGCAAGAGCTTTGGCGATGACGTCGCCGAGTTCGACTCGGGCGAGTTGAACGCCGAAGGCAAGCGCGTGGTCGTCATCGGCGGCGGCGACACGGCGATGGACTGCGTCCGCACCGCGATCCGTCAGGGCGCCGAAAGCGTTAAGTGTCTGTATCGCCGCGACCGCGCCAACATGCCCGGATCGCAGCGCGAAGTGGCAAATGCCGAAGAAGAAGGCGTCGAGTTCGTCTGGCTCAGCGCCCCTGCCGGTTTTGGCGGCGAAGGCGAGGTCGAAACCGTCCGCGTCCAGAAAATGCGGCTCGGCTCGCCCGATGCCAGCGGACGCCAGTCGCCTGAACTGATCGAAGGCGCGGACTACGACGAAGGCGCGGACATGGTGATCAAGGCGCTTGGTTTCGAACCCGAGGATCTGCCGAAACTTTGGGGCGTCGACGGTCTGGAAGTGACCCGCTGGGGAACGGTCAAGGCGCGCTTTGGCACCGGCGAAACCAGCCTGCCCGGCGTCTATGCCGCTGGCGACATCGTTCGCGGCGCGAGCCTTGTCGTCTGGGCGATCCGCGACGGGCGCGAGGCCGCTCAGGCGATCCTGTCGTTCCTTGATCAACCCGCTGATATCGCAGCAGAATAGGACATCCTGTGGCCCTTCGCGCTGACCTTGCACTGTTGTTCGGGACTGCGATCGCCCTTGGGCTTCCGCAGGCGTCGGCGGCGCAGCAAACCTTTGCGCTTCCGCAGGGCTGTACCGCCTATGTGTCGATCCAATCCCGCGACTGCTCGGTCACGCATCACTTTACCTGTGAAACCGACCCCGAAGGGTTCCAGCGGCGCGTCGATTTCGATCAAGACGGGCCGGTCTTTTTCAGCGTGATCGACGCCGAGACCCAGTGGGTCGAAAGCTTTTCGCCGCGGTCCGGCAGCACGTCTCGACTGACACCCGGCGCGGCAGATCCGGCCAGCTTTTCAGACCTGATGGCCTCGGGGGAGGATACGTTCGACTTTCTCACGACGTCGGATGTGTTTGGCGGCACGCGCCATGTCGGCGCCGACCGCCTGACCGGACAGGTGGAAACCATCGACGGCGTCGTTCTGCAAGTCACGGAATTCGAAGCGGCCGCCTACGATAGCGGCGGCGGGCTTTTGTATTCGTCCACCGGTCAGCAGTATGTGAACGCCGACTGGGGCACTTTCCTTGCTGGAACCGAAGTCACGGACAACGGTGAAGAGGTCTTCACCTCGGATGGCCGCCCGATGGCCTTTGATTTCCCCGGAGACCCCGGATTCCTATCGACCCAACCGATCTATGGCTGCGACGTCGTGCTGTCCCTGCTGGAGGTTCGCCCATGATCCGGCTTGCCGCAGTGCTGACCGTGTTGTCCGCGCCTGCTTTCGCGCAGGGCGCGACCTTTGTTTTGCCGGAAGGCTGCACCGCCTATCTGACGATCCAGAAGCGCAGTTGCTCAGTGTCGCACCACTTTACCTGCGCGGGCGATGCCGAAGGGTTCCAGCGCCGCGTGGATCTGGACGAACTGGGGATGACCTATCTGGGGATGACCGACAGCGAAACCCGCTGGGTCGAAAGCTTTCACCCAATGGCCGGTCGGACCGAATACCTGATGGAGCCCGAAACCGATCCCGCGTCGTTCAGCGGCCTGATCAGCACGGGTCGCGACAGCTATGATTTCCGCACCGAATCTTCGGGAACGATCAACCGCTACGTCGGCGAAGACAGGCTGACCGGTGTCACCGTCACGATCGACGGCGTGACCTTGGAACAGACCGAATACAACATCGTCGCCTATGACGGCAGCGGGACAGAGGTGTGGCGCGCCGCGGGGAACGAATTCATCAGCCGCGAATGGAACATGTTCATCGGCGGGACGAGCGCCTACGTCACGTCATCCGAAAGCTTCGAGGCCGACGACACGCCGGTCGAATTCATTTTTCCCGGCGAACCCGGGTTCCAGTCGTTGTTGCCAAAGCACGGCTGCGGCGCGATTCTCTCTGGCCTTCCGGCGGGGCTTTGGGAATGGGACGCCAACGGCTTTTTCCGCGACGCGACTGTCGGAGCACCGTCATGACTGACGTCGAAGCCCCGTATCGCCGCAACGGCCGACTAGAGGGCGCCTGTCTTTGCGGCGCCTGCACGCTGACCATCGACGGCGACCATGTCGCGGCGATCGGGGTCTGTCATTGCAGCATGTGCCTGCGCTGGAGCGGAGGCATCCTTGGCCTGTTCAGCGCGGCGGCGGCGGGCGTCACTGTTGCGGGTCCGATCGGCCTGCACCGGACCTCGGAATTCGCCGAGCGCGCGTTTTGTTCGGTCTGCGGCAGCAGCCTGTGGATGCGCGACTTTGTCGAAGACGGCTGCGACTATGAATTTGCCGCCGGAGCCTTTCCCAAGGCCAAGGAATTTCCGCTGATTTCCGAAATTTATACCGATACGGCACCGGCGTTCAGCACTCTGTCTGGCGATCACAGACGAGCCACCCGCGCGGAATATGAAGCCAGAAACCGCTATGTCGAAGGAGACCGACCATGACCACCTATGACGACGCATGGGCCGCAGCCGAAGAAGCCAAGCGCACGTGGATGGCCGAAAACAGCCTGTTCCGGGAAGATGACGAGCACGCCTCTTGCGGGGTCGGGCTGGTTGTGTCGATCAACGGCAAACCGTCGCGCGGTGTCGTGGAAAAAGGTATCGACGCGCTTAAGGCCGTCTGGCACCGCGGCGCGGTCGACGCGGATGGTAAAACCGGCGATGGCGCAGGGATCCACGTGC
>JALQXR010000124.1 GCA_023263105.1 Marivivens sp. | reverse complement strand
CAGGACGCCGGTCACCGGCATTGCCAGAATCGATCCGATCCCGAGACACAGGATCAACAGCCCCAGTTGCGCCTCATCCGCCCCGACGTTTTCCTTTGCATAGGGCACGAGAGGCGCCCAGCAGGCGATGATGAACCCCGCCGCAAAAAAGGCGAGCCGCGTGGCCAGCCGCGTGGCGGGTGTGTTGACAGAGACGTCGGCGGACATGTGAACCTCGGGATGTTAGCGCCCGACAGTTCTCACCCACATTTGGAATAACCACAAGAGCCGCAGGTCATGCAGCCTTCGACCATGCGCAGCTCATAGGCGCCGCAGGACGAACAGGCTTTGCCACGCGGGGCTTCGCCCACGGCCATGACCTCGGCCTTCGGGTCGGATTTCAGACCCATGCCCTCGGCCTGCAGGAAGCCGATCGAAACCATGTGCTGTTCGATCACCCCGCCAATCGCAGCAAGGATCGACGGGATGTATTTGCCCTTCATCCATGCCCCGCCGCGCGGGTCGAACACGGCCTTCAGCTCCTCGACCACGAAAGACACGTCGCCCCCGCGCCGGAACACGGCAGAGATCATCCGCGTCAGCGCGACGGTCCAGGCGAAATGCTCCATGTTCTTGGAGTTGATAAAGATCTCGAACGGACGGCGATGGCCGCCGATGACCAGATCGTTGACCGTAATGTAGATCGCGTGTTCGCTGTCGGGCCATTTGACCTTGTAGGTCGCGCCTTCCAACTCGTTGGGACGGTCCAGCGGTTCGGACATATAGACCACTTCGGCACCCTCGCCGGGTTCGGCGTGGATCTCTTGCGGGGTCTTGTCGCTGCTTTCGCTGACCGACAGAACCGATCCGGTCACATCGTTCGGGCGGTAAGTGGTGCAGCCTTTGCAGCCCTGATCCCATGCCGCCATATAGACCTCTTTGAAGGCGTCAAAGTCGATGTCTTCGGGGCAGTTGATGGTTTTGGAAATCGACGAGTCGATCCATTTCTGTGCGGCGGCCTGCATCCGGACGTGATCCAGCGGCGCCAGCGTCTGGGCGTTGACAAAGTAATCCGGCAGCGGCGCGTCGCCGAATTTGTCGCGCCACATCTGCACGGCGTAATCGACGACTTCTTCCTCGGTCCGGCTGCCGTCCTTTTGCAGGACCTTGCGGGTATAGGCATAGGCAAAGACCGGTTCGATCCCCGAACTGACGTTGCCCGCATAAAGGCTGATCGTTCCCGTCGGCGCGATCGAGGTCAGCAGAGCGTTCCGGATGCCGTGATCGGAAATTGCCTTTTTCACATCCTCGTCCATTGCCTGCATCGATCCCGAGGCAAGGAACTTGTCCTTATCGAACAAGGGAAAGGCGCCCTTTTCCTTGGCCAGTTCGACGCTGGCCAGATAGGCGGCGCGGGCGATCCGCTTCATCCACGCGTCCGTGCGGGCAGCGGCATCCACCGAGCCGTAGCGCTCTCCGACCATCAACAGCGCATCGGCAAGTCCGGTAACACCCAGCCCGATGCGGCGCTTTGCCTTGGCCTCGGCCTGCTGTTCAGGAAGTGGAAAGCGGCTGGCGTCCACGACGTTGTCCATCATCCGCACGGCAGTCGCGACCAGATCGTCCAGTGCCTCGGCGTCCAGATCGGCCCCGTCTTCGAAGGGATTACGGACCAGACGCGACAGGTTGATCGACCCCAAAAGACAGGCCCCATAGGGCGGCAACGGCTGTTCCCCGCAGGGGTTCGTCGCGGCGATGGTTTCGCAGTAGTTGAGGTTGTTCATCTGGTTGATGCGGTCGATAAAGATCACACCCGGTTCGGCGTAGTCATAGGTCGACCGCATGATCTTGTCCCACAGCGCGCGGGCCTGAACCGTCTTATAGACGCGCCCGTCAAAGACCAGCTCCCAAGGGCCGTCCGCCTTCACCGCTTCCATGAACGGGTCGGTGACCAGCACGGACATATTGAACATGCGCAGACGGGCGGGATCGGACTTTGCGGTAATGAATTGCTCTACGTCGGGATGATCGCAGCGCATGGTCGCCATCATCGCGCCGCGACGCGAGCCTGCGGACATGATCGTGCGGCACATCGCGTCCCAGACGTCCATGAACGACAACGGCCCCGAGGCGTCGGCTGCGACTCCGTGAACTGCGGCGCCTTTGGGCCGGATGGTGGAAAAGTCGTAGCCGATCCCTCCGCCCTGCTGCATGGTCAGCGCGGCCTCTTTGAGCGCGTCGAATATGCCGCCCATGTTGTCGGGCACCGTGCCCATGACAAAGCAGTTGAACAGCGTCACCGACCGCGCGGTGCCCGCCCCCGCGGTGATGCGACCGGCGGGCAGATATTTGAAATCCTCAAGCGCGGCGTAGAATTTGTCTTCCCAATGTTCGGGCTTTTTCTCGACCGAAGCGAGCGCGCGGGCAATGCGCCGCCACGTGCCTTCGACTGTTTCGTCGCGCGGGGTGCCGTCCGCCGCCTTGAAGCGGTATTTCATGTCCCAGATCTGCTCGGCAATTGGCGCGGAGAATCGGGACATCGGATACCTCTGAATTTGTTGGGGGTCGGAACAGGTTTTGGAACATATTGGCAACCGAAAGGGGGGTCAACGCTATTGATGGTGTTGACGGCGGACTTTGGTGGTCTAACTTGCTCTCCTCTGGGGACCTGCCATGACCGCGCCACTGCACTTGATCAAACTCTCTGTCGGCACCGAAGATGTCGAGGATCTGACCCGTTGGCATGCCGACAAACGGGCGCAGACGGCGGACGGCTACCCCTGCCATGTCACCCGCATGTGGCCCAAGCGCGACGCCGAGGTGCTGGACGGCGGTTCCATCTATTGGGTGATCAAAGGTGTCGTCCTGTGCCGCCAACGCGTTCTGCGTCTGGACGAGGTGATCGGGGCTGACGGGATCAGGCGCTGTGCCATTGTTTTGGACCCGATTCTGCACCGCACCGAACCCGTCCAGAAACGCGCGTTCCAAGGCTGGCGCTACCTTGACCCCGCACAAGCCCCCGCCGATCTGGCCAAGGCACGCGCGGGCGATGACAAACTGCCCCCCTCGCTGTCCGCCGCGCTGGCCGAAATCGGCGTGCGGTAGCCCAAAAAACAAGGGCAGGTGCCTTTCCCACCTGCCCTGCCTTTAGATCTGTTCGCGGCGTGACCTACTTAGGCTTCTTTTCCGCCTTGGAGGTCACTGGCATCTTGCCAGACATGAAATTCGCCGTGGCCAGCACCCGTGGCTTTTCCTTCTTCGGCTTTTTGGGTTCACGGTTACCGTGCCTGTTGTCGCCTTTACCCATAACGATCCTCCTTTCGCGGTCGGAGACCGACACGATCACTCGAGTACAGGTGTCGTTTGGGTCGA
The DNA here is from genome assembly GCA_023263105.1 of Marivivens sp. Classification (GTDB taxonomy): domain Bacteria; phylum Pseudomonadota; class Alphaproteobacteria; order Rhodobacterales; family Rhodobacteraceae; genus JALQXR01. The sequence continues at coordinate 3,331 of JALQXR010000124.1, read as the reverse complement.
ACATCGACACAAACGGCCGTGTTCAGGAGGTCAGGGTTGCCTGTTCACACAGGGCGATGGCCTGTCTGGACAAGGGTGGTGGACTCGCATTCGCCACGCCTTGGAATCAGGTTAGCACGGCGCAAAAATGGCGCAAGAGTCTGTTTGCGTACCGCCTGAAAACTAGAGCCGGAGCAGCGCTTCGAGGGCGGACATGGTCGCCCGTTCCTCGGTTGTCCATTCGGCTTTCCGGCTTTTGAACAGTGTTGCCTGACTGGCGTGGATCAGCCCGTCTGACAGGGTCTTTAGCCCGTTCGCCCGCAGGGTTTCGCCGGTCGAGGTGATGTCGGCGATCGCCTCGGCGGTTTCATTCTTTACCGTGCCTTCGGTGGCGCCCTGACTGTCGACCAGCTGATAGTCGGCGACCCCGTTGGCCTGCAGGAATTCACGCACCAGCCGGTGGTATTTGGTCGCGATACGAAGCCGGAAACCATGGCGGCGGCGGAACTGGGCCGCGGCGGCATCCAGATCGTCCAGCGTGTCCACATCCACCCAGAATTGCGGCACCGCGATGATCAGGTCCGCCCCGCCGAAGCCCAAAGGCATCATCTCTCGGACTTGCCGGTCCCATGCGGGCAGCTTTTCCCGCACCAGATCCGACCCCGTCACGCCATAGTGGATCCGTCCGGCGGCCAGTTCACGCGGGATTTCTCCGGCGCTCAGCAGAACCAGTTCCAGCCCGTCGATCCCTTCGGCGCGGCCCGAATATTCCCGATCGGAACCCGCCTTGGACAGTGTCAAACCGCGCGCGCCGAACCAGTCGAATGTCTTGTCCATCAGCCGCCCCTTGGACGGCACTCCCAGCTTTACGGTCATTGCGCGCCCTCTCTCAGAAGGTGGACAATATCGGGCCGGATCACCGCACCCACCGCAGGCACCGACCGGCCCTGCCCCAGAACGCGGGTCAAGGCGTCATACCGGCCCCCCGTCGCGACCGCCGGAAGGTCGGGCCGCAGGGTCGAGGTAAAGCCGAACACGAAGCCGTCGTAATATTCGAGCGAGGTCCGCCCGTAGCTGCCTTCGAAATCCAGATCATCGACATCGACGCCCTTCGCGGCCAGCGCGTCCAGCCGTTCGGACATCCGCGCCACCGCAGGGCCGATGGCCGGTAGATCCACGGCAATATCGCGCAGGTGGCTTAGTGCTATCGGCGCGCTTTCGCGGATCGACAGGATGGCGTCGATCAGCCCGATTTCTTCGGACGACAACGGCGGCGCCGAGGCATCTTCGCGCAGAAACGCCAGCCGAGCTTCGATGTCGGCGCGGTCGCGCAGGCCAATGTCGGGGCCGGCGTTGGCCCAAGGGTCCGCGGACGCGAGCAACGCGGCGCGGGTCAGCGGCACCGACGACCGGCCACCGTACCGGTCAAGCAACGCGCGAAACCGGCGGGGCCGCCAGATATGGCGCAGCAGGGCGTCCTTGCGGATTTGCAGCGTCGACAGCCCACGGACGGCGGCCATCAGGATGCCGATATCTCCGGTCGAGGCGCGCACCGGCAGACCGTCCAGCGCCTTTGCAATGGCGGCATAGACCTCGGCGTCGGCCTTGGCGGGCGCTTTGCCGTCGAAGACTTCGTATCCGACCTGAATGTATTCGGACGGGCGGCCTGCGGCGTCTTCCTGTTTGCGGAACACCTTGCCCGAATAGGTATAGCGGGCAGGCTCGGCAAAGGTTTCCATATGCATCTGCACGACCGGCAGGGTAAAGTCCGGCCGCAGCATCATTTCGCCGCGAATGGGGTCTTGGGTGACATAGGCGCGGGCGCGGATGTCCTCTCCGTAGAGGTCAAGCAGCGTCTCCGACGGCAACAGGATGTCAGCCTTTACCACCTGCCCGCCCAGCGCTTCGAATTGCTGGCGCAGGGCCTTGGCTTCGGCAAGAACGGCGGGATCGGCAGGCATCAGGATTGACCGTCCAAAATCTCGCGCACCTTTGCCACAAGGTCCGAGCGTTTGACCTCGTACTGGCTGGGCCGGTCTTTCCATTCCTCCAGCGTCGCGTTCTTGGCAATTTCCGCGCCAAGGATCAGGTCCTTGATCTGGACAACGCCCGCGTCTTTTTCGGCGCCGCCTTCGATCACGGCGACCGGAGAATTGCGGCGGTCCGCGTATTTCAGCTGGTTGCCAAAGTTCTTCGGGTTACCCAGATAGACCTCGGCGCGAATGCCCGCGTTGCGCAGTTCGGCCACCATCGCCTGATAATCGGCCATGCGGTCGCGATCCATGACGGTGACGACGACCGGACCTGCCGCGCTGCCGCCGACCCGCCCCTTGGCCCGAAGCGCCGCCAGCAGGCGGTCGACACCGATCGACACGCCGGTCGCGGGGACCTCTTGTCCGGTGAACCGCTTGACCAGATCGTCATAGCGCCCGCCGCCGGAAACCGAGCCGAACTGGCGCGGGCGGCCTTTTTCGTCAAGGATTTCAAAGGTCAGTTCGGCTTCGAACACGGGGCCGGTGTAGTAGCCAAGGCCCCGCACGACCGAGGGGTCGATCACGATGCGGTCCGCCGCGTAGCCTTGGGCATCCAGAAGATCCGCGATTTCGGCAAGCTCATCGACACCCTTTGCGCCTGTGTCGCTGGTGCCGATGGCGGCACGCAGATTGGCAAGCGTTTCCGAGTTTCCGGCGCCTTTCGAGGTCAGGAATGCCAGCACCGGATCGGCCTGAGCATCGGACAGGCCGACGCCGTCGATATAGGCGCCAGAGGCATCCAGCCGTCCCTTGCCCAGCAGTTCCCGCACGCCAGAGACACCGACCTTGTCGAATTTGTCGATGGTGCGCAGGACCGCGTCACGGGTGGCCTGATCGTCGCCCAGTCCCATCGATTCCAAGACGCCGTTCAGGACCTTGCGGTTGTTCACGCGCACGACGTAATCGCCGCGCGGGATTCCCACGACTTCCAGAGTGTCGGACAGCATCGCGCAGATCTCGGCATCGGCGGCGACGCTAGCCGCGCCCACGGTGTCGGCGTCACACTGATAGAACTGGCGGAACCGGCCCGGGCCCGGTTTTTCGTTGCGCCAGACGGGTCCCATCGCATAGCGGCGATAGGGCGTCGGCAGGTCGTTGCGGTGCTGGGCGTAGACCCGTGCCAGCGGGGCGGTCAGGTCATAGCGCAGCGCCAGCCAGTCGCCTTGCCTGCCCTCGTCCTCGCCGGCTTCCTGCCAGGCGAACACGCCTTCGTTCGGGCGGTCCACGTCGGGCAGAAATTTGCCCAGCGCCTCGACCGTTTCCACAGCCGAGCTTTCCAGCGCCTCGAACCCGTAGCGATGATAGACCTCGGCGATCTT
>JALQXR010000123.1 GCA_023263105.1 Marivivens sp. | reverse complement strand
AGGCGGACAAATCGGATTATCAGACGGTCTGGGCTAAGAATTCGGGCGCCGTAGCCGCCCCCACGGCGTCGCTCCATTTCGACGAGCCGCTGATCGAGGCCCTGCGCGCGCGCGGCGTCCGCTTCGCCCATGTCACCCTGCATGTCGGCGCGGGAACTTTCCTGCCGGTCAAGGTCGACGACATCCGCGACCATAAGATGCACGCCGAATGGGGCGAGGTGACCGAGGCCGCCGCGGAGGCGATCAATGCCACCCGCGCGGCGGGAAGACGGGTCATCCCCGTCGGAACCACCGCCCTGCGCCTGATCGAAAGCGCGGCCAGCGACGCGGGCATCGCGCCGTGGAGCGGCGACACCGACATCTTTATCACTCCGGGTTTCCGGTTCCGCGTCGCGGACGGGCTGATGACGAATTTTCACCTGCCAAAGTCGACACTGATGATGCTGGTGTCCGCCGTCATGGGCGTGGACCGGATCAAGTCGATCTACGACCACGCGATCGCGTCCGGCTACCGGTTTTTCTCTTACGGTGACGCATCGCTTCTGTTACCTGAGCGCGCGGAGCGCGACGAATAGACCGTTTCCGCCTGTAAGAGTCGTTTGCGGACTCTGCGGTTGCGGCAAATGGCCTATGATGGTCGACGGATAGAAACGAGGTTTTCGCCATGTTCCAGGTTCTGAGCAGCTCTTGGGCGCTTCTTCTGGGGATGTTCATGCTGATGATCGGCAACGGTCTTCAGGGGACGCTCTTGGGTGTCCGTGGCGAACTCGAGGGATTTTCGACCCTGTCGATGTCTCTGGTGATGTCCGCCTATTTCGTCGGTTTCCTAGGAGCATCGCGCGTCGTGCCGGGGATGATCCGGCGGGTCGGCCACGTCCGCGTCTTTGCGGCGCTCGGCTCGACTATTTCGGCGGTGCTGGTCATGTACCCCGCGCTGGCCGAGCCCTGGGCCTGGATTCTTGGGCGTGTGATCATCGGCTTCAGCTTTTGCGGCGTCTATGTGACCGCCGAAAGCTGGCTGAACAACGCCGCCACCAACGAAAACCGCGGCAAGGCGCTGTCGCTTTATATGATCGTGCAGATGGCGGGGATCGTGACCGCCCAATACATCATCGTCCAAGGCGACGTGTCGGGCTTTGTGCTGTTCATCATCCCGTCGATTCTGGTGTCGCTGGCCTTTATGCCGATCCTGTTGTCGATCCGCCCGACGCCCGCCTTTGAAACCACAAAGCCGCTGTCGATTTCGAAACTGGTCAAGGCGTCGCCTTTGGCCTGCGTCGGGATGTTCCTGCTGGGCGGGATCTATTCGGCCCAGTTCGGCATGTCGGCGGTCTATGGATCGCGGGCGGGGCTGAGCCTTGGACAGATTTCGCTGATGGTTTCGATCATCTATGTCGGCGGGCTTGTGCTGCAGTTCCCGATCGGCTGGGTGTCCGACCGGATGGACCGCCGCGTGCTGATCATGGCGCTTGCCGCGGCGGGTGGCGTGGGGGCGGTTGTCGCACTTCCGGCTGGGTCCGACAGCCAGGGGTTCATTCTGATCCTGATCGCGGCCTTCATCATGGGCGGCACGTCGAACCCGCTTTATGCGCTGATCATCGCTTACGCCAACGATTATCTGGACCGCGAAGACATGGCCGCCGCCTCGGCCGGGCTGTTGTTCATCAACGGGCTGGGGGCGATCACCGGACCGCTTCTGGTCGGCTGGTCGATGGATAATTCGGGGCCGTCGGGCTACTGGGTCTTTATCGCCGTCCTGAACTTTGCGCTGGCGGGCTATGCCGTCTACCGGATGACCCGCCGCAAGACGCGCACGCCGGTTTCGGATATGGTGTCCTACACGCCGATCAATGCCAGCGCGACCTCGGTCGCCGCGTCGGTCGCGCAAGAGGTCTATGCCGACGCCGTCGCGGATTCGAAAAAACTGGACTAGGCGTCCGGCCCGCTGTTGAAATGCAGGACCGCTCGGGTTGCCGGATTGGCGGGCCCGAAAGCGGACAAGGGGGCGATGCCGATGACACCGGAAAGAGTGCTGGAATTCTGGCTTCAGGATCTGGAAACCAAGGACTGGTATATCGCGCGGGACGACGTCGACGACCGGATCCGGCAAGAGTTCCTGCCCACTTGGCAAGAGGCCATGGACGGCGGGCTGGGTCTGTGGCTGACCGATGCGTCCGGCGTGCTGGCCTATCTCATCGTGACCGACCAGTTCCCGCGCAATATGTTTCGCGGCGACGCGCGGTCCTTTGCCTCTGATCCGATGGCGCTTGCGGTCAGCAGGGCAGCCATCGAAAAAGACATGGACCAAAGCATCGACGAACCGCAGCGCCAGTTCTTCTTTCTGCCCTTCATGCATTCCGAACAACTTACGGATCAGGACGACTCGGTCCGGCTGATCCAGGAACGTATGCCGCAAACCGGCGCCGATACCCTGTTGCACGCCCGTGCCCACCGCGAAGTGATCCGCCGCTATGGCAGGTTTCCCTATCGCAACGCCGCGCTGGGCAGGACCAGCACGAAGGCCGAAGTAGAGTTCATGGCCTCAGGCGCCTATGCCTCGGTCGTGCAAGAGCTGCGCAGCGCCTCCTAGCCTGTGTCCGCGACCCTTCAGCGCCCTGCCGGTGCCCTGCCAGCCAACGTCCCCCGCGGGCCCCTTGCGCAATCCGGATTGGTCGCTGCGTGACCGCCTCGTGCCTTGCGTGCAGGAAATAGCTGCCATGACCCAAGGTCACTAGAGGTTTTCGGAGGAATAGTTTAACATCAAACTAATTCGAAACCGGAGGAGCGCATAATGGCCGCCAAGCAATTTGACATGATCGTAATCGGCGCCGGCCCCGGCGGCTATGTTGCCGCCATCCGCGGGGCGCAACTGGGGCTTAAGGTAGCCTGCGTCGAACGCGAACATCTGGGCGGCATCTGCCTGAACTGGGGCTGCATCCCGACCAAGGCGATGCTCCGGTCATCCGAAGTCTTTCACCTGATGCACCGCGCCAAGGAATTCGGCCTGAGCGCGGAAAAGATCGGCTATGACCTGAATGCGGTCGTTGCGCGGTCGCGCGGCGTGGCAAAGCAGCTGTCGGGCGGCATCGGCCATTTGTTCAAGAAGAACAAAGTGACCAGCATCATGGGCGAGGCAAAGGTCTCGGGCAAAGGCAAAGTCACCGTCAAAACCAAGGACGGCACCGAGGACCTGACCGCCAAGGCCATCGTCGTCGCCACCGGCGCGCGTGCCCGCGAATTGCCGGGCCTAGAGGCCGACGGCGATCTGGTCTGGACCTACAAAACCGCGCTCACCCCGCCGCGCATGCCCAAGAAACTGCTGGTCATCGGTTCGGGCGCCATCGGCATCGAATTCGCCAGCTTCTACAACACGCTCGGCGCGAAAACGACCGTGGTCGAGGTGATGGACCGCATCCTGCCCGTCGAGGACGCCGAAATCAGCGCCTTTGCGAAAAAGCAGTTCGTAAAGCAGGGCATGACCATCCTTGAAAAAGCAGGCGTCAAAAAGCTGGACCGCAAACCCGGCGTCGGCGTCACCGCCCATATCGAAAAAGACGGCAAGATCACGACCGAAGACTTCGATACCGTGATTTCGGCGGTCGGCATCGTCGGCAACGTCGAAAACCTCGGGTTGGAAGAGGCGGGCGTCAAAATCGACCGCACCCATGTCGTGACCGACGAATTCTGCCGCACCGGAGTCGAGGGCCTCTACGCCATCGGCGATATCGCGGGCGCACCCTGGCTCGCGCATAAGGCCAGCCACGAAGGCGTGATGGTCGCCGAACTGGTCGCGGGCAAACACGCCCATCCGATCAAGCCGAACACCATCGCGGGCTGCACCTATTGCCACCCGCAGGTCGCCAGCGTCGGCCTGACCGAAGCCCGCGCCAAAGAGGCAGGCTACGACATCAAGGTCGGCCGCTTCCCGTTTATCGGCAACGGCAAAGCCATCGCTCTGGGCGAACCCGAAGGCATGATCAAGACCGTCTTCGACGCCAAGACCGGCGAACTTCTGGGGGCGCATATGGTCGGCGCCGAAGTCACGGAACTGATCCAGGGCTATGTGGTGGGCCGCAGCCTCGAAACCACGGAAGAGGACCTGATGAACACCGTATTCCCGCATCCCACCCTGTCGGAAATGATGCACGAAGCGGTGCTGGACGCCTACGGCCGCGCGATCCACTTCTAAACGCTTCTTTGGTCCGCCACTCCGGGGGGGCGGGCGCAGCCCGCGGGGCAGAGCCCCCGAACCAAGCAAAAATCCAAGCCCCGGAGCGCAGGCTCCGGGGCTTTCCTTTGGATCATTCGACCGTGATGGCCAGCCGACCGACGATCCGGTAATCGCGGTTCAGGTAATACCGGACCTCGTATTCACCCGGAGTGTCGGGCAACTGGATTTGCGCCGGATTGCCAGAGCCGACATAGGCATAGGTCAGATAGGCGTCGTCGCCAGGCAGCCCGATCCCGATAAAGTCCGCACTTCCGCCTGACAGGTCCCAGCCGACATAGGTCGTCTCGCCCGCTTTGAATGGACCCTGCATGACCAGCTGCGCGGTCACCTCGGTCAGTGTGATCGGCGCGCGGGCGATCACCGAACCGTCCGAGTTGTGGTACTTGACCTCGTAGCTGCCCGGCACCGACGGCAGTTCCATTCTGGCCGGTGCGCCCGACGCGGTATAGGCGTAGGTCTCATAGCTGTCGTCCCCCGGCGCCCCGACCGAGACATAGTCGCCGGGATAGTCCGGACCGGACCAGCCGATGTCGACCGTCGCGCCAACCGGCGCTTCGGCGGGTCCTGAAACCGAAGCCTCGACCGCCGTCACCGTAATCGGTCGGGTGGCGATCGTCTGGCGGTCCTGAAACGAATACCGCAGCTCATAGTCGCCGGGTTCGTTCGGGGCGGTGACGATGACCACCGGCTCGCCCGCTGTCACGTAGGAATAGGTGACATAGCTGCCGCCGATCTGCGCGAACTGCACGTTATCACTTGGGGCGGCGGGTCCCGACCACGTGATTTCGACCTCGCTTCCGGCGGGCACGCTGTCGGGCGCCGACAGGCTCACCTCGGCTTCCGTGACCGAGAAAGGTCGCGTCAGAATGATCTGCCGGTCCTGAAACACATAGCGCAATTCGTAGTCTCCGGCCTCGGCAGGGAGCTGCAGCCGGACAGGGTTGCCTTCGGCGGTATAGGCATAGTCGGAATAATCCGTCCCGCCGACCGATCCGATCTGGATGTTGTCACTGGCCGCATCGGGGCCTTCCCAGCCGACCTCGATCTGCGAACCTGCCGCTCCGCTGTCCGGAGCGGTCAGCGACAGCAGGGCAGGGGTGACGTCGATAAGGGCCACGGCAATCGTGTCGGTGTCCTTATGCCGATAGCGGATTTCGTATTGGCCCGGGTCGGCGGGCAGTTGCAGCATCAACGGGTTGCCGTCTGTCGTATAGGCGTAGGACAGATAGCGGCCATCCTCGCCGACCGGCCGGATCTGGATGTTGTCCGAAGGGTCGTTCGGTCCGGTCCACGACACCTCGATCCGGCTGCCCGCAGGCGCAGAGGCGGGTGCGGAAACCGAGGCCTCGGGCACGGGCACCGGAAAGACCACGGTGGCCACCACCGGCCCGCTGTCGCCGGTGACGATCTGCACCTGAGCTTCGGTCTCGGTCATTAGGCGGTAGGCCGTGGCGGTATAGCTGCCTTGGGTCACGCTGTCCTCGATCGGGTTGCCTTCGCGGTCTGCGAAAACCGCCCCGTCCGAGCCCGAAAGGGTCCAGATCACGGGATCGGTGATTTCCGACCCGTTCTCGTCGCCTTCGACCGCCCGCAGCAGCAGGGACACCATCACCGGTTCGGGCTCGGCCGCCGCGACCGTGGTTAGCGCGGCGGACAACTCGGCGGCGTTGGCGGCGGTCAGGAACCGGCCACCGGTTTCCTCGGCAAGACATTGCATCTGCGCCAGCGCGGTGGCGTCATTGCCGACGTCGAAGCCGATCACATGGGCGGTAAAATCGATCCCCGCCTCTTCCAGGGCACGGGCCGCGGCGCAAGGGTCGGGATTGCAGGTTTCCACCCCGTCCGAGACAAGGATCACTGTCGCCTTGTCCTCGGTGTAGCGCAGCGCGCCTGCGGCGGCGATGACAGCGTCGGTCATGGGGGTCTTGCCCAGCGGCTTGATGCCGGCAACGGCCGCCGCAATGGCGTCGCGTGTGTCGGGTCCGGGGGCGACGATCGTTTCGATGTCAGTGCATTCGCCACGGCTGCGATGACCATAGACCGTGAGCCCTAGGTTCTGGTCCGACGGGAAATCCGCCAGCAGCCCCGCCACGACCTCTTGGGCGATGGTGATCTTTGCGACCCCGTCGATCTGGCCCCACATAGAGCCGGAACCGTCAAGGACTAGGATGGTGTTCGTACGGTCCTGTGCGGCTAGGCCGGACGCGCAAAAGAAGAAAGCAATACAATAAAGAATGGGGCGCAGCATCGAACGATCTCCTGTGCAGCTACGCCCAGATTCGCCGATACCGCGTCCCGATCAATTCCTATTTTCAACGGGTATGGAAAACTTCACCCGTCTGCGCTTGACTCTTAGCTGGCAATGGCGCCACCGGCCGCTTGCCAATGGCTCAGGCCGCCGATGTTGTGCACGTCGTCATAGCCCAGTCGGCGCATCAGGTCGCAGGCCATTCCGGCCCGCCCACCGGCCGCACAATACAGCGCGATGGGT
>JALQXR010000122.1:5443-6785 GCA_023263105.1 Marivivens sp. | reverse complement strand
CCTGCGTCCCTGTCGCGGGTCGCATCGGGTGATCGCGGGAACCTCGGGCGAGGGGCGCGCGGCGGTGGACCGGCTTATCGGCTGGGTGGCAGAGGGCTCTTTTCGTCCTGTCGTCGGAACCGCGCTGCCGCTGGACCGCATCGCCGAGGCCCACCGCACGGTCGATGGCTCAGGGCCACCGGGCAATGTCATCGTCACCATGAAATGAAAAGGGCGGCCCGTTGCGGCCGCCCTTTTCATCATATTTCCAAACGCTTAGCGATGTCCCGCATAAATTTGGGCGATGCGCTCCACGGCCTGTTCGGGCGGCAGTTCAATGCTTTCGCCACTGCGGCGGCTGGTCAGTTCGACCACCCCGTTTTTCAGGCCGCGCGGACCTACGGTGATGCGCCACGGCAGGCCGATCAGGTCCATTTTCGCGAATTTCTCACCGGCGCGGGCGTCGGTGTCGTCATAGAGCGCCTCTAGTCCCAGTGCGGCGACGGATTTATAGAGCGCGTCGCAGGCGGCGTCCGCTTCGGTATCGCCCTGCTTGAGGTTCACAATGCCGACGTGGAACGGGGTCACGCCTTCGGGCCAGATGATGCCTTTGTCATCGTGGCTTGCTTCGATGATCGCGCCCAGCAGTCGGCTCACACCGATGCCGTGGCTGCCCATTTCGACCGGAACCTTGGTCCCGTCCTTGGTCACGACGGTCGCGCCCATGGCTTCGGAATACTTGGTGCCGAAATAAAAGATCTGGCCGACTTCGATCCCGCGACCGACCTGACGGTTCGCTTCGGGGACGCCGGCAAAGACGGCTTCGTCGTGGGTTTCGTCGGTGCGGGCGTAGAGGGTGGTGAATTCCTTGCAGACTTCGGCCACCTGATCGCGGTTGTCATAGTCGATTTCCCGCTCGCCCAGTTTCAGAGCGGTGACGCGGTCGTCGTAGAAGACTTCGCTTTCGCCGGTCGATGCAAGGACAAGGAATTCGTGGGTGTCGTCGCCGCCGATCGGGCCGCTGTCGGCGCGCATCGGGATCGCGGTCAGGCCCATCCGTTCGTAGGTCCGCAGGTAGCTGACCATGTGACGGTTGTAGGCATGCAGCGCGCTGTCGCGGTCGACGTCAAAGTTATAGCCGTCCTTCATCAGGAATTCGCGGCCACGCATGACGCCGAAACGGGGGCGGACTTCGTCGCGGAATTTCCACTGGATGTGGTAAAGCGTCATCGGCAGGTCTTTGTAGGACCCGACGTGGCTGCGGAAAATGTCGGTGATCATTTCTTCGTTGGTCGGACCGTAGAGCATGTCACGCTTGTGGCGGTCCGTGATGCGCAGCATCTCTTCGCCATAGTCGTCGTAG
>JALQXR010000122.1:272-5433 GCA_023263105.1 Marivivens sp. | reverse complement strand
AGCGGCCGCTTTCGCGCCACAGGTCCGCCGACTGTAGGGTCGGCATCAACAGCGGAATGTGACCCGCGCGCACCTGCTCTTCGTGGACGATCTGTTCGATCCGCTTCAGCACGCGATAGCCCAGCGGGAGCCACGAATAGATACCGGCGGACTGCTGCTTGATCATGCCGGCGCGCAGCATGAACCGGTGCGACACGATCTGCGCCTCGGCGGGGTTTTCTTTCAGAACGGGGAGGAAGTAGCGGCTCAGGCGCATCGGACGGTTTCCGTGGTTAAAATCCAATTCCTATGCGTGTAGTCGCCCCCCGCCCTGCTGGCAAGTCCACGGACCATGCGGGGTTGCACATTGCTTTCACAGTTCCGAAATAGAGAGTAAACAGGCCCTTACATTGGCGCAAGGATACGACATGGCACTTCCGGTCAGGGAACAGGCAAAATACTGGGGCATTGCGGCGCTGGCGGTGGTCATGACGCTGTGGTTCCTTGGCGATGTCATTTTGCCGTTCGTTCTGGGCGGGGCGATTGCCTATTTCCTTGATCCCGTTGCCGACCGGCTCGAGAGGTTGGGGTTAAGCCGCGTGGCCTCGGTCGCGGTGATCACGCTGTTTGCCACCATCGCTTTCGTCGTCCTTGTGCTGGCGGTCATTCCGACCCTGATCCAGCAGACCGCGTCGCTGATCGACATTGCGCCCGACCTGTTCCGCAGGCTGCAAAGCTGGCTTATGACGCAGTTCCCGTCGCTGACCGATGAAACCTCGACCGTGCGGCAGCAGTTGATCGCAATCGGAGAGACCATCCAGTCCAAGGGCGGCGACCTGCTGAACGGCGTTCTGTCGTCAGCCATGTCACTGATAAACCTGATTGTTCTGGTGGTCGTCGTGCCGGTCGTGGCGTTCTATCTGTTGCTTGACTGGGACAAGATGGTCGCGCGGATCGACGAATTGCTGCCGCGAGACCATGCTCCGGTGGTGCGCGCGCTGGCGGCGGATATCGACCGCACGCTGGCCAGCTTTATCCGTGGTCAGGGGACCGTCTGTCTGGTGCTGGGCACCTATTACGCGGTCGCGCTGATGATCGCGGGGCTGAATTTCGGTCTGGTCGTGGGCTTTGTCGCGGGGCTGATTTCCTTCATTCCCTATGTGGGCGCATTGGTCGGAGGCGCCTTGGCGCTGGGGCTTGCGCTGTTCCAGTTCTGGGGCGACTGGTGGTCGATCGGGATCGTCGCGGGCATTTTCGCTATCGGCCAGGTGATGGAGGGCAACGTCCTGACCCCCAATCTGGTCGGCAGCTCGGTCGGGTTGCATCCGGTCTGGCTGATTTTCGCGCTGTCGGTCTTCGGGTCGTTGTTCGGATTCGTCGGCATGCTGGTCGCCGTGCCTCTGGCGGCCATGCTGGGCGTGATCGTGCGGTTTGTGATCGGACGCTATAAAGAGGGCCGGCTTTATCGGGGGCTTGCCGGCAAGATCGACGAATGACCGGAGAGCAGCTCTTTTTCAATTGGCCGACACGCGTGGCGCTGGGGCGCGACGACTTTTTCGTGACCGATGCCAATGCCTCGGCCTATGCGATGGTGTCTGCGCCTGACAGCTGGCCCTCGGGCAAACTGGCGCTGATCGGGCCGAAGGCCAGCGGAAAAACCCACCTTGCCCGCGTCTTTGCCCAGATGACCGGAGCGGTCATCCTAAGCGCCGCCGATCTGACCGACACGACCGACACGCCCCGTGCGGGCCACGTGGTGGTCGAAGACCTGCAAGACCTGCGCCCCGAAGGCGAAGAGGCGCTGTTCCACCTCCACAACAATCTGGCTGGACAGGGTTATCTGCTGCTGACTGCAACCATCGCCCCGTCGCGCTGGTCCATCGCCCTGCCCGATCTGGCCAGCCGGATGCAGGGCACGGCGGTTGCGCGGATCTCGGACCCTGACGACCAGCTACTGGCTGCCGTGATCATGAAGCTGTTCGAGGACCGGCAAATCGCTCCGACACCGGGGCTGGTTGCCTATCTATCGTCGCGGATCGAACGGTCCTTCTATGCCGCGCAAGACATTGTCGCCCGTCTGGATGCCGAGGCCCTGTCCTCGGGCCGCAAGGTCAATGAACGGCTTGCGCGGGCGCTGCTAGAAAAAGACTGACCCCCGCGGTGAAATTGTCATGAATGTTTTAAACTTCGAGGCTAACCTGACCGTATGAACCCTGCCGATTTCCTGAAATCCAGCTTTCCGCCCGCGACCGAGGTCGACATCGACCACCATTCGCCTGCGCGGTTCTACAATCGCGAACTCTCGTGGCTGGGGTTCAACTGGCGCGTTCTGGAAGAGGCGGAAAATCCCCGTGTGCCGCTGCTGGAGCGGCTGCGATTCCTGTCGATCTCGGCGACCAATCTGGACGAATTCTACACCGTCCGCGTGGCCGGTTTGCGGGAATTGTCGCATGCGGGCAACTCTACCCCCAGCATGGACGGCCTGTCACCGGCAGAGCAACTGCTGCTGATCGACAGCGACGCGCGCGATCTTCTGGCCCGCCAGCAAGAGGTTTTCTGCGCCCTGACCCGCGAGATGGCGACAGAGGGCATCCATATTCTCACGCGGGACAATCTAGAGCCCGACGACCTGACCCATCTGGAAAGCGTCTTTCTGGATCAGGTGTTTCCGGTTCTGTCCCCGCTGGCCGTCGACCCCGCGCATCCCTTCCCGTTCATTCCCAACGAAGGCTTCGCGCTGGCGCTGACGATGGAACGGACCGACGACAAACGCCCGCTGCGCGCTCTTTTGCCGGTGCCGGCCCAGATCGACCGGTTCATCCCGCTGCCCGGCACCGACTGCCAGCGCTACCTCCCGCTTGAAGAACTGCTGCTGTTGCACATCGGACAGCTGTTCCCCAGCTACCGGATGAAGGGACACTGCGCCTTTCGCGTGCTGCGCGACAGCGATCTGGAGGTCGAGGACGAAGCCGAGGATCTGGTCCGCGAATTCGAGGTCGCCCTGAAACGTCGCCGCAGGGGCGAAGTCGTGCGGATGAAGCTCTCGGCCGATGCGCCGCCGTCGCTGAAATCCATGATCATGCAGGAACTCCATGTCTCGGACGACGAGGTGGTCGAGGTCGAGGGCATGATCGGGATCGCCGATCTACGAGAGTTGGTGCTGGACAGCCGCTCTGACCTGCTTTGGCCGCCCTACAGCCCGCGGGTTCCCGAACGGGTGCAGGACCACGACGGCGATATGTTCGCGGCGATCCGGCAAAAGGATATGCTGCTGCACCATCCCTATGAAACCTTCGACATGGTGATCCGGTTCCTGCAGCAGGCCGCGCGCGATCCCGACGTTGTGGCGATCAAACAGACACTCTACCGGACGTCCCGCAACTCGCCGATTGTGGAGGCCCTGTGCGAGGCGGCCGAAGACGGCAAATCGGTGACCGCGCTGGTCGAACTCAAGGCTCGCTTCGACGAAGCCGCCAATATCCGCCAGTCACGGCGGCTGGAGCGTGCGGGCGCCCATGTCGTTTACGGTTTCCTAAAGTTCAAAACCCACGCAAAGATTTCGACAGTCGTGCGGCGCGAAGGCGACACGCTGGTCACCTACACCCACTTTGGCACCGGCAACTATCATCCGATCACCGCGCGGATCTATACGGACCTGTCCCTCTTTACCTGCGACCGCGCTCTTGGGCGCGACGCGACCAAGGTGTTCAATTACCTTTCCGGATACGCCCAGCCGGAAGGGCTTGAAAACCTTGCCATTTCCCCGATCTCGCTCAAGCCGAAGCTGCTAGAGTTGATCAAGGCGGAAATCCAGCACGCAAAGGACGGCAAGGACGCCCAGATCTGGGCAAAGATGAACAGCCTGATCGAAGAGGACGTCATCGACGCGCTCTACGAGGCCAGTCAGGCGGGGGTAAAGATCAGCCTTGTCGTGCGCGGCATTTGCGGTTTGCGTCCGGGGGTTAAGGGGCTGTCGGACAATATCCGCGTCAAATCCATCGTGGGCCGGTTCCTTGAACACAGCCGGATCGTCTGCTTTGGCAACGGGCACGGGCTGCCATCGAAAAAGGCGCGGGTGTTCATGTCCTCGGCTGACTGGATGGGCCGCAACCTTGTCCGGCGGGTCGAAACGCTGGTCGAAATCACCAACCCCACCGTGAAAGCGCAGATCACCAGTCAGGTGATGGCCGCCAATATGGCCGATGTGGCGCAAAGCTGGGTCATGGGGCCGGACGGAAAATTCACCCGCGCGACCGTCGCGGAAGGCGAGTTCGCCTTTAACTGCCACCGCTTCTTCATTGAAAATCCGTCACTTTCCGGACGCGGGTCGGCAGGGGCAAAGGATGTGCCGCAATTGACCCACACTGACGATTGATTGCAGCCATCGCGCAGTTGACCGTCCGTCTGCTGTGACGGATAGTTGGACAACTGCCAAGGATGTCCGATGGATTCCCAAACCGACAGTCCGGATTCCGGACCCAGCTCCGACCCAGACCAGGACATGACCGACTGGGGGCCATTCGGTCGGCCCCTGTTCGACGACCCTCAGGCGAAAGCATTGTCACGGGTCGGCGTCGTCGACGTGGGGTCGAACTCTGTGCGTCTGGTCGTTTTTGACGGCGCGGCGCGGAGCCCTGCCTATTTCTACAACGAAAAGGTCATGTGCGCCTTGGGCGCGGGCCTGTCGCAGACCGGCCACCTGAACCCCACGGGTCGGGTCCGCGCCCTTTCGGCGATCCGCCGGTTTGCCGCTTTGGCCCAGGGAATGGGCATCGGCCCGCTGACCGCCGTCGCAACCGCTGCCGTACGCGAAGCCTCGGACGGAGAGGAGTTCCGCCGCGAGGTGATGCGGGAAACGGGCGTGCGGCTTTGGGTCATCAACGGCGAGGAAGAAGCGCGGCTTTCGGCGCAGGGCGTTCTGCTGGGCTGGCCGGGGTCTTACGGCATGGTCTGTGACATCGGCGGCTCGTCGATGGAGCTGGCCTATCTGAACGACGGGCAGGTCGGGCGGCGCCTGACCTCGCCGCTCGGACCGCTGAAACTCAGCGGCTTCACGTCGAAAAAGGCGCTAAAGTCCCATATCCGTGACATCATGGCCCGCCTGTTCGCCGATATGGGTGGCGAAACCGGCAAACGCCTGTTTCTGGTGGGCGGCTCTTGGCGGGCGATTGCGCGGATCGAC
>JALQXR010000122.1:0-251 GCA_023263105.1 Marivivens sp. | reverse complement strand
TGCTGCACGAATACCGCATGAACCAGCAATCCGTCGCGGCGACCGCCGAATACATCAACGTCACAGCGCTAGAGGCCGTGCGCGGGCGGACAGGCATATCGTCCGACCGGATGGCGCTGGTGCCGATCGCGGTGCAGGTGCTGCGGGAACTGGTGCGGACCTTTAAGCCAAAAGACATCACCATTTCGTCCTACGGCATCCGTGAAGGCATGCTTTACGAACAGATGCCGCAAGAGCTTCGGGAACGCGAT
>JALQXR010000121.1:6443-6790 GCA_023263105.1 Marivivens sp. | reverse complement strand
TGATGAACGAAGCCTGATCCAGCCCGCTGGACCGGCAAACTTAGGGGGCGTGTCCGCTGGGCACGCCCTTTTGCCATCCCGGCCCTGATCCGCACTTTCGGTTTGAAACCCAAGGTCGGTCATGCGATGCCGGAGGTAAGATATCAGGGGCCGCAACCTGCCCCGTCTATTTGGAACCATAGGGGGCCGTTCATGTCCGATCTTTTGTCGCAACTCCTTGCCACCAATGACTGGCTGATGGCCGACGGGGCCACGGGAACGAACCTTTTCAACATGGGCCTCACGTCCGGCGACGCGCCCGAGATGTGGAACATCGACCATCCCGACCGGATCAAGAAACTGTATGA
>JALQXR010000121.1:0-6433 GCA_023263105.1 Marivivens sp. | reverse complement strand
TGGCAGCGACATCTTCCTGACCAACAGCTTCGGCGGCAACGCCTCGCGGCTGAAACTGCACGGCATGCAGGGCCGCGTGTTCGAACTGAACAAGATCGCGGCAGAGCTGGGCCGCGAGGTCGTCGATGCCTCGGGCCGCAAGGTCGTCGTCGCGGGCTCGGTCGGCCCCACGGGCGAGATCATGGAACCGATGGGCAGCCTGACCCATTCCTCTGCGGTCGAGATGTTCCACGAACAGGCCGAGGGGCTGAAAGCGGGCGGAGCCGACGTGCTCTGGGTCGAAACCATCAGCGCCGCCGACGAATTCCGCGCCGCAGCCGAGGCCTTTGCCATGGCAGGTATGCCGTGGTGCGGCACCATGAGCTTTGACACCGCCGGTCGCACCATGATGGGCCTGACCTCGGCCGAGATGGTAAAGCAGGTCGGCAAACTGCCGAACGCGCCGCTGGCCTTTGGCGCGAACTGTGGTGTGGGCGCGGCGGATCTGCTGCGCACCGTGCTGGGGTTTGCCGCCTCGGGTCCCGAAAGCCCGATCATCGCAAAGGGCAATGCGGGAATCCCGAAATATCACGACGGTCACATCCACTATGACGGCACGCCCGAACTGATGGCCGATTACGCCGTGCTGGCCCGCGATTGCGGGGCGACCATCATCGGCGGCTGCTGCGGCACCACGCCCGAACACCTGCGGTCGATGCGCAACGCATTGGAAACCCGCCCCCGCGGCGACCGGCCCACGCTGGATGCAATCACCGCCGCGCTTGGTGCGTTTTCGTCGGCCTCGGACGGAACCGGCGACGACGACGGCGGCCCGCGCCGCGCCCGCACCGGCCGCCGCCGCAGCTAACACCGGCTAACGCCGCTAGAACAGCGACAGCTGGTCGCCGGATTTCAGCGGCGGCGTGAACAGATCGGTCCGGAGCGGCGGCAGATGTCGCTCCAGACCCAGCCTGCGCGCCGCCAGTTTGTAGCGCTGCGCCAGCAGCTCGGCCCATTTCCCCTGCCCCGTCATGCGCTTGCCAAAGGTGGCGTCATACTCGGCCCCGCCGTGCAGGTCGCGCAGGCGGCCAAGGACGCGCTCTGCCCTGTCTGGAAAATGTTCGGCCAGCCAGTCGCGAAACAGCGGCGCGACCTCTCTGGGCAGACGCAATGCGATATAGGACGCGGCCTTTGCGCCTGCCTCGGCGGCGGCGGTCAGGATTGCCTCTAATTCGTGATCCGTCAGCGCCGGCACAACCGGAGAGACCATGACCCGCACCGGTATCCCCGCCTCGGCCAACCGCCTGATGGTCGCAATCCGGCGGGCCGGAGCAGGCACCCTCGGCTCCATCGCGCGCGACACGGCAGGGTCCAGAGTCGTCACCGATATCCCGACCCGCACCAAGCCATCGCGGGCCAGTTCCGACAGTATGTCGATGTCGCGTTCGATCAGCGTGCCCTTGGTCACCACCGCGACCGGATGCCGGAAATCGCGCAACACCTCCAGCGTGCGCCGCATGATCTGCCGGTCTTTCTCGATCGGTTGATAGGGGTCGGTATAGGTCCCGATCGCCAGAACCTCGGGCCGGTAGGACGGTCGGCGAAGCTCGGACTCCAGCACCATCGGAAGATCGGGCCGCGCCACCAGCCGCGTTTCGAAATCCAGCCCCGCCGACAGCCCCAGAAACGCATGGCCAGGCCGCGCGTAGCAATAGATGCAGCCGTGTTCGCAGCCTCGATACGGGTTGACCGAGCGGTCGAACGCCAGATCGGGCGAGGTGTTGCGGGTGATCGCGCTGCGGGGCCGTTCGGTGGTCACTTCGGTCCGGAGCGGCGGCAGGTCCTCTTGGATATCCCAGCCGTCGCTTTCGCGCACCCTGTCCTGCCGGTCAAAACGGACCGGCGGATTGGTAGTCGCCGCGCGTCCCTTCCTTAGGTCGGGATCGACATTTCCGGATACCGGATCGGGCATTTGTCCCTCCGAAAAGAACATAAAGGGAACATAAAGAATTACCTCTTATTAGTCGACAGGACTTTTCATTTGACCCAAGGTCGGTTGCGCGTCAGGCAGTGTCGTAATCTGTGCAGCCTTACGGGTCCTTTCGTCGCAAACCGGACAGAGGGCAGCGGCTGCCCGACATCAACCAGTAGAGATTGCCAATGGCTGACGACGACGAAATCATCCTCTCTGAACTGAACGACGAAGACCTTGTCGCGCAGATGTTCGACGACCTTTACGACGGTCTCAGGGAAGAGATCGAAGAAGGCGTCCATATCCTTCTTGGGCGCAAATGGGAGCCCTACCGCGTCCTGACCGAAGCACTGGTCGGCGGCATGACCATCGTCGGACAGGACTTCCGCGACGGTATCCTCTTTGTTCCCGAAGTGCTGCTGGCCGCCAACGCGATGAAGGGCGGCATGGCCATCCTGAAGCCGCTGCTGGCCGAAACCGGCGCGCCGCGCGTGGGCAAGATGGTGATCGGCACGGTCAAAGGCGACATCCACGACATCGGCAAGAACCTTGTTTCGATGATGATGGAAGGCGCCGGCTTCGAGGTCGTCGATCTGGGCATCAACAACGCCGTCGAAAAATACCTCGATGCGCTGGAAGCCGAACAGCCCGACATCCTTGGAATGTCCGCCCTGCTGACCACGACCATGCCCTATATGAAGGTCGTGATCGACACGATGGTCGAAAAGGGCATCCGTGACGACTATATCGTTCTGGTGGGCGGTGCTCCGCTGAACGAAGAATTCGGCCGTGCGATTGGTGCAGACGCCTATTGCCGCGATGCCGCAGTCGCCGTTGAAACCGCAAAGACCTTTGTCGCGCGCAAACACAACGCCCGCGCCTAAGTCCGCAGGACCAAACGTTTTTTCAGGGGCCCTGCAGCGCTGCGGGGCCTTTGTTATTTGGGGATCGACCGATGCCGATAGACGACCGCATTCTGACCGAGGACGGCTTGGCTCCGACCGGCAAGGGGCGCGTGCTGATCATCGGCTGCGGCGCGCTGGCGCATGAAATCCTTGCGCTCAAACGGATCAACGGCTGGGCCCATCTGGACCTTCAGTGCCTGCCCGCCAAACTGCACCTGTACCCCGAAAAAATCACCGACGCCGTGGCCGAAGCCGTCGACCGCCACCGCGGCGACTATGCCCGCATCTTTGTCGCCTACGCCGACTGCGGGACCGGCGGGCGGCTGCAAGCCAAGTGCGACGCGCTTGGGGTCGAGATGATCGCGGGTCCGCACTGCTATTCCTTTTTCGAAGGCAACGATGCCTTTTCGGCCCGCGCCGACGATGACATGACCGCGTACTTTCTGACCGATTTTCTGGTCCGGCAATTCGACGCCTTTGTCTGGAAGCCCATGGGGCTCGACCGTCACCCCGACCTTCGCGACATGTATTTCGGCAATTACACAAAGCTGGTCTATCAGGCCCAGACCGAGGACGCGGACCTGACGGCCAAGGCTCGGGATTGCGCGCGGCGGCTTGGGCTGGACTTCGAACGCAGGTTCACCGGATACGGCGACCTTCAGGTGGCGATGGCAGACCTTTAGAGGTGCGCCAGAACCGATTTTGCAGCCCTTAGCCCCGGATCCTCTCCGCCTGCGCCCAGCCGTTCGACCGTCAGCGCCATAGCGGCGTCCTGCGACGAGGGATCGGCCAGCATGCGCAACACCGCGCCTGCCATGTTTTCGGCGGTGCAGTCGTCGCCCAGATACTCTGGCACCGCGCGGGTTTCGCTGACAAGGTTCACCAAGGTCACGGTGTCGACCAGCATCATGTGCCGCATGATCTGCGTGGTCAGCCAGTTCATCCTATAGGCGATGACCATCGGCGTTCGCGCCATGGCCAGCTCTAGCGACACCGTGCCAGAGGCCGCAACCGCCACGTCTGCGGCGGCAAAGGCGGCCCGTTTGGCGGCAACGGCGGCCTCTCCGTCGCGGGGATCGATCAGGATCGGCGCAACCTCCCAATCCGCGGTCAGGTCTTTCACCAGATCGGCCACGGGGGCGGCGCAGGGCAGCACGACTCGGGCAGTCGGGATCTGGCCGGCGATCAGGTCCAGCGCCTCTCCGAAGGGGGCGGCAAGGCGGCTGACCTCGCCTTTGCGCGATCCGGGCAACGCAAGGATCAGCGGCGCGTCCCCGATCCCGTGGTCGGCCCGAAACGCCGCGACCTCGGACGGGGTGGCTTGCGGGTTGGCGACCACCGGATGCCCCACATAGTCGCAGGTCATGCCCGCGGCCTGCATATAGGGCGGCTCGAACGGCAACAGCGCCAGAACGTGGTCGATCACGCCCGCCATCTTGGCCGCCCGTTTGGGTCGCCACGCCCAGACCGAAGGCGCCACGTAGTGGACCGTCCGGACCTGCGACACCTCTCGCACCAGCTTAGCGACGCGCAGGCAGAAATCGGGACTGTCGATGGTGATCAGCACATCCGGAGCCGCAGCGATCACCGCATCGGCGGTTTCGCGGATGCGGCGTTTGAGGTGAAAATACTTTGGCAAAATCTCTGCCAACCCCATGACGCTCAGCTCTTGCATCGGGAAAAGACTCTGCAATCCCTGTGCGGCCATCTGCTCTCCGCCGATGCCGGAATAGACCACCGGATCGGGCGACAACTGCGACAGCCCCGCCATCAGCGCTCCGCCCAGCCGGTCGCCCGAGGGTTCGCCCGCGATCACAAAGACCTTCATGCCGGTCTCTCCCTTGCCCAAAGGAACAGACCCGCCGCGTCCAGAATTTCAACCACGCGGGGCTGGTCCAGAACGATCACGCCGCCCGCTTCGACGATGATCCCGTCCAGCCCTGCCCGCACGGCGTTCTGGGCCGTGGCGGGACCGATTGTCGGCATGTCCGCGCGGCGGTCCTGACCGGGTTTCGGGCCTTTGAACAGCACCGCGCCATCGGGCCAGCGGGCCTGACCGATCAGCGCATCGGTCCCCTCTGGTCCTTCGGTCGCCAACACGCCATCCGGCCCCAGAATCAGGGCTTGGCCGGTATCTCCCGCCCCCATATCGTCCAGCGCGCGGTCCCCCGCCATGGCCAGAACCCGATGGCCGGCTTCGGGTTCGGCGCGCGTCGGGCACCCTGCCCCGACCAGCAAATCCGGAGCGATTTCGGTCGCCGCGACGACCTGGATACCTGCCCATTCAAAAACCGAAATGATCGCCCTGAGCGCGCCATCGTCGCCCGGGGCAAGCGCCCTGCGAACGCGCGGCAAGAGCCGTAGCGTGGCCATATCCAGCGCCAGAGGGTTGATCTTTGGACGGTCGACTCCGCCCGCCATGCAGAACCGCGTCACGCCGCGCCGCTTTAGACGGGCCACCAGACCGCCCAGCCTCTCTAGCCGAAAGACCAGCCGCCCGACCGCGCTGTCCAATTCGCTGGGCTGACCCTGCAATTCGCACAGTTGAACCGTTTCTCCCGCAGCGACCAAGCGATCATAAAGCGCGACCGGAAGCCGCCCCCGCCCTGCGATCAACGCAATCATCACCCGGGCGTCAGGAAGCTGCGGTCGCTTCCCGCCAGAATAAAGTCGACCATGGTCCGGACATAGTCGCTGTCGACCTCGTCCTTCAGCCGCTTTGCACGTTCAAGGAAATTGCCTTCGCCGTCGCGCAGGGTCTGGAACGCGACCCGCAACGCGGTGATGTCCGACCGGCTGACGCCGCGCCGCTTCAACCCGACCAGGTTGAGCCCGTCCAGCACGCCTCGGGGACCTTGCACCAGCCCATAGGGAACCACGTCGTTGGTGACCATGGTGCAGGCACCGATGATCGCCCCACGCCCGATCCGGACGAATTGGTGGATGCCACACAGGCCACCGATCAGCACGTCGTCTTCGATCACGCAATGTCCGGCGACGGCCGAATTGTTACCACGATCACCCTGTTACCGATCATCGCGTCATGGGCGATGTGGCTTCCGGCCATCAGCAGGCAGTCATCGCCGACCCGCGTTTCGCCGCCGCCGCCTTCGGTGCCTGCATTGACCGTCACATGTTCGCGGATCCGGTTGCGCGCGCCGATCCGCGTGCGGGTCTTTTCGCCTTTGAACTTTAGGTCCTGCGGAATCTCTCCGATCACCGCAAAGGAAAACACCGTGCTGCCGTCGCCGATATGGGTGTCGCCGGTCACGACCACATGGGATTTCAGGGTCACTCCTGCGCCCAGTACGACCTCTGGGCCGATATGGCAGAACGGCCCGACAACCGAGCCTTCGCCGATAACCGCGCCGTCCTCGATCAGGGCGCTGGGATGAATGGAGGGCACTTCGTTACGCTCCCTTAAGGTCCATCATCGCCGTGAACTCTGCCTCGGCGGCCATTTCGCCGTCAACGGTCGCAACGCCCTTGAACCGCCAGACCTTGCCACCGGGTTTGCCGCGGATGGTCTCCAGCTTCATGATCAGCTGATCGCCGGGCACGACCTTGCGACGGAATT
>JALQXR010000120.1:2275-6849 GCA_023263105.1 Marivivens sp. | reverse complement strand
CGCTGGCAACCGCACGCAGCGCGGGCTATCCGGACGCGTTCCTGCGGCGTTGATCGGCGCGGGGCGGGGTCCCTATCCGCCGCAAATCCCCTGAAGCGCGACCCAGTCCCGATCGCTTAGGATCGGAGCGGCTCCAACCGTCGACTGAGGCGAAGACTCGATCAGGTCGAGTGTGGTTTCCCCTGTAACATCAAGCGCATAGGCGTAGGGTCCGGTCGGAACTCGGGCGCTGTCGAACAGGGCCAGAAGCAGATCGGTATCCGGCCGCGGCACGTCGAGTGTCAGGATTTCCTCGGCGAAACTGCGCAGGGCGCTACGGGGCAGATCGCCCGACGTCAGCAGCGTCAGCGTGGTGATCAGGCCCGCGTGTTCCAGCAGTTTTCCCAACGGATCTTCGGCCGAAGCATGGGCAAGACCCTCTAGCAGGAAGCCGGCCAGAACGGCGGGGTCTTCGTAGTCTTCGACCAAGGACGGGTTGATCAAAAGGATGCCTCCGGGCAGCGCCAGCACGGTGCGCACACCGGCGCGGACGACGACAATTCGGGTCCGGCTGTCGGCACCCAACACGCGCAGACGCAGCCGGTTCAGGGCTTCGTTCGCGACGTCGCTGCTGCAGGCGGAACCGGTCAGCGGGCGCATTTCGTCAAAAAGGGCAGAGCCGATTTCGGCCCGTTTGGACACGGGCACCACCCGCAGCGTTTCGGTCCGGATCGCGCCCGGAGCCCAAAAGACCGCCAGTCCGATGATCGCCACAGCCATCAGCGCCACGACAATGCCGCGCAACCTGCCCGGACGTGCCCCGACGCGCCGGATCGACCGCCGGACCTTTTCGATGGCGTCGATCATGATCGCTTCTTCGATTTCCAGCACTTCGCTGGCATCGGGGCCGGGGGTGTAGATGGCGGGGCGCACGCCGGGGTTCTGGCGTTCCAGCGCGGCAAGCGACCAATGCGTCAAGGGCCGACCCATGCCGTCCGCGATCACCAACGTCGCATCCCCGAAAAAGATCGTGACCTCGCGACGTTGCTGGTCCTCGGACGGGCGCCAAAGGCCGGTAGATTCCAGACGTTCGTATTGTTTTAGTGCGGTCATCGGTTCTTTGCTCTGCTCGGATGCAGGATAGCGTTTTTCGCGGGCCAAGTGTAGCCCGAAGCAGGTGTCAGAGGGGCTACACTTCGCAATCACTCGGCGCTAGGGTCGAGCCGATTTGATGATTTTCGGATATCTCGATGACACTCTCGAACGGACGCCAGTATCTGGCAATCCCCGGCCCCTCTGTCGTGCCCGACCGGGTGTTGCGGGCCATGCACCGCGCTTCTCCCAACATCTACACCGGAGACCTGCACGAAATGACCTATGGTCTGTTGCCCGATCTGAAGCAGGTTGCGGGCACCGCGGGTGACGTCGCGATTTACATGGGCAACGGCCATGCCGCGTGGGAGGCGTCGCTGAACAATATTCTGCAGGAGGGCGATCAGGTGCTGGTCCCAGTCACGGGGCGCTTTGCGATTGGCTGGGCCAACGTCGCCCGCGCCTTGGGCGCAGAGCCGGTGCTGGTCGATTTCGGCATGAGCGCAGCCGCCGATCCGGCAAAGATCGAAGACGCCCTTCGCAGCGATAAAGCGCATAAAATCAAGGCGGTTCTGGCCGTTCACACGGATACGTCGACCTCGGTCCGGAACGATATGGCCGCGATCAGAGCGGCGATCGACGCTGCGGGGCATCCGGCGCTTTTGATGGCCGATTGCATCTGTTCGATGGGGTGCGACCGGTTCGAAATGGACGCTTTTGGCGCGGATGTCGCGATCACGGCCAGTCAAAAGGGGCTTATGACCCCGCCGGGACTGGCCTTTGTCTGGTTCAACGAAGCCGCCGCCGCCGCGCGCGAAACCGCGGATCGCACGACGCCGTATTGGGACTGGAAACCGCGGGTCCGCCCGCCGGGCTTTGCCGATATGTTCTTTGGCACCGCGCCGACCCACCATCTGTATGGCCTGCGCGAGGCCCTGACCATGATCCACGAAGAAGGGCTAGAGAACGTCTGGGCCCGCCACGCGACGCTGGCGCGCGCCGTCTGGGCCGCCGTTGACGCTTGGTCCGAGGGCGGCGAGATGCGGCTTAACCTTGCCAACCCCGCCGAGCGGTCCCATGCGGTGACGTCGATCCGGATGGCCGAAGGCGACGGCGACCGCCTCAGGGCGTGGACCGAAACCGAGGCAGGCGTGACGCTGGGCGTCGGACTGGGCCGAGAGCCGGCTTCGGCCTATTTCCGGATCGGCCATATGGGGCACGTGAACGCGCAAATGGTGCTGGCTGTTCTGGGCACGATCGACGCGGGGCTCAAGGCGCTGGATATCCCGCACGGGCGCGGCGGGGTCGAGGCCGCAGCGACCGTCATCGCGGGAAAATAGCTTAGCGCGCGCGGGGGTCAGTATCCCCGTGCGGCCAACCAGTCCTTCATCCATGCGATTTCCGCCTCTTGGGCGGCGATGACGGCTTCGGCCAAGGCGCGGACTTCGGGGTCGGTGCCGTATTGCAAAAGGATACGCGCCATCGCGACCGCGCCTTCGTGGTGCGGGATCATTCCCCGGATAAAGTCCACGTCCGCGTCGCCGGTCATCTCTAGCATCATCGCGGCGTGCATGGCGCTGTTCGCTTGGGCAAAAGCCAAGGCGGCAGGGCTGTCAGGCGCGGCCCCATGGGTGCCGTGTCCGGTCGTTTGTTGGGAAAATCCCGCGACCGGAAGGGCTGCGAGGCTGACAATAAAAAGAGCAGAGCGGACCATGATGGCCTCCGTTACGAAGTGATTGCCCGTTGAAATCGGGTTCCACCTGCTGGAAGGCAAGTCACGAAGTTGTGGACCTCGGCGGTGCTTTGTCAGGTCGGGACGGCGTTGCGGGCGTCGGCCAAGGCTTCGGGCAGCGCGGCGGCAAAGGCATCCAGATCGGCGGGCGTGCCGCAGCTGACGCGGATGCAGCGGTTCTGTGGCGCGACAAAGGGCATCCGGACAAAGATCCCGCGCGACACGAGGCCGGACAGCACCGCCTTGGCGAAAGCCGCGTCCCGTCCACAGT
The DNA here is from genome assembly GCA_023263105.1 of Marivivens sp. GTDB lineage: Bacteria > Pseudomonadota > Alphaproteobacteria > Rhodobacterales > Rhodobacteraceae > JALQXR01. Next base: position 3,775 of record JALQXR010000120.1, on the reverse strand, counting down.
CGATCGCGACGAAATTGGTGGCTGACGGCAGGGCCGACAGGCCGTTCCGCGTCGCGATCCCCGCGATGCGGTCGCGGGATATGGCGACCTCGGACCTGACATGGGACAGCCAGTCCTGATCCGCAAGCGCGGCCAGCGCCCCGATCTGGGATATCCGGTTCATGCCGAAATGGTTGCGCACCTTGTTGAAGGCGTCAATCAGCGGGGCGGGGCCGATCGCATAGCCCACGCGCGCGCCTGCCATGCCGTAAGCTTTTGAAAACGTGCGCATTCGGATCACGCGGCTGTCGGTCGGGTTAAGCTGGGGGATGGCGTCGGACGGTGCGAAATCGCAGTAGGCTTCGTCCATCAGCAGGAGAGCCCCGTCGGGCACCGCGTCGATCATCCGGTTCATCGTCGTGGCGTCGTGCCAAGTGCCCATCGGGTTGTCGGGGTTGGACAGGTAGATGAGCTTGGCGCCGACCTCTTTGGCTTTGGCGATCAAGGCCTCGGGGTCTTCGCGGTCGTCCTTGAACGGGACCGTATGCAGCGTTCCGCCGAAACCCGCGACGTGGAAGTTGAACGTCGGATAGGCTCCGGCCGAAGTCACCACCGCGTCGCCCGGCCCGATCAGTAGCCGCACGAGGACCCCCATCAAGGTGTCGCTGCCTTCGCCGATCATGATATGGGCCGCGTCGATACCGAGATGCCCTGCGAGAGCGTGGCGCAGGTCGTGGCTTTCGGGGTCGGCGTATTTCCAGACCTCGGCGGTGGCGCGTTGCATCGCGTCGATCGCTTTGGGCGAAGGGCCGAAAACGCATTCATTCGCGCCCAGCCGCGCCACAAAGGGTTGTCCCATGCTGCGTTCCGCGGCCTCGGGTCCGACGAAAGGGACGGTTGCGGGCAGGGAGGCGGCGAGCGGGGTCAGGCGAGGATCATCGGTCATACGCTATGGATAGCGCTTCGGTCGGGCGGCGCAAGATGGGGCTCTGCCCCCTCGGGCCTGTCCGGCCCTCACCCCCGGAGTGAAGGACCAAAGAAGCGGCTAGCGAGAGAGGAATTTTCGGCGGGCTTCTTCGGCGATGGCCTGACGCTGCATGAGTCGGGCAAGTTCGGCCATGGCCGCGCGGCGGGCGTCGGGGTCGGTCAGGGTAGACAGCCGCGCCTTTTGTGCCGCGACCGCTTTCTTGAGGGTGATTTCTTCGGGCAGGACGCCGGACTCGGCCATGATACGGAAGCCGACCGCGTCGCCGGGATCGATTAAAGCGTCGCCGGGGCGGTCGGGCAGGGGTTTGCCTTCGCCGGACAGGCCCGAGAGTTTGCCCTCGGCCTCGGCCCGTCGCATCAGGCGTTCGGTGATTTTGTCCAGCCAGCGGGCCATGGGTGTCTCCGGCGGGGTGGCCGCCGGAGCCGTGATTAGCCGATTTCCGCGAGTCGGGCGAGGGCGGCCCGCAGTTGGGCGTCTTCTTCTTCGCGCAGGGCGAGGTTGGCGCGGGCTTCTTCGACGACCTCATCGGGCGC
>JALQXR010000120.1:0-2265 GCA_023263105.1 Marivivens sp. | reverse complement strand
GGCCACGAAGTTGGGGTTCTTTAGCCGTCCGCGCAGGCCGCCGAGTTCCTTGGCCAGTTTGTCGATCGCTTTCTGGACGCGGGCCTTTTCGGCGTCGACGTCGATGATGTCCGCCAGCGGCAGCGCAAAGGTCGCGCCGTTCGTCGGAATGGTGATCGACCCTTTGGGTGCAGCGCCTTCGGTGATGTCGCCGATGCGGGCGAGGCGGGTGATCAGGGCAGAATTGCCAGCTAGGGCCGCGCGGGCGTTGTCATCGGCGGCTTCCATCACGACGGGGACATAGAGCCCCACCGGCACGTTCATCTGGGCCCGAGCCGAGCGGATGCCTTCGATCAGCGAAATCGTCCAGTTCATCTCTCGGTCGGCTTCGGCGTCCACCAGATCAAGGCCGTAGGTCGGCCAATCGCCGTGCACCAGCATCTTTGACCGGTCGCCCATCAGGCCCCAAAGTTCTTCGGTGATGAAGGGCATGATCGGGTGCAGCAGGATCAGACATTGGTCCAGAACCCATGCCATCGTGGCGCGGGTTTCGGCTTTTTCGGCGTCGGTTCCGTCCAGAAGGAGCGGCTTGGAGAATTCGACATACCAATCGCAGACCTTGCCCCAGACAAAGGCGTAGAGCGCGTTGGCCGCGTCGTTGAACCGGAAGGCGGCAAGGGCGGAGTCGACGTCTTCGCGGACTTTGCCCACTTCGCCCACGATCCATTTGTTGACCGTGGCGGTGGCGGCGGGCGGGGTTGCGGGACCGTGCGTCGCGCCGTTCATTTCGGCAAAGCGGCAGGCGTTCCACAGCTTTGTGCCAAAGTTGCGGAAGCCCTTGATGCGGTCTTCGGACAGTTTCAGAACGCCGCCGATGGCCGCCATCGAGGCATTGGTGAACCGCAGCGCGTCGGCGCCGTACTGGTCCACGATGTCGAGCGGGTCGATCACGTTGCCGGTCGTCTTCGACATCTTCTTGCCCTTCTCGTCGCGGACGAGGTCGTGCAGGTAGACGGTGTGGAACGGAATGTCGTCCACCACGGCCAGTTGCATCATCATCATCCGCGCCACCCAGAAGAACAGGATGTCCTGACCGGTGATCAGAACAGAGGTCGGGAAATAGCGTTGCAGTTCAGGGGTTTGCTCGGGCCAGCCCAGCGTGCCGATGGGCCACAGACCGGACGAGAACCACGTGTCCAGCACGTCGGGATCGCGGGTCAGGTCGGTCGAGCCGGCCATCTTTTGTGCTTCGGCTTCGGTGGCGGCGCAATAGTGGTTGCCGTCGGCGTCGTACCAGACAGGGATCTGGTGGCCCCACCAGAGCTGGCGCGAAATGCACCAGGGTTCGATGTTTTCCAGCCAGTGGAAGTAGGTCTTTTCGCCCGACTCCGGCATGATCTTGGTCCGGCCATCGCGGACCGCATCCAGCGCCTTGCCCACGATCTGTTCGGCGTCCACGAACCATTGGTCGGTCAGCATCGGCTCGATCACGACTTTGGACCGGTCGCCGAAAGGCTGCATGATTTTCTTGGCCTCGAACAGCGGAACGGCGGCATCGGCGCCCTCGGCGTCCGGCTTCAGCGCGGCTTTGCCAAGGCGGGGGTCGGTGGCGACGGTCATCACGGCCAGACCGTCTGCGGTGATTTCGTCGACGACTTTGGCGCGCGCCTCCATCCGGTCGAGTCCGCGCAGGTGATCGGGGACAAGGTTCAGGGCGTCGGCTTCTGCTTCGGTCAGGGTGCGGTCGCCGCGGGCGACCTCTTGGGCGATCTGGGCGGCCTCTGCATAGGGCACGCCATCGGCCCGCATCGCGCCGCGCGTGTCCATCAGGCGGTACATCGGGATGTTGCCGCGCTTGGCGACTTGGTAGTCGTTGAAGTCATGCGCGCCGGTGATCTTTACCGCGCCCGAGCCAAAGGTCGGGTCGGGGTATTCGTCGGTGATGATCGGGATCAGGCGGCGGTGCTCTTTCGGGCCGACGGGGATTTCGCACAGCTGGCCCACGATGGCCGCATAGCGTTCGTCGGACGGGTGCACCGCGACCGCGCCGTCGCCCAGCATGGTTTCGGGGCGCGTGGTCGCAATGGAAATGTAATCCCGCGTTTCGCGCAGGGTGACGGTCCCGTCTTCGTCCTTTTCGACGTATTCATAGGTGGCCCCGCCGGCAAGCGGGTATTTGAAGTGCCACATGTTGCCGTCGACTTCGATGTTTTCGACTTCGAGGTCGGAAATCGCGGTTTCGAAATGCGGGTCCCAGTTCACCAGCCGCTTGCCGCGGTAGATCAG
>JALQXR010000011.1:21694-28584 GCA_023263105.1 Marivivens sp. | reverse complement strand
GTCGTGGCTGCCCAGCGGGATATCGTGCCGTTTCCCCAACAGCAGGGTCAGGATGTCGATGTAGTCGTCGCGGGTTTGCGGGCCGTCCACCAGGAACCGTGCACCGGCCCTTTGGCGCAAAGCGTCGTCCACGTTTTCGGGATAGTTCGAAAACATCCCGAAGGTGCAGTTCCCGCGGACGACGGTGTTGGCCCCCGCGAACGCATCCATGAGAACGGCGGTGATCTCTAGCTGACCGGCGCTGGATTGTCGGTCTCCGCGTTTGCCAGCCAACTGGTCGATGTCGTCGATCGTGCCGAAGCCGATTGCGGTCGGGTCGATGATCGTGTCGATAAAGGCGCGCGCGTTCTGGCCCGACTTGCCCTGATAGCTGTCGATGTTGTCGACACCAAGGTTCTGATACCGGAACGGGTAGCCCGCGACCTGACAATAGTCATTGATCAGACCCGCCATCATCTGGATCAGCGTCGTCTTACCCGTCCCCGGTTTGCCATCACCCATAAAGGTAAAGATGAACCCGCCCATTTCGGCAAAGGGGTTCAGGCGGCGATCAAAGTCATAGGCCATCAGCATCTTGGACAGTTTCATCGCCTGATACTTGGCGATGTGGTTGCCCACGACCTCGTGCGGCTTCTTAAAGCTCATGGTCAGCGTGGTGCCCTTGCGGGCGCGGGCGGGGCTAAAGCCCTGCACGGTGAAACCGTCCGATTCGACCCGCCACCCGACCGAGGCAAAAGGCTCTAGCCGTCCCATCGACGCTCCGCGCGCGGCGGCCTTTTGCATCAGTTGTTCGGCATAGGCGATCAGGGTGGCGACTTGGCGGGGCTCGGTCGTGCCAAAGGCGGCAAGCCTGTGATCGGCTTCCCACAGCGCACCATGAAGCGCGAGCGGCAGGTTGTCGGTAAGGACCTCTTCGACGTCTCCGATTTCGACGGTTTCCTCGCTGGCGTGCGGGGCAAGGAGAAAGGACAGGGCCGACCCAAAGACAAAGAGTCCGGCCACGGACTCGGCCGCCAACAGGTCCGAAAACTCGGTGCTTTTGGCCGCCGGCAATGTGCCGTCAAGGTTCGCGCGTTTAAGGTCCGACAGGCCGGTGCGGTCGGCAAACTGCGCCCCGACCGCCAGCGATATGGCCAGAGCCCGCCGCAACGCCTGCAAGCACGCCGCCTGTAGCGGGCTGACCAGCCCGTCGCCCGTGCCGCCGCTTTCGATCCGGTCGACCAGACGTATCCCGTCAGTGCGCACCACGCGGCGGGCGGCCAATCCCGGCGTGGTGGACCGGAACGGACGGCGCCCCGCCCCGATACCCGACGACCGTTCGACCGGAGCCTCGGCGGCTAGGGCGGTGCCTATCCGCGGCGCATGATCAAAGCCTTCGAGCATCGACAGGGCCGCCGCGTAATGGCTGCGGATGTCCTCTTCGCGTAGCTCCATCAGATCGGAAGGTTGGCCCATTCAAGTCACCTGTAGCTCATCACGCGGCCCGACGGGCTCACGACAAATTTCCGGACTTCGACAAATCCGGCGGGGTTCAGTTCTGCCAGCGACTGGAACGGGCGTTCGGGCATGATGATCGTCCGCTCCATCCGTGTCGCGCCCAGATCGGCGCCCCGTCCCGAAAACGGATCCAGAGCGAAAACCTCGCGCTCGACCGTGCCGAACCAGCCGGATTTTTCTTTCTCGACGCGGTCGCTGCGCAGGTCTTCCTCGGTCCAGACAAAGGCCCAGTCTTCGCCCACCGGCGCGTTGGCGCGTTCCAGAACCTCGCGGATCGGGCCCGTCTGGCGGGTGAACGCATGGGAATACATCGGGCCCAGATGGATGCGCCGGAGGCGTTTGGGGTGCAGGTCGTCAAAGTCCCTGTCGAACCCCCGAGCGATGGTCAGCAGCTTCAGGTCGGTCAGGGACTGCGCCATCAGATGCTGCTGCACTTCGGGCCAGCGGCGTTCGTCTTTTGGCAGGCCGGTCCGCCCCGTATCCTCGACATCCATCAGATAGATCGTCGGCAGGTTGTTGCGGCTGTCATAGACCGCCCAGTGCAGCAGGAACCGCCGCCGGTCGCCTTCGGTCGACTGCCAGATGGCGTCGACGTCGTTGCGCGCCCAGAACAGCCCGCCACGCGCCAGTTCTTCGTAATAGAGCCGCTGCGACAGCGCGAATTGCAGGCGCGTCGGCACCTTTCGTTCGCCGGTGATGGTGCGGACCATTTCGTCCTTTAGCGCGTCTTCGGTGGGCGACTGTTCCAGATGCCGCCGCGCCTGAAGCGCGTCGTTGGCCAGTTCCAGCAATTCCTGAAACACCGGAAAGCCGCTTTCGGTCCGGTCAAAGGTCAGCTTGCCCGAAAACTCGTAGCGCCCCGAGAAATGGTATTTGTGCGACAGGGCCCGAAAGGTCAGGTTCAGGCCCACAAGATACCTGCCGATCACGCCGATTTCGGTGCGGTCGTAGCGGCCCTCGGTTTCCATGACGGCGGCGACCTTGCCCAGATAGCCGGTGATCTTTTCGAACTTGCCGAAATAGCGGCGGGTGATCCGCGTGTCCTCAAGTTCAAAGTGATCTAGGTCGGTCACGTCCTAATCTTTCTTCGCGGTCAGGCGCGGGAAGGCGCCACATTGAGCGACCCCGCCACCTCTGGCCCCGTTTCAAGCGCCGTTTCAAGCGCCGTTTGGCCCAGTTTCAGGCCCAGTTTCGGGCCTCTTATCAGGCCCCGTATTGGTTCTTGTCGTGCTTTTCGACGATCTTCTGGAACCGCCGAACAAAGCGTTCGTCTGCCTTGGCTTTGGCCTCCAGCACCTCGCGGGCAAAGACCATCTGGTCTTCGTGTGCTTCCAGCATATCGGCCATCCGCGCGTTGGTCGCCGACCCGATCGAGGCCATGGCGGTCTGCGCTTCCTGATCTGTCTTTACACCGATTTCGTTGATCCGGTGCGCGACGTCCTGCTGCTGCGCGGTTTTCAGCGACTTTGACAGGGCGTCGTAAAGCACCACGCGCTGCTTCGTGTCGGTCTGCAATTTGTTGATCAGCACCATCTGGGTCGCGGACTGGTTCTGCAGGCTGTCGACCCAGGTCTTGCCCTTTTCGATATAGCGCTCCAGCGTCTGGCTGCGCGCGATCAGGACCTGCTCGGACTGGACCAGTTCGTTGTATTTCGAGTTCAACGCGGCAAGCTCGCTTTCCAGCTTTGTGCGTTTGGCCGCATCCTGTTCAACCGCGATCTTGCCTTCGGCTTCGATCAGTTTGGGGTCCATGGCAAGGATTTCGGCGCGCGCGGCCTCCAGCTCTGCGACCGCGCTTTCACGGTCGTCGAGCGTTGCGGTCAGGTTGGTTTCGACCTTTTCCTTTTGCTCGGTCAGGACGGCAAGCTGGCCCTGCAGCAGCTTGGTAATCACGTCCGACTTGGAAATCAGATCCTGCAGCTTGTCGTCTATGCTTGCCGTGCGCATCCGTTCTTGGCGCATGGACTCTGACTTTCCGCGGGAAAAGATGCCGACGAACCGCTCCATGCCGGTCTTGGTCCGCAGCTCGGTGAAGTCCTGCTGAAAACCGGCCGTCACGTCGTCCAGACCCATGATCAGTTCGGCGATATTGGCGTTCATCAGCTCTGTGTGCGCGTGAACATCATCCAAAGTCGCGTTTTCGATGTCGATGGAAATGGGCAGACCCTGAGCGATCTTGCCCCGCGCCGACTCGATCCGGGCGCCCAGTTCTGCGATCTTTGACTGGGCCTCTGCGACCTGTTTCTGACTGTCGCGAATCTGTGCGTCGAAATCCGACATCCGGCTTCTCCAAATGAACTCTTTACCTAGCTAGGTATTGCTAACCTACTTTACAAAGCCCTGTCAGGGGGGAATTCATAACCCCCAGACGTCAGAACCAAATCCGGAGAACCACGTGACCAACCTATTCGAGCGTATCGTCAGATCCGCAGCAAAACCGGACACCGGCCGCCCCGCCAAGGAAAAGGTGATCGAGGGCGATCCGGTTCACACCACCTGGAATATCGAGGAACGCGACGGGCTGTATTGCGGTATCTGGCAGTCGACGCCGGGCACGTGGAAGATTTCCTATGACGAATGGGAATACTGCACGATCCTTGAAGGCTATTCGATCGTGACCCAAGAGGGCGGACAGTCCCATCACATCAAAGCCGGAGACAGCTTCGTGCTGCGCCCCGGCTTTGTTGGTACTTGGCAGGTGATCGAAACCACCACCAAAGATTATGTAATCCGGCTCTGACTTTAGCTGCTGCCGGCTGCTGCCTCTGCGGCCTCCGCGGCCTCACGCTCCAGCCGGCGCGCTTCGCGTTCGGCCTGCTCTTGTTCGACAAAGGCATAGACCTCTTCGGGGTCGATGGTGAACGCGGGCAGTTCGACGCCGCGGCCCGATAGTTCCTCTTCGATCCGGATCGAGTCCTCTTGGCTGCGGATCACGACGCGCGCGCCGCGCTCGACCTGATCGTACAGGTGGATGACGTCCTGGTTGAACATGCGGATGCAGCCCGCCGAACCAGAGTTGCCGATCGACTGAAGATCGTTGGTGCCGTGGATACGGAACCGCGTGTCCCCGCCGCCCGAATACAGATACAGCGCGCGTGCGCCCAGCGGGCTTGCCTTGCCGCCCGGAATGCCACGGGCAAATCCGCCGTAAACCTCGGGCTCGGAGCGGAGCATGTTCGCGGTCGGCTGCCAGCTGGGCCATTCCCGCTTGTCGCCCACATAGGTGGTGCGACGCAGACCACGGCCTTCGCGCCCGACGGCGATGGGATAGCGCATCGCGGTCCCGTCATCGTAGATCAGGTACAGGAATTTGGCATAGGGATCGACTTCGATCGTTCCGGGCTCTAGGTCGGTCTCGTAATAGACCAGCATCCGGCGGTTCACGCCTTCCAGGTATTCCAGCGGAACGGGCGGCAGGTTGATATCGTTGTCCCACAGCGCGGCGTATTCCGGCAGGGTTTCCACCACAGAGCGTGTCGCGATCTCTGGCTCGTCGACAGTGGCCTCGACGCAGGCTGTCAGCGCGCCGGCCAAGAAAAGTCCCATGAAAGCCGCGCCGATGCGACGCGACAGAATCGAGTTAACAAACATCATCCACCCCAATTACTCGGTCGGAATTGATAACAGCCTTAGGAAAAAACGCAATTCTTACCGGAAAAAACGCGCGGCGATGTTGCTGCCGCGCGTTTTCTTGGGTCTTGGACATTATCCGACGACGTTGAACTCGGGGCCGTAGGGATACTTTGTGATGTCCTCGTTGCCATCCTCGGTGATGATCAGGATGTCGTGTTCGCGGTAACCGCCTGCGCCCGGTTTGCCTTCGGGAATCGTCAGCATCGGCTCCATCGAGATCACCATTCCCGGCTCAAGAACCGTGTCGATGTCTTCGCGCAGTTCCAGACCGGCTTCGCGCCCATAGTAATGCGACAGCACGCCGAACGAATGGCCATAGCCGAATGTCCGATACTGAAGCAGTTGGCGCTCTTCGAAGAAATCGTTGATCTTTGCGGTGACCTCGGCACAGGACGCGCCCGGCTTGAGCAGGCTCATCCCGTATTCATGGGCCGCGACGTTGGCTTCCCAGATCTTCAGGCTCGCGTCATCCACTTCGCGGACGAACATGGTGCGTTCCAAGGCGGTATAATACCCCGAGATCATCGGGAAGGTGTTCAGCGACAGGATGTCCCCGACCTTCAGCTGGCGGGCGGTGACGGGGTTGTGGGCGCCGTCGGTGTTGATGCCCGACTGGAACCAGACCCAAGTGTCGCGGTATTCGGCCTCGGGGAAGCGGCGGGCGATTTCGGCTTCCATCGCGTCGCGTCCGGCCATGGCGACATCGATTTCGCGGGTGCCCGCGATGATCGCGTCACGGATGGCAAAGCCACCAACGTCGGCAGTGGCCGCGCCCGCGCGGATCATGTCCAGTTCGGCAGCCGATTTATGCATGCGCTGGCGCATCGTCGCCGGAGCGATGTCGATGCGCGATTTCGGCTGGAGGAAATGGCTCAGCTTATCGGACTGGACCAGCGTCAGGTGATCGCCTTCGTAGCCGATGACTTTGCCCGCGCCGGTCACGGACAGGATGGCCCGCCAGTAGTTGTCGCGCTGCCAGTCGGTATAGGTGATGTTGTCCCCGTGGCACCGCCGCCACGGCTGGGCGGCGTCGATGCCGGCACTGATGGTCACGCTCTCGGTCGCGGTGACGACCAGCCCATAGGGGCGGCCGAACGAGCAATACAGGAACCCCGAATAATACGAGATATTGTGCATCGAGGTGAAAACCGCGGCATCGACACCTTGGTCGGCCATGATCTTGCGCAGGCCCTTCAGGCGCGCATCGTATTCCGACGCGGCAAAGGGCAGGACGCGGTCGCCTTGGTGAAAACGGTAGAACTGCGGACGTTCCGTCATATCAGACCTCTTTAAAGGAGGGCCGGACTCTGATCGCGGGCCCCCGAAAGGTCCCGGCGTACAGGACGTGGCGCCCGAAGGCACAAGCGGAGGGGCTTCTGACCCAACCCCTGCGGCGACGCCATCGACGCAAGCTCGGGTCGGTTGATACTCCGACCGCCCGATTCCGATCAAGCGAATTCAGGCGCGGTTTACGGGGATCTTCTTTGTGGCCAGCAGGCGGTGGAATTCCTCTAGCGTCTGGACGTCGTCATAGTCGCGGCAGACCGCGCGCAACCCGAAATGAACATGGGCCATTTCGACGTAATAGTCCGCAAAGGCGTAATTCGTCCCCGCCCCTGCCGCCGCCCCGATGATCGGCACGGCTTGCGACGCCAGCTTTTGGGTCAGGACCGCCGCAAAGCGCGGCGCAACGCGGGCCAACACGCCCTGAAGCGCCGGACCGGTGAGGCTGAGCCTTGCGCCGAAAAACGCGCTGTCGA
>JALQXR010000011.1:0-21684 GCA_023263105.1 Marivivens sp. | reverse complement strand
GGACCGCCCGCGCCGAACACCCGCAGACATTCGATCCGAGTGGTTTCTTCGGTTGCCGGTTCGCCATAGCTGTCGGCCACGCCCTGCACCGCCCGAAAGATCAGCGTCGTCGCAACAGGGAGTTCGGCCAGCGCCGTCGGCAAACCGCCAAGCCCGCCGATCGCGCCCGACACCGTTGCCAGAACGCGGTGCACCCTGTCTCCGGCGACGCGGGACCCGATGCCGCCGCGTGTGGACTGGGCCGCGTTATAACTATGCAAAAGCGCCTTTCGCGCCGCCGTGTCGATCTGGTCGCGGGCGCCTTTGGGCAGGATCTTTAGCGTGTCTTCGACCTGTCCACCGACAAAGTTGATCGCGGACATCAAAAGCCCGTTGGCCCTGCGCTGGCGGGCAACCAGTGCGGCCAGCCGGTCGCGACCCGCGTCGTCCAGCGGACGGTCGGGGTTCACCAGTTTCATATCGGCAGGGTCAGCGTCCATGCACTTTCATTTGGGGGGTGCCGTCAGGATTGCAATCCGGAGCCCGCAAAACTTCGCCACGCAGGTTTTCCCATGCGTCATCCACCAGCTCGTATCCCAAAATGCGGTCGGGGTTGGTGGGCGGAGGCATCTTGACGCCCTTGAGGCGGTAGAAGCCGAAGCGCGAATAATACGGCAGGTCCCCGACCAGCAGGACGCGTTCCCAGCCCAGTTCCTCGGCCTTGTTTATCGCTTCGCGCATCAGCAGCGCGCCCAGCCCTTCGCCCTGTCGGGTCGGATGGACGGCCACGGGCCCCAGCAGAACGGCCAGCTTTCCGCCCACTTGCACCGGCCAGTTGCGGATCACGCCCGCCAGCGTGCCGTCGGCGTCGCGCGCAAGGAAACACAAAGGCGCAATCGGGTTTACGCCGTCGCGCAGACGATAGGACGACAATGCGGTCCGGCCCGGCGCGAAACACAGGTCATACAAGGCCTCTACTTCCCAGTAGTCGTCCTTGCGTTCCTGCGTGATCGTTAACATGCCTGCGGCTTCTCCGACCTTGGGCGCTGGAATCTCACGCCTCTCTTGACTAAGTCATATGACAAACGCCGCAGGAGAGACAATGTTTTACGAGCCCAAAAACGGTCACGGACTGCCCCATAACCCCTTTGGAGCCATCATCGCGCCGCGACCCATCGGCTGGATCTCGACCCGCTCTGCCTCGGGTCAGGACAACCTCGCGCCGTATTCGTTTTTCAACGCCGTCGCTTACGAGCCGCCACAGGTCATGTTCGCGTCGACCAGCGGCAAGCCCGACCGCGACGAAGGCAAAGACACGGTCGGCAACATCCGCGACACCGGCTTTTTCTGCGTCAACGTGGTGTCAGAGGCCCTGAAGGACGCGATGAACGCGACCTCGGCGGCCCTGCCCCGCGACCGCGACGAATTCAGCGTTGCCGGACTAGATCGGGCCGAGTGTCAGACGATCCCCTGTTCGCGCGTGGTCGCGTCGCCTGCCGCGCTGGAATGCAAGCTGGTCCAGATCGTCGAGCTTCCGGGCAAGATGAACCGGATGGTGATCGGAGAGGTCACAGGCATCCACCTGCGCGACGACTGCCTGATAGATGGCAAATTCGACGTGACGCGCTTTGCCCTGCTGGCTCGGCTGGGGTACCGCGACTACACAACTGTCCGCGACGCCTTTGAGCTTTCCCGCCCCGACGACTGACCGGCGCTAGCTTTGACCGCTTTGCCAACCCTTGCGGAACCCTTTCGGAGAGACCCCGTAGGCGCGTTTGAACTGCGCGGCAAAATGGGTGTTGTTGCTAAAGCCCGACGCGATGGCGACTTCGGTTACGGACATGTCGGTTCCGCTTAGCAGCGCATGGGCACGCGACAGGCGGATCTGGGCGTAGAATTTGCTGGGCGACATGCCCGCGTATTTCCCGAACAGCCGTTCAAGCTGGCGGCGCGACACATCGACCTGATCGCAGATGTCTTCTATCGCGATGGGGTCTTCGATGCTTTGGTTCATCAGATGGATCGCGTTGACCAAATGCTGGTTGCGGCTGCCGACAGCCACCGACAGAGGCGACCTCTGCGGCGACTTGCGGTTCGAAGACCGCTGATGGATGCACATATCCGCCACGATCATCGCCAGATCGCGGCCATGTTCGGCTTCGATGATTTCCAGCATCAGATCGGTCGAGGCACTGCCTCCGCCGCAGGTCAGCAGTTGCTCTGACAGTTCGTAAAGGTTGCCGGTGGGTTCCAGATCGGGAAAGCTTTCGCGGAACGCGGGCTGGTTTTCCCAGTGCAGCGTAAAGGGCCGATCGTCCAGAACACCCGCCTCGGCCAGCGCAAAGGCACCTGTGCAGATACCGCCCAGTTTCGTCCCGAAAGCCCGCAGCCGCCGGATCCACGCGATGTCCAGATCGCTGGCCGTTCCGTTCGGCTCGACACCCGCGCAAACAAGGAGCGTGTCCTTGTCCGTCAGCTTCGGATAGCCGGAATCGGGCGTGATACGGACCCCGTTCGAACAGCGGACCGGCTTGCCTTCGGCGGTGACGGTATACCAGCGGTACAGTTCCTTGCGGGTGACCTGATTGGCGATGCGCAACGGCTCCACTGCCGACGAAAAAGCCAGCAGCGTCAGCTTTGGCAGCAACAGAAAATGGAAATCGTGGGGCGGCCCCGCATAGTCGATATTCAGGCTCGCCGCGCCCTTGGGAATAAAATCCGATGTGGTAGACGTCTGGGTCACGTACGGCATTCCAATTCGATAGGCGGCCAAGGGCGGGTTTCCGGCTTGGGGCTACAGTTTAGGTCGCAATCGGTGCGGGCGGTAGGTCTATTCGACTCGGAAGGTTTTGACCCGCGACGCAGCGCCCGTCAAAAGCACCAGCCGCGACTTTGCCACGCCGATGGACTTTGCCAAAAGCTTCTGCACCGAAGCGGTCGCCTTGCCGTCTTCGGGCGCGGTGGTGACATAGACCCGCAAGTCGTCGCCGTCCCGCGTGATCCTGTTCGACGCCGCACGCGGGGTGACCCGAACCGAAAAAACGGTCCCGACAGGTGACAGATCAGAGAGATCGGGCTGTGCCATGGCTTGCCCTTACACCGGCGCAATGGAAAAGTCAGGCTCGCAAACATGCGGAGGGCATAATGGCGCGCACGGGATTCTACAGCGACGAGCGGACGTTCTGGCATTCGGGCGGCAACTACGCCTCCATGCTGCCGGTCGGGGGTCTGGTCCAGCCGATGGTCAACGGAGGCCTGCCGGAAACCCCCGAAAGCAAGCGCCGTTTCCGCAACCTTCTGGATGTCACCGGCCTGTCGAAAGAGCTTCGGATGCTTGGCGCCGAGCCCGCCACCCGCGAAGACCTGCTTCGGGTGCATCCCGACAGCTACCTGTCCGAATTCAAGCGCCTGTCAGACGCCGGAGGCGGAGAACTGGGCCGACGCACGCCTTTCGGTCCCGGCGGCTATGAAATCGCGGCCCTGTCCGCCGGCATGGCCAAAGAGGCGGTCCGCGCCGTCCTGAAAGGCGACTTGGACAATGCCTATTCCCTGTCCCGCCCGCCGGGTCACCATTGCCTGCCGGACTGGCCGAACGGCTTTTGTCTTTTGGCCAATATCGCCATCGCGATCGAAGCCGCGCGGGCCGAAGGTCTGGCCAAGAGGTTCGCGGTGCTGGACTGGGACGTCCACCACGGCAACGGGACCGAAGCGATCTTTTACGACCGCGACGACGTGCTGACGATCTCGGTCCATCAGGACCGGAACTATCCGATCGACACCGGCTCTTTTGCGGACCGCGGGCGCGGGGCGGGCGCGGGGTTCAACCTGAACGTTCCCCTGCCCGCGGGTTCGGGCCATGCGATCTATCTGGACGCCATGGAGCGGCTCGTCCTGCCCTCGATCCGCGATTTCGCGCCCGACATCCTGATCATCGCCTGCGGGTTTGACGCGGCGGCCGTGGACCCGCTGGGACGGATGCTGTGCCACATGGACAGTTTCCGGCAGATGACGCGGCAGGTCATGGACCTGACCCGCGATGTCTGCGACGGCAGGCTGGTGATGGTGCACGAAGGCGGATACTCGGAAGCCTATGTCCCGTTCTGCGGCCATGCGGTGCTAGAGGAGATGTCCGGCACAAAGATCACGGCAGCCGATCCGTTTGGCGACATCTGGACCCACCGCCAACCCGACGCACGCTTTGACGCCTACGTTGCGTCGCTTGTCTCTGAGATGGCAGCCGCGCTCTAAGTCGTCATTGCATGTTGGACGGCGTGCCGTAATGTCGCAGCGAACACGTATTTCGCGGCTGCAGAAATGTCCCCTGACCAGATCTTTGTCCTAGCGCTTGTCCTTGTTGTCTTTGTGCTGTTTTTCAAAGAGATCTTTCCGCCCGAGGTCACCGCTTTGGGCGCCTCAGCGGCGTTGCTGGCGACGGGCATCATCTCGACCGACGAATTCCTCAAAGTCTTTTCGTCAGCCGCGCCGATCACCATTGCGATGATGTTCATCCTGTCCGCGGCGCTAGAGCGGACCGGCGTGATCGCGGGGCTTGGCGACTGGCTGCGCCTGCGGGCGCGGGGGTCCTATATGCGGGCGATGATCCTGATGATGGGAACGGGGATCGTCACCTCTGCCTTCATGAACAACACGCCCGTCGTCGTCCTGCTGACCCCCGTCATGATCGCGGTCGCGGGCAGCGTCGGCGCCGCCCCGTCACGGTTCCTGATCCCGTTGTCCTTTGCGGCCATTTTCGGCGGCACGCTGACGGTGATCGGAACCTCGACCAACGTGCTGATGTCGACCGTCGCAACCGAGGCAGGCCAGCCCGCCATCGGCATGTTCGAAATGACCGGCCCCGGCCTGATCTTTGCCGCCTGCGGCGCGTTTTATATGATCTTTGCGGGTCGGTATCTGTTGCCCGACCGCGTGTCGCTGGCCGCTGCGGTGGGGCGGGAAACGCGTCGGCAATTCATGGCGCGGGTGCTGGTGCCGGCGGGTTCGAAATACATCGGCAAGACCGTCGACCAGATGCGCAGCGGCATCGGCGTTTCGCGGGTCATCGACGTGATCCGCGCCGAGGTGTCGCTTCGACACGAACTGGCCCAGACCATCCTGCAACCCGGTGACCGGGTGGTGGTAAAGGCCGACGAAGGCGATTTTCTAAAGCTGGGCTCGGACGGACAGATCCGGTTCCGCGACCTTTCGGGCGCTGGGATCGAAGCGGTCACCGCCGAGACTTCGCAGCGGATGGAGGCCTCGGTCGGGCCAGAGAGCCCCTTTGTCGGGCAGCGCCTGCGCGACCTGAGGCTGCGGCGGAAATACGGGGTCTATGTGGTGGCGGTCCATAGCGGCGGCCAGAACGCGGGCCACGGCGCCGAAGACATCGTGCTGAATTTTGGCGACACGCTGCTGCTAGAAGGTCCCGCCGAGGGCATGAACCGGCTCTTGGCCGATGGCGGCATCGTGAACCTTTCGGCGCCGCAGGCCGTCGAGTTGCGGCGCGGGCGGGCATGGATCGCCGTGCTGTCTATCCTGTCGGTGGTGGTGCTGGCGGCGTTCGACGTCATGCCCATCGCCGGCCTTGCTGTCATCGCAGCGGTAGCCGTCATGATGACCCGCTGTGTCGACCCGGACGAGGCGTTCGGCTCTATCGACTGGCGCATCCTGTTCCTGATCTTTGGGATGCTGGGGCTGTCAAAGGGGCTCGAGAACACGGGCGTCATCACGATGGCCGTGGAATGGAGCGAAGCGCATATGGCCGGGTCCGGACCCATTGTCCTGCTGGCCTTTGTCTACATCCTGACGTCGATCCTGACCGAGTTCCTGTCGAACAACGCGGTCGCGGTTCTGGTCGGGCCGCTGGCGATCAACGTGGCGGTGCATCTGGGATATGACCCGCGCGCCTTTATCATGGCCGTGATGTTTGCCGCCTCGGCCAGTTTCGCGACCCCGATCGGCTATCAGACCAACACATTCGTCTATGGGGCGGGCGGCTACAAATTCCGCGACTTTGTCGTCGTCGGTGTGCCGCTGAACATCCTGTTTGCCGTTCTGGCAATCGTGTTCCTGCCGATGTTCTTTCCGTTCTAGGGCCGGCTGTTCCTGTCTTCGGGGTTGACCCGTTGGCGGGAAGACCCGACATGAGACCTACCAAAAAGGAGACCCCGATGACCGCCCGCAACCAAGCTGCACTCGATTTCCTGCTGTCGCGCAGGTCCTATCCGGCAAAGATGATGACGGACGGGCCGGTTCCGGACGACGCCGAACTAGAGCTCATCCTGACCGCCGCCGCACGCACGCCCGATCATGGCAAACTGGAGCCTTGGCGCTTTGTCGTGGCGCGCGCGCCCGCGCTGCGCCGCATCGCCGACAGCATGGATGCGCTTGGCCCCCGCATCGGGATCGAACCCGAAAAGGTCGCGAAATCGACGATGCTGTACCGGACATCGCAACTGGCCGTGGTTGTCGTGTCGTCGCCAAAACCGTCGGAAAAGGTTCCCCATATCGAACAGGTGCTGTCGTCGGGCGCGGTCTGCGTGGCGCTGGTCAATGCGGCGACTGCGGCGGGCTGGGGGGCCAACTGGCTGAGCGGCTGGGCCAGCCACGACCAAGACTTCGCCCGTGACACTCTGGGCCTGACCCCGCAGGAAACCATCGCCGGCATCATCCATCTGGGCACTCCGGGTCCCGCCGCCCCCGAGCGCCCCCGCCCGGACCTGTCGAAACTCGTGACTTGGTTGGACAAATGATCTTTGTCGACTTCCTAAAGGCTGTTGCCCAACTGCGGGACCCGAGGTTCCGCAAGGTGCTGATGCTGGGGCTGGGGCTGACCTTTGCCCTGCTGGTCGGCGCCTATGCCACCGTCTTGTGGCTGATCGACCTGCTGGACCCCGAAGCCATGTCCATCCCCGGCATCGGGCCGGTCAGCTGGCTGGGAGACTTGCTGTCGATCGGCTCGTTTATCATGATGTTGGTGCTGTCGGTGTTTCTGATGGTTCCGGTCGCCTCGGCGATCACTTCGTTGTTTCTGGACGACGTGGCGCAGGCGGTCGAAGACGCGCATTACCCGAACCTGCCCCCCTGCCCGCGCACCGGATTCTGGGACGGACTGAAGGACACGGTCAACTTTATGGGGGTCCTGATCGTCGCGAACCTGATCGCCCTGGTGATCTATATCATCATCCCGTTTTCGGCGCTCTTCGTGTTCTACCTGTTGAACGGCTACCTGTTGGGACGCGAATATTTCCTGCTGGCGGCCAGACGGCGGGAAGGCCTGCAAGACGCGCTCCGACTTCGGTCGGCCAACGCGGGGCGGATCTGGTTCGCGGGCTGCCTGATGGCGATCCCGCTGACAATACCTCTGGTCAACCTGTTCATCCCGATCCTTGGGGCGGCGACCTTTACGCATCTCTACCACCGCGTCGCGAAACGCTAAGGTCCGGCGTCGCGCGCGCGTCGGCGTCGCGCCCGCGCGCTTGGCGACCGGCTCAGTTGCCGTCGGTGGCCTGAAGCTCCATCGCGGGGGTCGACATCCGGTGGAACCAGTCAAGGTCCCGCACCGAGATCACGCCCGACAGGATCGTGCCCGCGATCAGGATCCAGACCGGCACCGCCCAAAGCGTGACGATCTTGAGCTTGCGCTTTAGGTTCAGGTTAGCGGGTGCCCCCGCGTGGGTGCCCGGCACGACCTGACCGACGTCGCCTTGGGTCTTCAGACCCAGCGGCAGGACGATGAACAGGATCATGAACCAGATCACGGCAAGAAGAACGAGTGCGGATGTCGGTCCCATGGGGCCCTCCGGATTGGTGGCTGAGGCGGGCAAGATCCGCCGTTGATGGCCTACTTACGCCGATGTGGCGCGACGGCAAGCCTTAGACCTGCTCAAGCTCGACGAGGCAGCCGTTGAAATCCTTTGGATGCAGGAACAGGACCGGCTTGCCATGCGCGCCGATTTTCGGCTCTCCGGTGCCCAGCACGCGCGCGCCGGTGGACTTCAGATGATCGCGGGCGGCGATGATGTCCTCGACCTCGTAACAGATGTGATGGATGCCGCCCGACGGGTTCTTGTCCAGAAACCCTTGGATCGGGCTGTTTTCGCCCAGCGGATACAGCAGTTCGATTTTTGTGTTGGGCAGTTCGATAAAGACAACAGTCACGCCGTGGTCGGGTTCGTCCTGCGGCGCGCCGACCTTTGCGCCCAGCGCGGAACGGTACTGCTCCGACGCGGCCTCTAGGTCGGGAACGGCGATAGCGACGTGGTTCAGGCGTCCGATCATGGGGTCATCTCCAAAGGGGTCATTTGCGCACCTTATCGCCCGACCGCGCGCCCCAAGGCAATTCCACGCAGCGGGGGCAAAGAGTCGCGGCGGCGTTAACCTGCGATTCACCAAGCTCTGTCTCTACTTGTCACACAACCTGTTCCGAGTCGCCTCATGCCACCAAACCGCTGAAAGTCTGACGATGGATGATCAATACGCCCTGCGCACCCGCCCCACCGCCGCCCACCCCCTGAAGGGCGTGACACTGTTGGTGGTGGAAGACAGCCGATACGCTTCGGATGCGATCCGGATGCTGTGTCAAAGGTCGGGGGCACGGGTACGGCGTGCCGACAGCCTTGACCACGCGCGGCGGCACCTTCGGGTCTACCGCCCGACCATCGCGATCATCGACATGGGGCTTCCTGACGGCGACGGAGAGGAACTGATCCGCGACCTTGCCAGTGCCGGACCTGCGATCCGGGGTATCGTCGCGATCAGCGGCGACCCCTTTGCCTCGGACCGCGCGATCAAGGCCGGCGCGCATGTCTTTCTGGAAAAGCCGATCGACAGCCTTGCCGCGTTTCAAGCGGAAATCATCGCGCTTCTCCCGCCCGAAATGACCATAACGGGACCCCGCATCGTCGACACGTCCGAGGTCGTTCCGGATCCGCTCGCCCTTGCCGAGGATTTGCGCCACGCAGAGGCGATCCTAAGCGTCGGAGCGCCGCAGGGTGCCGCCTATGCCGCCGATTTCCTAAGCGGAATTGCCCGAACGACGGGCGACCACCCCCTGCTTGAAGCCGCGCAGGCACTTGCCGGCTCGGCTGGTGAAAACGCGAAAGAAAACAGCCGCTTACGAACGATTATCCGCGAAAGATTATCGGACGTCCCGCCGATTTGACCTGGGATCGACGCAGGCCGCGCGCTGCCGCGGATACCCGAAAATTTGCACAGGTTGGGCCAATTCCTGCCAAGTTTGCCTGCCATCGCTGGGGGACCAGGCAGGAGGCCACCATGCGAACCGCACAAATCATCGAGCGAATCGGAGGCACCGAAAAGGGCAGCCCCCTTATCGACTGGATCGTGCTGACCGGTGGTGCCGTCATGTTGTCGGTCGCGATCTTCTCGGCAATCGCCGGACCTGCGGCTCCGGCCTTCGCAAACGACGTCGCCGAACCTGCGGAGTCCGGCCTCGTTTGACGCAAATGACGAAAAAAATGTCTCATTTGCACCCAATTCACCTGACCTCGGGAACCTAGGCTAGCGCTACCAGCAATCAGGTAGCGCATGCGGACGGTCACAGATTTCCCAACGGCCACTCGTTCGATCGACGACCTCCCGATCGTCTTGCCGGACGGTTGCCGGCTATCCGCAAGGATCTGGTTGCCACAGGACGCAGAGGCCGCGCCCGTTCCCGCCATCCTTGAATACATCCCCTATCGCAAACGCGACGGCACCCTGCCCCGGGACGAGCTGATGCATCCCTATTTCGCGGGTCACGGCTATGCGGCGGTCCGCGTAGATATGCGCGGCAACGGGGACAGCGACGGCCTGATGACCGACGAATACACCGCGCAGGAACTGCAGGATGCCTGCGACGTGATCGCTTGGCTGGCCGAGCAACCGTGGTGCAACGGTCGGGTCGGCATGATGGGCAAAAGCTGGGGGGGCTTCAATTGCCTCCAGACCGCAGCGCTGAACCCGCCGGCCTTGGGCGCGGTGGTGACGGTTTGTTCGACGACGGACCGATTTGCCGACGACATCCACTATAAAGGCGGCTGCCTGCTGGGCGAAAACTTTGGCTGGGGCGCGGTGATGCTGTCCTTTTCGTCGCGGCCACCCGATCCGGCGCTACGGCAGGATTGGCGCGAACTGTGGCTGCAACGGCTGGAGGCCGAGCCCTTCCTTGCGCCCGTGTGGGCCCGCCACCAGTCCCGCGACGACTATTGGAAACACGGTTCGATCTGCGAGGATTTCGCGGCGATCCGTGCCCCCGTCCTGTCGATCGGCGGCTGGGCGGACAACTACATGAACACGGTGTCCCATCTGGTCGAAAACCTGTCAGTGCCTGCCAAGGGGATCGTCGGGCCGTGGGTGCACCAGTATCCCCACACCGCCGTTCCCAGTCCGCAGATCGGCTTCCTGCAAGAGGCACTGCGGTGGTGGGACCGCTGGCTGAAGGACGCACCAACAGGGGTCGAGTCCGATCCCGCCTATCGCGCCTACATGGTCGACAGCGAGCCGCCCGACCCCAGCATTGCCAATCGCAAAGGTCACTGGCTGGCCGAGGCCGAGTGGCCTTCGACCCGCACCACGGCCCGGACCTTTCATCTGGGTCGCGGTGGGCTGGGCCAAACGGCAGAGCCAATCAGCGTGCCGGTCTGCACCCCGCAGCACCTTGGCATGATGACCGGCGAATTCTTTCCGATGGGGCTGAATGCGGAAATGCCCGGCGATCAGGCCCGCGACGACGCGATGTCTGTGACCTTTGACACCGATCCGCTTGACGCTCCGCTGGCGCTGCTCGGAGCGGCGCGGCTCCGGCTCAGGCTCCGGTCGGACCGCCCGCGAGCCTTTATCGTGGCGCGGCTGTGTGACGTCGCGCCGGACGGCAGTTCGGTCCGAATCTGCCACGGCATGCTGAACCTCTGTCACCGCGACAGCATGGAAGCGCCGGTGGACCTGACCCCCGGAGAGCCGGTCGAAGTCGAGTTTGCGCTGGACCAGACGGGCTACCGGCTCGCCGCCGGACACCGGCTTCGGGTGGCGCTGTCCACGACCTATTGGCCCTTCGTCTGGCCGTCCGCCGTTCCCGCAACGCTGACCATCGAAGGCGGCGCCCTGACGGTGCCGGTCCACCCCGGGGCGGAAAAAGACGAATGGCACTTTGCCCCCGCCGAAGCCGCGCGACCCGCCCCGCTGGCCCGCCTGCGGACCGGGACCGCCGTCCGGCGCATCGAAGAGGACCTGCTGAGCGGCCATATTGCGTTGGTGGTTGAGGACGATTTGGGCACGACCGAGAACCTCGACCACGGGCTCGTCACCTCGGAGTCGATGACCGAACGCTGGTCCATCCACCCCGACGACCCAAAATCGGCTTCGTCAGAAATTGCTTGGATTCAAAAGCTTAGTCGTAGAGACTGGGAGGTGGAAACAAGGGTCACCACCTCGATGTGGGCAGATGAAACCCACCTGCACATGACTGCGCGAGTCGTCGCGCTAGAGGGAGGTGAACAGATTTTCGAACGCGACCACATCGAAAGGGTCGCCAGACGTCATCTGTGAGGTCACAGTGACACCAACAAAAAAAAATATCCCGAAAAAGAGAATCGGGGTTATTGATTGGTCAATCAACAAACCAACAAGGGAGACTAGAATGAACGACGAACTGAGATACCTGCTCAATCGGACGGTCTCGGGCAAGGTCAGCCGCCGGCACTTTATGGGCCGTGCAGCAGCGCTCGGTGTAACTGCCGGTGTCGCCAACTCCATGCTCGCAACCGCTACCGCAGCCCAGACCCCCGTCAAGGGCGGCTTCCTGCGTGCCGGTATGCAGGGTGGTGAAAGCACCAACTCTCTCGACCCCGCGCTGGCTGCGTCGGAAGTGCCGTTCACCGTCAACAACATGTGGGGCGAAACGCTCGTCAACGTGGATGCCGGCGGTAACATCGACTTCCGCGTCGCACAGGAGATGAGCTCGTCTCCCGATGCGAAGACTTGGACGTTCAAGATCCGCTCGGGTGTGGAATTCCACAACGGCGCGACCCTGACCGCCGAAGACGTGGTCGCAACGCTGACCCGCCATACCGACGAGAATTCCCAGTCGGGCGCGCTGGGCATCGTTCAGGGCATCGAGTCGATGTCTGCAAACGGCGACACGGTCACGATTGACCTGCACACGCCGAACGCCGACTTCCCCTATCTGGTGGCGGACTATCACCTGATGATCCAGCCCGGTGGCGGTGTCGACAACCCTTCGGCCGGCATCGGTTCGGGCGCCTATATGGTCGAGGTCAACGAAGCCGGCGTTCGCCATGGCTTCAAAAAGAACCCCAACTACTGGGACAGCAACATCGGCCACGCCGACGAAGTCGAGATCATCGTGATCAACGACAACACCGCCCGTGTTGCCGCACTTCAGTCCGGTCAGGTCAACATGATCAACCGTCTGGACCCGAAGATCATCGACCTGCTCAAGCGTGATCCCAACGTGCAGATCAAGAACGTGTCGGGCCGCGGCCATTACGTGTTCATCATGCACTGCACCGCTGCACCCTTCGACAACAACGACCTGCGGATGGCGCTGAAGTATGCCATCAACCGTCAGGAAATGGTGGACAAGGTTCTGGGCGGCTACGGCGGCGTCGGCAACGACTTCCCGATCAACGCAGCCTACCCGCTGTTCGACGACACCATCGAGCAGCGTGAATTCGATCCCGACAAGGCCGCCTTCCACTACAAGGCATCCGGTCACGACGGGTCGCCGATCGTTCTGCGCACTGCTGGCGCCGCCTTCCCGGGCGCTGTCGAAGCCGCGCAGCTGTACCAACAGTCCGCCGCCGCCGCCGGCATCCCGCTCGAAGTCAAGCGCGAGCCCGATGACGGTTACTGGTCGGACGTTTGGAACGTTCAGCCGTTCTGCGCCTCTTACTGGGGTGGCCGTCCGGTTCAGGACCAGATGTATTCGACCGCATATCTGTCGACTGCCGAATGGAACGACACAAAGTTCCACAACGACCAGTTCGACAACCTGCTGCTCGCCGCTCGCGCCGAGCTGGACCTTACCGTCCGCAAGCAGATGTATTCGGATATGGCCCACATCCTTCGGGACGAGGGCGGCCTGATCCTGCCGATGTTCAACGACTTTGTGGACGCCATCGGCAACAACGTTCAGGGTTGGTCCGAAGATCCCAACGGTGAGATGATGAACGGTCTCGCCCTTGCCAAGTGCTGGCTGGCCTAAGGCTCCGGCTCGGGATGAATCATCCAATCATCAAACTGGTTGCCCAGCGCATTGCGCTGGGCATCCTGCTGCTCCTTGCAGTCTCGATACTCATTTTCGCGGGCACGCAGCTGCTGCCCGGGGACGTGGCCCAAGCCATCCTTGGACAGTCCGCGACCGAACAGTCGCTGGCGAACCTGCGCGAAAAACTGGGGCTGAACGACCCCGCCTATATCCGTTACTTCAGCTGGCTGGGAGGCATCCTTCAGGGTGACCTAGGCACCGCGCTGACCAACGGACAGGACATCGCCACGTCGCTGGGCCGACGGTTCGGCAACACCATTTTCCTTGCGTTCTGGGCCGCTGTCATTGCGGTCCCGCTGTCGATCACGCTTGGCCTTATTGCCGCGCGCTATGCTGGCCGCTGGCCGGACAAGGTGATCTCTGGCGTCACGCTTGCCACCATTTCGCTGCCCGAATTCGTGGTCGGCTATCTGGTCATGTTCATCCTTGCGGTGAAATTCCGTGTTTTCCCGTCGACCGCGCTGGTTTTCGACGGCATGGGCCTGTTCGAGAGGCTCAACGCGGTCGCTCTGCCGATCATCGTGCTGGTGCTGGTCGTGTTGGCCCACATGATGCGGATGACCCGCGCCGCGATCCTGAACGTGATGCAGTCGGCCTATATCGAAACAGCCGAACTAAAGGGCCTGTCCCCGTCGACCATCATCCGCAAACACGCTTTTCCCAACGCCATCGCGCCGGTTGTAAACGTGGTCATGCTGAACCTTGCCTACCTTGTCGTGGGCGTCGTGGTGGTCGAGGTGGTCTTTGTCTATCCCGGCATGGGCCAGTATCTGGTTGACCACGTGGCCAAGCGGGACATCCCCGTGGTGCAGGCCTGCGGTCTGATCTTTGCCGCCGTCTATATCGGGCTCAACATCCTTGCCGACGTGATCTCGATCCTTGCCAACCCCAGACTGAGGCACCCGAAATGAAGCGGATACCTCTTTCAGCCCTGATCGGGCTTTTCTTCACGGCGCTCTTTTTCCTTGGCGCGATTTTCGCGGATTTCATCGCGCCCTACCGGATGGATCAGGTCGTCAGCTCGTCGATCTGGGACCCCATGTCCAGCGAACACTGGCTGGGCACCGACGCTCTGGGGCGCGACCTGCTGAGCCGGATGATCTACGGCGGCCAGACCACCATCTACATCGCGACGCTGGCGACCGCGCTCAGCTTCGGGCTGGGGTCGGTGCTGGGCTTTACCGCCGCGACGCTGGGCGGATGGATCGATCAGCTGTTGTCGCGGCTGGTGGACCTGTTCATGGCGATCCCGTCCCTGATCCTTGCTCTTGTCGTGCTGTCGGTCATGCCGGTCACGACCACGACGCTGATCGTTGTCATGGGGCTTTTGGATTCGACGCGAGTGTACCGGCTTAGCCGCGCCGTGGCCGTTGACATCACTGTCATGGACTATGTCGAGGCCGCGCGTCTGCGTGGCGAAGGCACCCGCTGGATCGTGTTCCGTGAAATCCTGCCGAACGCCCTGTCGCCGCTGGTGGCGGAACTGGGCCTGCGGTTTATCTTTGCGGTCCTGTTCATTTCGACGCTGTCCTTCCTTGGGCTTGGCGTGCAGCCGCCGCTGGCGGATTGGGGCGGCATCGTGAAGGAAAACAAAGAGGGCCTTGTCTACGGGATTCCCGCGGCTCTGGTCCCTGCCCTCGCCATTGCGGCGCTGGCGATTTCCGTCAACCTCGTTGCCGACTGGGTGCTCAACCGCACCACCAGCCTGAAGGGAGGTCGCGGTGCCTGAGACCATTCTTGACGTCAACGGCCTGAAGATCGAGGCAACCGTCTACCCGACCGACGCACCGCCGCATGACATCACCATCGTGGATGGCGTGTCGTTCAAACTGGCCAAGGGCAAGGTGTTGGGGCTGATCGGGGAATCCGGCGCGGGCAAATCGACCATCGGCTTGTCGGCTATGGCCTATGGTCGTGGCGGCGTGCGGATCACCGGCGGCAGCGTCACGCTGAACGGGCGCGATATCCTGCAACTGGGTGCGGGCGGCCTGCGCAAACTGCGCGGTCGCGAGGTCACCTATGTCGCCCAATCCGCGGCTGCGTCGTTCAATCCGGCGAAAAAGCTGATGGATCAGGTGATCGAGGCGACGCTGAAGCACGGGCTTTGCTCGCGGTCCGAGGCCGAGCTTCGGGCGGTCGCGCTGTTCCGCAAACTGGGCCTTCCCGACCCCGAAAACATCGGCAACCGCTATCCGCATCAGGTCTCTGGCGGGCAGTTGCAGCGGGTCATGACCGCGATGGCGCTATGTCCGAAACCCAGTCTCGTGATCTTTGACGAACCCACGACCGCGCTGGACGTGACGACCCAGATCGACGTGCTGGCAGCCATCAAAGAGGCGATCAGCGACACCGATGTGGCGGCTCTGTATATCACCCACGATCTGGCCGTGGTCGCACAGGTGTCGGACGACATCATGGTGCTGCGCAACGGCAAGCGGGTGGAAAACGGTCCCGTCAAACAGATCATCGAAGCCCCGCAAGAAGCCTACACCCGCGCGCTGGTCTCTGTCCGGTCGATCGAACACACCGAAAAGAAACCCGCCGAGCCGGTGCTGACCGTGGACCATGTGACAGCGCGGTATCGCGGCACCAACTTCGACGTTCTCAAAGACGTGGCGGTGTCCATCGCTCCGGGCCAGACGCTTGCCGTGGTGGGCGAAAGCGGCTCGGGGAAATCGACCCTTGCCCGCGCGATCACCGGTCTTTTGCCGCCGTCCAGCGGCAAGGTCCTGTTCAACGGCCGGTCGCTATCGTCGTCCCTGTCGGGGCGGAGCCGCAATGACCTGCGCGAATTGCAGATGATCTACCAGATGGCGGACGTCGCAATGAACCCGCGCCAGACCGTCGGCACGATCATCGGTCGCCCGCTTGAATTCTACTTCGGCCTGAAAGGCGAAGAAAAACGGCGACGGATTCAGGATCTGCTGGACAAGATCGAGATGGGCAAAGGCTATATCGACCGCTATCCGGCCGAGCTTTCGGGCGGGCAAAAGCAGCGTGTCTGTATCGCTCGCGCGCTGGCAGCCGACCCCCGCATGATCATCTGCGATGAGGTCACCAGTGCGCTTGATCCCCTGGTCGCGGACGGCATCCTAAAGTTGCTGCTGAACCTGCAACGGGACGAAGGCGTGGCCTATCTGTTCATCACCCACGATCTGGCAACGGTCAAAGCGATCGCCGACAGCATCGCGGTGATGTATCAGGGCAAGGTCGTCCGCTATGGCACCAAATCCGAGGTCCTGACGCCGCCTTTCGACGACTACACCGATCTTCTTTTGTCGTCGGTTCCGGAAATGCGGCTTGGCTGGCTGGAACATGTCATCGCCAACCGCAAGATGGACAGCGCGGGGAACTAAACGTCAGAGCCACTTGACTCGGGCAAGGCGACTGGCTTGGCTGTCGGTTAACGATTGTCCCTAGCCAGCTAGTCCGAGGTCCCCTGATGTTTCGTTTCGCTGCGTTGCCGTTTGCGCTGATTGCCACTTCCGCCGCAGCCGAGGTCTGGACCGTCGTTCCCGGCCCCGATGCCGAAGTCGCGCTGCAAGAGGCCCTGATCCTCGCCCAGCCGGGGGACGAGGTCGTGCTGAACCCCGGGCGCTATGACATCCGCAACCAGCTGTCGCTGGCGAACGATGACGTGACGATCCGTGGCGCGGGCATGCGGCGCACGGTGCTTAGTTTCGCCGGACAAACGGGCGGCTCGGAAGGCATCCTGATTACCGGTAACGGCGCGATCCTAAAGGACTTTGCGGTCGAGGACACCGCAGGCGACGGCATCAAGTCCAAGGGTGTCGACGGCATCGCGATGATCCGTTTGCGGGTCGAATGGACCAACGGCCCCGACCCTGAAAACGGGGCCTATGGCCTTTATCCCGTCCAGTCCACCAACGTGCTGATCGACGGCGCGGTGGTCGAGGGCGCCTCGGACGCCGGTATCTATGTGGGCCAGTCCGAGCACATCATCGTCCGCAACAGCCGCGCCGAATTCAACGTGGCAGGCCTAGAGATCGAAAACAGCTATCACGCCGACGTCTTTGACAACGTCCTGACCAACAATACCGGCGGGATATTGGTGTTCGACCTGCCCGATCTGCCCCAGCAGGGCGGCCATCATGTGCGGGTCTTCGGCAACCAGTCCTTTGCGAACAACACGCCGAACTTTGCCCCCGAAGGCAACATCGTCGGCATCGTTCCGGCAGGCACCGGCATGCTGATCATGGCCAATTCCGACGTCGAGGTCTTTGAGAATTCGTTCTCGGACAACCGCACCGTCAACCTGATTTTCGGCAGCTATATCGAAGCGTCCGAAGACCCTGAGTATCGCCCCCACCCCAGCCGCATCCACATCCACCACAACACGTTCGGCGCCAGCGGGATGGACCCCGATGACAGCGAATTCGGGAACATCCTGCGCGGGATTATCGGCACACCGATCCCGAACATCGTTTGGGACGGTGTGATGCCGTTGGGCCGGTACCTTGGCTTTGGGCTTGAACCCCAGAACGCCCATTCGATCCACGACAATGACCACGGCGGGCAAGAGGATTATGCCAACGCCGACTTCATGGGAAAATTCGGCCTGCCTCCGCTGCATTCGGTCCGCCGCAATGTGGGTGAACATAGCGCCACGCTGGACCCTCTGCCCGCCGCCGTGGTGACGATCCGTGGCCGCGATGTGTCGGACGCCTTGGTCTGGAGCGAATAACGTGACGCCCAGAGCCGCCTTGGCCGCCGCGCTGGCGGTGCTGCTGGCCGCACCCGTGGCAGCCGAAGTGAACGGCGACGCGATCCTTGCCCAGCGCCCGCCGCGCGTCTTGTCAGAGTTCGGCTTCTTTGCCGACGCCGCCGCGCAACTGCCCGCAGAGGGGGTCGTGCCCTACACTGTCGCGTCGTCCCTGTTTACCGACTATGCCGAGAAATACCGCTTCGTCTACGCGACCGGCCCCGCCCCCTACCAGACCGACAGCGTGCTGGACCTGCCCGTCGGCAGCGCCTTGATCAAGACCTTCGCCTATGGCGACCAAAAGGTCGAAACCCGTGTTCTGTTGCATCAAGAAGCCGGCTGGACCGCCTTTCCCTATGTCTGGAACGCTGATGGAACCGAAGCGGAACTAAAGCTTGCCGGTGCGGACCTGAGCCTGATCACCGACCACGGAGAGATCGCCTATCGCGTTCCGAACTTTAACCAGTGCAAGGCGTGCCACGTGAACAACGCGGGGACATTCGCGCCCATCGGGCCACGCGTCCGGACGCTCAACACCGGCGACCAGCTGGCGCTGCTGGCCGCGGCGGGGGTCATGGACCCTGCGCCCGCCGACGCCCCCGCCATGCCCGATTATATGGATGAGAGCGTCGATCTTGCCCTGCGCGCGCGGGCCTATCTGGATATCAATTGCGGGCACTGCCACGCGCCGGGCCAGCCTGCGGACACCTCTGGTCTTTACCTGAACTGGGAAGAGGATCGCGACATCCACCGAGGCGTGCTCAAGCGTCCTGTCGCGGCGGGTCGAGGGTCGGGCGGGCTAGAGTTCGACATCGTTCCGGGCGATCCAGAGGCGTCGATCCTGCATTTCCGAATGGCCTCGATCGATCCGGGGATCATGATGCCCGAAATCGGGCGGTCGATCGTCCATGCCGAAGGGCTGGCCCTGATCGCCGCCTATATCGAATCCTTGGGAGACTGACGAATGGCCAAACTTCTTCTCATTATTCTGGACGGAGTGCCCTATCGCAATTGGCGTCGCCTGTTCGGCAATCTCGAGGGCTGGGTCCAGTCGGGCGAAGCTCGGGTCTGGCGGATGCGGTCGGTTTTGCCGTCCACCTCGGCGTCGTGCTACGCGTCGATCCACACAGGCGTCACGCCGCAGGTCCACCACATCTGGGACAATGCCGACATCCGGCGGCTGGACCATCCCGACATCTTTTCAGAGGCCACCAAGGCGGGGCTAAAGACCGGCGCGGTCACGCACAGCTATTGGTCCGAGTTCTTTAATCGGGCGCCGTTCGACGTGGTGCGCGACATCGAATACGACGAACCCGAAGGTCCGATCACCCATGGCCGGTTCCACACGATGCGGGGCTATGGCCACGACAACCAGATGACGCCCGCCGACTACGACCTGTTCGGCACCCTCACCCGCCTGTGCGAGGTCAAAGGCATCGACTACGGCATCCTGCATACCTGCACGCTCGACAGCATGGGGCACCGGTTTTACCACGACTGCGAAGAAATGGATAACGCCTGCTTCCAGATCGACGGCATCCTTGCCCCCTTTATCCACCGCTGGCGGAACGCGGGCTACGAAGTCATCGTCACCGCCGATCACGGGCAGGACGACCGTGGCCACCACGGCGGGACAGGAGAATTGCAGCAGGATGTCGCGCTGTATTACTTTGGCGCGGCAGAGGGCCCAGAGAAGAACGCGGTCATCGACCAACTCTCGCTCGCTCCGACGATCCTTGGCCGGTTGGGAGCCAAGGTTCCCGCGTCGATGAAGGCCGCGCCGTTCCTGAAATAGCCGCTATTTGCGCCGGAAAGGCGATGGGCGCAGGCCCTGTTTCAGGCTCTCGACCACATCGCCGATGCGGGCCGCGCGGGTGGGTGGGGTCTTGGCGGTTTTGATCCACTCTAGCGCCCCGCGTTTGATGCTGCGCGGGTAGGCATCCCAGTCGGGGCGCCGCGCGCCCAGCGCCGCGTTCAGGTCGTCGGGCACCTCTAGCCGCTCGACGTCGTCCAGAAATTCCCACATGCCGTTCGCCTTGGCGGCAGCGACCAGAGCCTCGCCTGCCGGCATCATCCGCCCCGCCGCTCGGAGCCGGTCGATGCGGTCCTTGTTTGGCGCGGACCAAGCAGAAATCGGATTGCGCGGCGCGATCAACAGGCCCGACCGGTCGTCGTCGATTTTCAGGGTCCGAGAGTCGACCCAGCCCCAGACCATCAGCTCTTCGACGATCGTGCCGTAATCCATGTAGTCAGGATGATGTTTCTTGTAGGTCACAAGCCAGACGGACCGCGACACCGCATGGTTCCGAGCCAGCCAGTCATGCAGCTCTGCGCCTGACCGGACCTCGACGCGGGTGTCTGGTCCGGCCATGGTCTAGTGGGCCTCGGCCCAGTTTGCGCCTTTGCCGGCATCGGCGGTCAGGTGAACGGCCAGTTTGACCGCAGGCTCTGCGGCACCTTCCATCACCTCGCGCGCGGTGGCGATAAGCGTGTCGGTCGCGTCTTCGTCGACTTCGAACAACAGTTCGTCGTGGACCTGTAGCAGCATCTTGGCGGGCAGCCCTTCGATGGCCGCATCCATCCGGATCATCGCGCGGCGGATCACGTCGGCGGCGGTGCCCTGAATCGGAGCGTTGATCGCCGCGCGTTTGGCAAAGCCCGCACCGGGGCCCTTTGCGTTGATCGCGGGAGTGTTGATTTTCCGGCCAAAGAGCGTCTGCACATAGCCGTGTGTTTTCGCGAATTCGACCGTGTCGTCCATATAGGTCCGGATGCCGGGGAACCGTTCGAAATAGCGGTCGATGAACGCCTGCGCGTCGGCGCGGGGTATCCGCAGGTTCCGGGCAAGCCCGAAGCCCGAGATGCCGTAAATCACACCAAAGTTGATCGCCTTGGCCTGCCGCCGGATGTCCGGCGTCATCTGGTCGAGGGGGACGTTGAACATCTCGGACGCGGTGATGGCGTGGATGTCCTGCCCGTCGCGGAATGCCTGCTGCAGCGCCTCGATCCCCGCGATATGGGCAAGGATTCGCAGTTCGATCTGGCTGTAGTCGAGGCTGACCAGAACCTTGCCCTCGCCCGCGACGAAAGCCTCGCGGATGCGGCGGCCTTCTTCGGTGCGGACGGGAATATTCTGCAGGTTCGGGTCGGTCGAGGCCAGACGCCCCGTGTTCGCCCCCGCGATGGAATAGCTTGTGTGCACGCGGCCCGTGTCGGGGTTGATATGGTCCTGCAACGCGTCGGTGTAGGTCGATTTCAGCTTTTGCAGCTGGCGATAATCCAGCACCAGCCCCGGAAGGGCGTGTTCGGTGGCAAGGTCTTCGAGCGTATCGGCGGTGGTGGACCATTGGCCGGTCTTGGTTCTGGTGCCGCCCTCTAGTCCCATCTTGCCGAACAGGATTTCACCCACCTGCGCGGGGGACTGGACGTTGAACGGGCCGCCTGCGGCTTCGTGGATCTCGCTCTCTAGCATCGCCATCTTCTGGGCAAAGGCGTTGGACATCCGCGACAGGGTATCGCGATCGACCTTGATGCCTGCCATCTCCATCCGCGCAAGGACGGGCACCAGCGGGCGCTCTAGCGTTTCGTAGACGGTCGTCACCTGTTTCTGGTGCAGCTGCGGCTTGAACAGTTCCCACAGGCGCAGGGTCACATCGGCGTCTTCGGCGGCGTATTTCACCGCATCCGCCACCGGTAC
>JALQXR010000119.1:1229-6971 GCA_023263105.1 Marivivens sp. | reverse complement strand
GGCCTGCTTGCCGGTCCAGCCGAAGACGGAGGGCTTCTCAGCCTCTTCCTCGGCGGGGGCGGACTTGCCGCCCTTCAGCGCTTCGGCAGCAAGGCCGGTGGCGACCACCGACACGCGCATCCGCCCTTCCATCTCAACATCGAGGGTGGAGCCGACAATGATGTTGGCTTCCGGGTCGACTTCTTCGCGGATCCGGTTGGCCGCCTCGTCGAGTTCGAAAAGCGTCAGGTCGTAGCCGCCGGTGATGTTGATCAGCACGCCGCGCGCACCCTCGAGGCTGATTTCGTCCAGCAGCGGGTTGGCGATGGCCTTTTCCGCGGCCTGGATTGCGCGATCTTCGCCCTCGGCTTCGCCGGTACCCATCATCGCCTTGCCCATTTCGTCCATCACGGCGCGAACGTCGGCAAAGTCGAGGTTGATCAGGCCCGGACGGACCATCAGGTCGGTCACGCCCTTCACACCTTGGTACAGCACGTCGTCGGCCAGCGCGAAGGCTTCGGTGAAGGTGGTCTTTTCGTTGGCAAGTCGGAACAGGTTCTGGTTCGGGATGATGATCAGCGTGTCGACGACCTTTTGCAGGGCCTCGACCCCGTCTTCGGCCTGACGCATCCGCTTGATGCCTTCGAACTGGAACGGCTTGGTCACGACGCCAACCGTCAGAACGCCCAACTCACGCGCGGCCTGCGCGATGATCGGGGCCGCGCCGGTTCCGGTGCCACCACCCATGCCGGCGGTGATAAAGCACATATGCGCGCCAGCCAGATGATCGACGATCTGTTCGATCGACTCTTCGGCGGCAGCCGCACCGACCGAAGCGCGGGCACCTGCGCCCAGTCCTTCGGTGACCTTCAGGCCCATCTGGATGCGGGCTTGCGCCTTTGATTGCGCCAGCGCCTGTGCGTCCGTGTTGGCGACCACAAACTCGACACCATCGAGGTTCTTCTCGATCATGTTGTTGACTGCGTTGCCTCCGGCGCCACCGACGCCGAATACGGTGATCCGGGGCTTAAGCTCTTCCTGCCCGGGCATGGAGAGATTGAGGGTCATGCTCTGTCCGCCTGCTTGTTATCGGCCCGTCCCGCCGGGCGCTCTGCCTAATTGGGTCGATCCTAAACGTCTGCGGCGGAAACGTCACGAAAAAAAGCCGAAAACCCCACAAAATGTGGAGTTAACACGGCGGGTTATCGCCGGATTTCGCTAAAGTCGCCAGATGTTGGGGTTACCAGTTGTCCCGGAACCAGCGGACCGCGCGGCGCAGCGAGCGGGCGGGGTATCTTTCCGCGGGAAGTTCAAAGTCCCACCATTCGTCCTGCGGGTGCGCCGCGAACAGCGTCAAACCGACCGACGCGGCAAAGGCCGGACCGGTCGCCGCCTGCGGCAGGCCCTGAACGCGCAACGGGCGCCCAAGCCGGACCTGCTGACCCAGAATCCGGCTGGCCAGCCCGTCCAATCCGGGGATCTGGCTGGCGCCGCCGGTCAATACGATCGACTGTCCGGGAAGGTGTTCAAAGCCCGCGGCGTCCAGTCTTGCGCGCACTTCTTCAAGGATTTCCTCGATCCGCGGGCGCATGATGCCGATCAGCTCGGCACGGCTGATGGTGCGGCGGTCGCGTTCCCAATCGCCGGTCTCTCCGCCGATCTCGATCATTTCGCGGTCGTCCATTCCCGTGGCGACGACGCCGCCGTAGAACGTCTTGATCCGCTCGGCGGTGGCCAGCGGAACCTGAAGCCCCATCGAAATGTCGCTTGTGACGTGGTCCCCGCCCATGCGAACGCTGTCTGCGTAAATCATGTGCTTTTTCATGAAGATCGACAGCGACGTCGCGCCTCCGCCCATGTCGATACAGGCCGCACCCAGTTCCTGTTCGTCTTCGACCAGCGATGAAATACCCGACACATAGGCCGACGACGCAAGTCCGGCCAGTTCCACGTCGCACCGCTTGATGCAGTGCAAAAGGTTCTGCAGCACATGACCGTCCACGGTCAGCAGGTGCATATCGGTCGACAGCCGCGACCCGATCTGGCCGCGCGGATCGGACATGCCCGACCGGTGGTCCAGCGCAAAGTTGACCGGCTGCGCGTGCAGCACTTCGCGGCCCGAGCCGATGTCCGGCATTTCACAAGAGCCAAGAACCCGCCCGATATCGGTGTCGGTCACGACGTTGCCCGACAGCTCTGCCACGCCTTCCAGCCCATAAGAGCGCGGACGCGCGCCGGACAGGCAAGCGATCACATGGTCGACGCGCACATTCGCCATTTTCTGAGCGTTGCGAAGCGCGGTCCGGATGGCGCTTTCGGCTTCTTTCATCGCATCGACTTCGCCAAAGCGCATGCCGCGTGACCGCGTCGTCGCCGCGCCAATCACGCGGAACGACGACTGGCCCGCCATCGATCCAACCCCGTCGACATCGCGGAACCGCTCGGGGCCGTCGAATTTCAGCACCAGACAGGCGACCTTGGACGTGCCGACGTCCAGAATGGCAACCACGCCGCGCTGCATGGCGGCCTTGCGCATGTTTCTCATTGCGCGTTGGGATTCATAAAGCTGTTTCATCAGTTGCCTGTCCCCGATACCGATGCATTTATTCGCCGCATTTCTGCTGCAGCGTTTTCTCCCAGCCTGATGGTCGGCCGGTTTTCGTTTCTTAGGTCGATGACCGTCACTTCGCGGTCCAGCAGGTCTTGTGCCTGGTTCATCGCGACGATGCGTTCAAAGCTGGAAATGGGATTGCGCGACGGAAGCATCAGACGCTGGCCGCGATCCAGCACCACGTCCCAGCGCCGTTCGCCCATCCGCACCAGACCCCGAACCCGCGGAGCCAGAGGCCCTGCGACCTCGAAAATCTTCAGCGCCTCTGCGATGACCGAATGGGCCCCGTCGCCCGCGATCAGCGGCAGATCGATCCGGCTGGCGCGTTCGGACAGGTTGCCCATGACCACACCGGACGAGTCGATCAGCAACAGCGCCTCGCCCTGCCGCCAGATCGCGACCGGAATCCGCACGGCCACCGCGACCTCAAGGATACCGCCCGGGCGGATGCGCAGCATCGCCTGATCGACGGCGGGGATCGCCTCGACCTGCTCGCGGTACGACTCGAGGTCCATGTCGAACGACGACATCGGGAAATTCACCGGCAGCGCGACACGGATCGCCTGCATCAACTCGGGCGTCAGATCGCCGTCCTGCGCTTCGACCGACATCACGTTGACCATGAATTCGGGCCGCTCCTCGATCGAGGAAATGATCGTCTCGATCCGTTGTTGAAGCATTTCGCGGTTGCCGGGGTTGGCGAACCAGGTCGTCACGATGATCGCCAGCAACATCAGCGGCAGCCCGATCCGGATCGCCCGACGCACGCCCGGCGTCAGCATCAGACGCTGGAACCGGTAGCCCAGACGCGACGGCGCGGGATCGCGGCGGGTGGCGGGTCCTAGCGATTGCACGACGCGTCCTCCACCATCCATGCGCACAGCGCGTCAAAGGGAATGCCCGCGTGAACCGCCTGCTCTGGCGCAAGAGAGGTCGGTGTCATGCCGGGCTGGGTGTTGGTTTCCAAAAGCACCAGACCGGCCAGTCCTTTGGCTTCGTCCCAGCGGAAATCCGTCCGGCTGAGCCCACGGCACCCCAAGGCACGATGCGCGCGCAGGGCATAGTCCATGCAGGCCTCTGCGATCGGGGTCGGGACATTGGCAGGGATTTCGTGGCGCGACCCGCCGACCGAGTATTTGGCTTGGTAGTCGTACCACCCGTCGACGATGATGTCCGTCACGCCCAGCGCGCGGTCGCCCATGACGGCGACGGTCAGTTCACGGCCATCGACATAGGCTTCGACCATCACCTCGTCGGGCATGTCGTCGGAAAGCTGCGGCGGCGTATTCGCGCCCTCTTTGACGATATAGACGCCGACACTAGAGCCTTCGTTGTTGGGCTTGACCACATAGGGCACGGCCATGACGTGGCGCTTGCGGACCTCGTCGCGGGACGCGATCAGGCTGTCGACCACCGGAAGACCATGGGCGCGGTAGACCTCTTTGGTCTTTTGCTTGTCCATGGCCAAAGCCGACGACAGCACGCCCGAGTGGGTATAGGGCAGCCGCATCCATTCCAGCAGACCCTGCACGCAGCCGTCTTCGCCCCAGCGGCCATGAAGCGCGTTGAAACAGACGTCCGGCGCAACAGCGGAAAGACGCGCGGCCAGATCGTGGCCCGCGTCGACTTCGACCACGTCGAAGCCTGCATTGCGCAATGCAGCGGCACATTCACGTCCCGAGCTTAGCGAAACCTCGCGCTCGGCGGACTGTCCGCCCATCAGCACAGCAACTCTGGGTGTCCTGCTCGACATTCCCGACTGCCTCTGCCGGACCTGTTTGGTCCGTTCTTATTCGTTACCTGAACCCGGGTCTGTGTCCGGATCCACCGCCATTTCAGGTGGCATCAGGAGCCGGTTCACCGACCCTCATGATTTCCCACTCTAGCCTGATACCGCTGGAATCGTAAACCTTT
The DNA here is from genome assembly GCA_023263105.1 of Marivivens sp. Lineage (GTDB taxonomy): Bacteria > Pseudomonadota > Alphaproteobacteria > Rhodobacterales > Rhodobacteraceae > JALQXR01. The sequence continues at coordinate 2,467 of JALQXR010000119.1, read as the reverse complement.
TTCCGCACTTCCTCGCCCAGTGATTCGAGGTCCTCGGCGGTTGCCTGCCCAGCGTTGGTCAGGAAATTCGAATGTTTGGGGTTCATCAGCGCCCCGCCCCGCGTGGCCCCGCGCATGCCTGCGTTGTCGATGACCTTCCATGCTTTCAGTTCGTGGGTGTCATCCGCGCGTCCCGTCGACGAATAGCCCGCCGGATTGCGGAACGTGCTGCCCGCCGTGCGGTCCTTTGTGGGCTGGGTTTCGTCGCGCTTGGCCAGTTGGTCGGTCATCCGCGTCGCCAGTTCGGCGGGATCGCCCGCGGGTGCATCAAAGACCGCGCCCACGATGATCGCCCCCTCGGGCAGGCTGCTTTGGCGGTAGCGCATGTCCAGATCGGCGGCGGGGACAACAGCGCGGCTACCGTCCCGCAGGATCACGCGGATTTCGCGCAGGACATCGGCGGTATAGCTGCCGTAACAGCCCGCGTTCATCCGCACCGCGCCGCCGATGGTGCCGGGGATGGTGCGCAGAAACGTCAGGTCCAGACCCGCCTCTGCCGCCCGCCGCGCGACATGCGCGTCCAGTGCCGCCGCTCCCGCCGTGACCACCCCGCCAGAGGCGTCGATTGCGTTGAACCCTCGGCCCAGACGCACCACAACGCCGCGGATGCCGCCGTCGCGGACGATCAGATTGCTGCCCACGCCCATCACAAAGACCGGCACCGACGGATCAAGAGCGGCCAGAAAGTCGGCCAGATCGTCTTCGTCGGCGGGCTGGAACAACCAGTCGGCAGGGCCCCCGACCCGCATCCAAGTCAGATCGGCAAGGCTTCGGTCCGCGGTCAGAACACCTCGGACTTTGGGCAGGGTCACCTGCGCTGCCGGTGTCGCACCCATCGAAAGGCTCCTCCTGCAAGGTGCCCCGCCGCAGCGGGGGCGAGCATGGTCACTCCGGTGACGACATAGCCCAGTTCCAACATTCCCTCGGACCCCTGAGCAAGCATCGCGATCCACAGGCCGAGACCGCCGTATGCCACGGTTGCGATCCAAAAGACCACCCGCGCCCTGCCCCAGAATGTGACCAAACCACCCAGAAAGCCGCCCAGAAAACACAGAAAGGCGACACCAAAGATCATGGGACAGGTGGCTCCGCGCGGCGGCGCAGGCGCGAGGAGAGAACCCGCGCGACGTGCCCTTGCCGTCCAATGCCAGCTTTGTGGCCGAGGCGCGGCGGCTGTTGCAACAGCAAGCGCCCGTCGG
>JALQXR010000119.1:0-1219 GCA_023263105.1 Marivivens sp. | reverse complement strand
AGCACGAACAGCCCGATCAGGGGGCCGTTTTCCAAGGTGACCCAGCCCAGCAGCGGCACGCCGGTGACGATCAGCGCCAAAGCGCGGCGCCGGTGGCCGTTCCGGCTGGGCAAAAGCCCCAAGACATTGGCCAGAATGAACCAGACGAAAGCGGCGATGAGTGAGTAGGTCATTGTCGTGTCGTGTGCCTGTCGGATGGTGCTCTGATCCCAATGGGTGACCCAAGCGTCACCTGAAATCAAGCACCGCGTCAGAAAATACGAAGCCGCAGCAGCCGTTGCAGCGGACGGGTCATCGCCAGCCCCCCGCCCAAGAGGGCAATCGTCGAGGCGGATTCACCCGGCGCGGACTGGTAATGGATCAGCAGGAGCGTCGCGAAAGCAAAGGAGAACACCCCGATCAGACGCCGCAGATACATAGAGACGGACATCACGGACGACAAAACGATCACCGCCGCGATGGCCGCCCAAAGTGTCATTTTGCGAGCCTTGCCGGCAGGGCATTGGCCCAAGCGCTGATCGTACCCGCCCCCAGACAGACGACCAGATCGCCCGGCTTTGCCTCGGCGCGGACCAATGCCTCGAGGTCGTCTTCGACCGTCAGCGCGCGGGCGTGCCGGTGGCCGTGACGGACCAGCCCCGCGACCAGATCGTCGCGCGTCGCGCCGAGGATCGGCTCTTCGCCGGCGGCATAGACCTCTGCGATGGCGACCACGTCGGCGTTGTTGAAACAGCCGCAGAAGTCTTCGAACAGGTTGGAAAGGCGGCTGTAGCGATGCGGCTGGTGGACCGCGATGACACGGCCTTCGGTTGCTTGCCGAGCGGCCTTCAGGACGGCGGCGATTTCGACAGGGTGGTGGCCGTAGTCGTCGATGATCGTGACGCCGTTGACCACGCCGACTTTCGTGAACCGGCGGTTGACCCCGCCAAAGGCGGCCAGCGCCGCGCGGATCTCGGTCTTTTTCATACCCAGATGGCGGGCGACGGCGACGGCGGCCAGCGCGTTGGACACGTTATGGTCGCCGGGCATGGGCAGGGTGCAGCCGGTGATGACCTGATCTTCGCCCTGCAGAGCGATGTCGAAATGCGCGATGCCTGCCTTATAGGTCAGATTGATCGCGCGGACGTCGGCTTGGGCGTTGAAGCCAAAGGTGACGATGCGGCGGTCGGTGACGCGCCCGACCAAGGCCTGGACCTCGGGGTGGTCGGTGCAGCAGACC
>JALQXR010000118.1 GCA_023263105.1 Marivivens sp. | reverse complement strand
CGAAAGAGCTGTTGGACAGCGGGGTCCGCGTGCGGTTCATCGGCGACCGAGTGCGGCTGGCTCCGGAACTGGTAAAGATGATGGACGAGCTAGAGGTGCTGACCTCGGGCAACGATCTGGTCAATCTGACGATCGCGATCAACTACGGCGGGCGGGACGAAGTCACCCGCGCGGCCCAGCGGCTGGCCGTCGAGATCGAAGCCGGACGGCTGAAAAGCTCGGACGTGGATGCGGAAACGCTGGCACGGTTTCTGGACACCCGCGTCCTGCCCGATCCCGATCTGGTGATCCGCACCAGCGGCGAGGCACGGATATCGAACTTCTTGCTTTGGCAATCGGCCTATTCGGAATACGAATTCGTTGAAACGCTCTGGCCGGACTTTACCAAAGACGAATTCGCCAAAGTGCTGGCGGGGTTCTCTGCGCGTGACCGGCGGTTCGGAGCGGTCAAGGTATAGAGATAGTGGGGATAGAGTGATGGCAAACGGGAACTGGTCCGATCTTAGGACCCGCGTCCTCTCGGCGGTCGTGATGTTGGCGGTCGGCGGGACGGTGGTTTGGGTCGGCGGCTGGCCGCTGGTCATTCTGGGCGCGCTGATTGCCGGTCTTATGGTCTGGGAACTGACGCGGATGATCGGCCCCGATGCCCCGCAGCGCGCTCAGGTTCTGGGGCTCTTGGCGGGCGGGCTGTTTGTCGTCCTGACCTCGGTGTCGCTGGGCAGCTTGTGGTGGTTCGTCGCCATTGTCTTGCCGCTTTGCGTCGCGGGGCTGTCGCCGCGCCTGCGCCAAGCGGGCTTCAGCTATTCGCTGGCCGTCACCGTCGCCCTGATCCAGATCCTCGCGCTGCGCATGGACTACGGGCTGGCGCATCTGTTGTGGCTTGCCTCGGTGGTGATCGCGTCGGACGTGATGGGCTATTTCGCCGGTCGCTCGATCGGAGGCCCGAAATTCTGGCCCGCGATCAGCCCCAAGAAAACCTGGAGCGGCACGGCAGCCGGATGGATTGGCGCCGCGGTCGTGGGCTATTTCTTTGGACCGTCGCTGGGTGTCGATCCCGTGCTGCTGGCCGTCGTGTCGATGGTCATGGCGCTGGCGGCCCAGATGGGTGATATCGCCGAAAGCGCGATCAAGCGAAAGTCGGGGATCAAGGACAGCTCGAACCTGATTCCCGGGCACGGCGGCCTGATGGACCGTTTCGACGGATTCACCGGCGCGGGCGTGTTCCTCTTTGTGCTGATGAGGCTCTTCGGAGTGTCCTTGTGAGGAAAATCTCGGTCTTTGGGGCGACCGGCAGTATCGGACAAAGCACCCTTGACCTGATTGCCCGCGCGGCGGACGACTATCACGTCGTGGCGCTGACCGGCGGGGCGAACATCGATCAACTGGCCAAGGACGCGATCCGCTTTCGCGCCGAGGTGGCGGTGACCTGCCATGACCACCTGTTGCCCGATCTGCGCGACCGGCTTGCCGGAACCGGCATCGAAGCCACGGCGGGCGACCATGCCATCGACGAAGCCGCGACCCGATATGCGGACTGGACCATGTCCGCGATTGTCGGTGCGGCGGGGCTCCGGCCCGGGCTGACCGCCCTTCGCCACGGCGGCACTCTGGCGCTGGCCAACAAAGAGTCGCTGGTGACGGCGGGGCCGCTGCTGAAGTCCGAAGCCGCCGGTCACGGAGCCCGTATCCTGCCCGTCGACAGCGAACATTCCGCCGTCTTTCAGGCGCTGGTGGGCGAAGACATCGGCGCGGTCGAAAAGGTCACGATCACCGCCAGCGGCGGGGCGCTGCGCGACTGGCCGATCGAAAAGCTGGCCAGCGCGACCGTCGAACAGGCCTCGACCCATCCGACTTGGGCCATGGGGCAACGGATTACGATCGACTCGGCGTCGATGTTCAACAAGGCGATGGAACTGATCGAAGCGCATGAATTCTTCGGTCTGCCGTCAACAAAGATCGACGCGATCATCCACCGCGAAAGCCTTGTCCATGCTTTGGTCGGCTTCCGTGACGGGGCGATCATGGCGCATCTGGGCGCGTCGGACATGCGCCACGCCATCGGCTACGCGCTGCATTGGCCCGAACGCCTGGACCTGCCCGTGGGCCGACTGGATCTGGCGCGGATCGGGTCGCTGACCTTTTCAGAGGCCGATCCCGTCCGCTATCCCGCCCTCCGGCTCGCCCGTGACGTGATGGAGGCAGGGCCGCTGGCCGGTACTGTCTTTAATGCGGCAAAAGAAGTCGCTCTGGACGCATTCATAGCCCGCCGCATCGGATTCACCGACATGGCGCGGGTTGTCGAGACCACTTTGAACAAAATGTTTGCACAAGATGGTCTAGCGATGGACGATATTAGGTTAGAAGATATTATCGAGACCGACCGCATCGCCCGTGTATCTGCGTGGGAAGCGGTAGAATAAGAGCAGGAAAAATTTGATGGCAGATTACCTTCCAAACTTCGGAAGTGCAGGATTCACGCTGGCGGCCTTCGTCGTCGCCCTGTTGATCATCGTCGCCGTACATGAATTCGGCCACTATATCGTCGGACGCCTGTCCGGTATCCACCCCGAGGTTTTCTCGATGGGGTTCGGGCCGGTGATCTGGTCGCGGGTGGACCGTTTCGGCACCCGTTGGCAGATCGCGGCGATCCCGCTGGGTGGCTATGTGAAATTTCTGGGCGACGCGGACGCGGCCAGCATGACCGGAGCCAAGGCCGGCAGGTATTCGATGCAGGGCGCGCCGCTTTGGGCGCGGGCGTCGACCGTGGCGGCCGGACCGATATTCAATTTCCTGTTTTCCATCGTGGTCTTTGTCGGCATGGCGATGTGGTACGGCGTGGCGTCGAACCCGCTGACGCTCGCGTATTTGCCGCAGCTGCCGCCGAACTACACACAAGAACTGCAGGCAGGGGACCAGATTCTGGCCATCGACGGTGTCCGTCTGGACAACGTGTCTGAAATTCACAGGGTCATTGACGCCATCGAACCGCGCACGTCGGTTGCCTATGAAATCCGGCGCGACGGCACCGAGATGGTCGTCAGCGGACCCTATCCCGAAACCACCAAGGTTCTGTCGGTCAACCACGACAGCGCCGCCGCCGAGGCAGGCATCCTTGAGGGCGACGTCATCCTGTCGATCGACGGGCAGGACGTCTGGACCTTTGGCCAGATGATCGAGCTGGTCACCGCGTCGAACGGCGCACCGCTTGATTTGTCGATCTGGCGCGGCGGTGACGTCGTCGACCTGACCCTGTCGCCCCGCCGCGTGGACCTGCCCAAACCTGACGGCAGCTTCGAGACGCGCTGGTTGATCGGGGTGACCGGCGGGCTGTTCTTCGAACCGGCGACCGAAATGCCGGGCCTGCTGGAGTCACTGGGCGGCGCGGTCTATCAGGTCTGGTACATCATCAAGATCTCGGTCGCGGGCATCTGGGCCATGGTCAACGGTGTGATTTCCACCTGTAACCTGTCCAGTCCGGTCGGCATCGCCGAGGCTTCGGGCGCCATGGCGGCGCAGGGCGCGGCGAATTTCATCAGCTTCCTCGGGCTGTTGTCCACGGCGGTCGGTCTGCTGAACCTGTTTCCGATCCCCGTGCTGGACGGCGGACATCTGGTCTTTCACGCCTATGAGGCGGTGTCGCGCAAACCGCCCAGCGATGCGGCGTTGCGAGTGCTGGTCGCATTCGGCCTGTCGCTGATCCTGTCGATGATGGCGCTGGGGCTGGCCAACGACCTTTTCCTTTGCCCCTGAAGCGAAATTTCCACCGCCTGCCAAATTTCAGCCACGTTTGACCGATAGTTTTCGGTGAAACGTGTTGAAATCAGGCGGCTGGAACCATGCAGACGATCACTTCTGGATATCGCGGACTGAGCTATCTTATTGATCTTAATCGGGATCGCCTGCTTGCGATCGCGGTGATCTGCGGGGCTCTCATGATCGGCTATTCCGCGAACGTTTTCTGAACCGTTGCACAACTGCCCCGCTTCGACTTGAACGCGCCCCTCGGGGCGCGTTGTTGTTTTTGACATCCCAGCCCCCGTCCGATACTCCATTGTGCACTGGGGATGTCTAAAACGGCTGGATTTATGAATATGAAAACGGGTGGGGTGCGCCGTGGTGCCCAAGTTGCCATTAAACGGGCTTTTTTCGTTGTTTTTCTGACCTTTAGCGCGCTCAGTTCCAGCGTTGCTCTGGCGCAGGACTTCACTTTTGGCGGGTTTCGCGTCGAAGGAAACAGCCGCGTCGAGTCGCCGACGATTCTGTCGTACCTCGGGATCCAGGTCGGGCAGTCGGTTTCGGCCAGCGAGGTAAACGATGGCGTCCAGCGCATCCGTGAAACCGGATTGTTCGAATCCGTCGACGCGGTGCCCTCTGGCAATACGCTGGTCATCCGCGTTGTCGAATTCCCGACGATCAGCCGCATCAACTTCGAAGGCAACTCCAAGCTGCCCGACGACCAGTTGGCCGCTTTGGTCGAATCGCAGCCCCGTCGCGTGTTCAACCCAGCCGCCGCCGAACGTGACGCCGCCGCCATCGCCGCCGCATATGCGACCGAAGGCCGGATCAACGCCACCGTCACCCCGCAGATCATTCGCCGCGCCGACAACCGCGTCGACCTTGTGTTTGAAATCTTTGAAGGCGGCGTGACCGAAGTCGAGCGGATCAGCTTTGTCGGTAACCGCAGCTTTGGCGATTTCCGGCTCCGCCAAGTGCTGGAGACCAAGCAGGCAGGCTTGCTGCGCGCCATCATTTCCCGCGACACCGTGATCGCCGAGCGGATCGAATTCGACAAAAGCCTGCTGACCGACTTCTACCAGTCGCGTGGCTATATCGACTTCCAGATCCTGTCCGTCGACGTCGCCCTGACGCGGTCGCGCGATGCCTATCTGGTCACCTACAACATTCAGGAAGGCCAGCGGTATTCGTTCAACACCGCGACCGTGACCTCGGAAATCGAAGGTCTGGACGCGGCAGAGTATCTGGACGCCCTGCGCCTGCGCGCCGGTTCGACCTATTCGCCGGTCACCATCGAAAACAACATCAACCGGCTGGAGCAGGTCGCTCTGCGCCAAGGCGTGCCCTTTGTCTCGATCGATCCGCGGATCAGCCGCAACGACCGCGAATTGACGCTGGATGTGAACTTTGTGCTTGTCCGTGGGCCGCGCGTCTTCGTCGAGCGCATCGACATCGAAGGCAACAACACCACGCTCGACCGCGTGATCCGCAGCCAGTTCCGCGTCGTCGAAGGCGACCCGCTGAACGCACGGTCCATCCGGCAGAGCGCCGAGCGTATCCGCGCGCTCGGGTTCTTCTCGAACGCTGATGTTGAAACCCGCCGCGGTTCCGCCGACGACCAGATCATCATCGACGTAAACGTGACCGAACAGCCCACCGGCACCTTGTCCTTCGGCGCCAACTATAACAGCGACACCGGCTTTTCGCTGGTGGCCAGCCTGAAGGAGCAGAACTTTCTGGGTCGTGGTCAGCGTCTGAACGCCGAGATTTCAACAGCCGAGACCAACCGCACCCTGTCGTTCGACTTTTACGAGCCGAACCTCTTGGGCCGCGATCTGGGATTTGGCCTGAACTTTGGCTACCGGATCACCGACAACGAAAACGCGTCCTTTGATACCGAACGGTTCAACCTGAGCCCGTCGCTGTCCTTTGCCGTGGGTGAACAAAGCCGCATGCGCGTGAACTTTGGCCTTAGCTACACCGACATCTATGACGTCACCACCGCAAGCGCCCCGATTGTCGCGGACGGCGTGGTCGGAGGATTGTGGTCCACGACCGTCGGATACGACTTTAGCTGGGACAGCCGGATCAATGGTCTGAATCCGGATCTGGGTGTTCTATTGCGCTTCGGTCAGGACTTTGGATTTGGTGACAGCACCTTTATCCGCACGACCGCCCTGGCCATGGCCGAGACCTATGTCTTTAACGAAAACGTCACGTTGCGGGCGACTGTCGAAGGCGGGCTGTTGTCCTATTCGGAAGGCGCCAGCCGCATCACCGACCGCTTCTCTCTTGGCAGCCGTTACATGCGCGGTTTCGAAGCCGGCGGCATCGGTCCGCGGGATGCGATCACCGGCGACGCATTGGGCGGCAACGCCTTTGCTGTGGCGCGGCTCGAAGCCGAATTCCCGCTGGGTCTGCCCGAGGAATACAACATCACCGGTGGTGTGTTCGTCGACTATGGCTCGCTGTGGGATACCGGTCTGGCTGACCTGACGGACGTGGACTACAACAGCGCGATCCCGCGCACGGTTGTCGGTGTGTCGCTGTTCTGGACCACGCCCATCGGACCGCTGCGGTTCAACTGGACCGAGGCCATCGATGCGCAGGCCGATGACATCCCGCGCAACTTTGACCTGACCATCCAGACGAGCTTCTGATGTTAAGACTGGCGGCGGCCCTTTTTCTGGGCCTCACGCTTTGGACCGGATCCGCGTCGGCGCAAACCCAACAGGCTGCGCCGACGCTCCGGTCCTCTCCGATCATCGTCATCGATCTGGAAGAGGTGTTTACCTCGTCGCTGTATGGGCAGCGCGTGGTGGCGGACTATAACGCCGCCGCGATCGAGCTAGAGGCCGAGAACCGCCGGATCGCGGACCTGCTTTTGGCCGAGGAACGCAGTCTGACAGAGCGGCGGCCTTCGATGGACGCCGAGGCCTTCCGTGTCGCCGCCGCAGAGTTCGACGACCGTGTGCAAGGCATCCGCCGCGCCCAAGACACCAAGGAACGCGAACTCCAAACCATGATCTCGGCGGGGCGAGACGCCTTTCTGGTCGCGATCGAACCGGTTCTGGGTACTTTGATGCGGGAATTCTCGGCCATTGTTGTGATGGACCGCCGCGCGACACTGATGCGGCTGGAGGCGGTCGATGTGACCGCACGCGCGATCGAAGAGGTCGATGCCGCTCTGGGTGACGGCGCAACCGCGCCCGACGAAACCGGCGACAACTGAAGGCGCGGCATCCGGCACGGATGCGCGTGCTTGCCGGATCGGGGTTGGCTTGCTACTCAGACATCGACAG
>JALQXR010000117.1 GCA_023263105.1 Marivivens sp. | reverse complement strand
GATAGTGGTTCGCACCGGTCGCGATCAGGCGGTTGCGGGCGGCTTGGTGTCGCGTATCGCCTACCGGATCACGACCAGGGCAAGCGCAATCGGGAGTCCGTCGCGACCGCTGGCTGGTGACAGGTTCAGGGATGGAAGCCGCGTTTTCCGCATCGAGGCAGTGGCCGAGGCGGACGCGCAGGCGCGCTATCTGGTCTGCTTTGCCGAAACGGAGGGGCAGCAATGAGCTATGCGTTGTCGTCTGCGCTTCAGTCTGCGGTCTATGACCTCTTGCGGGCGGATCCGGCACTTGGACTGGTTATCGGCCCTCATGTCTATGACGCGCTGCCAAGCGCATCGGTCCCGGCGACCTATGTTCTTCTTGGACCGGAAAGGGTGCGGGATGCCTCTGACCAGACAGAGCAGGGCGCGGTTCATGACTTTGTTGTCAGCGTCGTGTCAACGGCGAGCGGATTTGCCGAAGCCAAACAGGCGGCAGCCGCGATCTGTGACTGTCTGGCGGCGTCGCAGCCGACATTGTCCCGCGGGTATCTGACCGGGCTTTCGTTTCTGAAAGCCGAAGCGACCAGATCGGACACATCGGGCGTCCGGCGTATCAACCTTGTCTTCCGGGCCCGCGTCGGCGGGGCCTGAGTGTTTCAAATCAACCACTAAACGGAACGGAGACCGGACATGGCGGCTCAATACGGTAAAGACCTCTTGATCAAGATCGACATGAATGGCGGCGGCCAGTTCGAGACAGTGGCGGGGCTTCGCGCGACGCGGCTGTCGTTCAATGCCGAAACTGTGGACGTCACCAATCTGGACAGCGAAGGCGGCTGGCGCGAATTGCTGGCAGGCGCGGGCATGCGGTCGGCGGCCATTTCGGGGTCGGGCGTGTTTCGCGATGCCGACACCGACGAACGCGCGCGGGCGCTGTTCTTTGACGGCACCGTGCCCGAATTTCAGGTGGTCATTCCCGCGTTTGGCACCATTCAGGGGCCATTCCAGATCACGTCGATCGAATATGCGGGTGCCTACAACGGCGAGGCGACCTTTGAAATGTCGCTTGCGTCCGCAGGAGCCATTTCATTCGTGGCGGCTCCGTGATGGTCAACGCCCTTGCCGGAGAGGTCGAGATTGTTCTGAACGGAAAGGCTCGGGTCTGCAAGCTGACGCTTGGCGCCTTGGCAGAGTTGGAGACCGCTCTGGGCGAGGGGTCTGTGGTCGGCCTGATAGAGCGGTTCGAAAGCGGGCGCTACTCGGGCTCTGATCTGCTGGCTCTTGTCGTTGCCGGCTTGCGGGGCGGCGGATGGACGGGCTCGGCAAGCGATCTGATGACCGCCGAAATCAAGGGTGGATTGACCGAAGCCGCGCGCGTGGCGGCAGAGGTTCTAGTGCGTGCGTTCGCGGTGCCGAAATGACGGCTTTGGACTGGCCCGCCATGATCCGGATCGGGCTGCGCGAACTTCGGCTCGTTCCACGAGAGTTCTGGGCGCTGACGCCGGCAGAGCTGGCGGTCATGGCAGGTGTGGACGACGCGCGTGCGCCGATGGGGCGGTCCCGCTTTGAAGAGTTGCAAGCACGTTATCCCGACAACAACGGAGACTAGCGGATGGACAAGGATGACTTTGAATTCGGGCTGGACGGGCTGGAGAGCAGTCTGGGGTCGGTATCCGAGATGACGCGCGTTTTCGAGGTCAGGCTTCGTGACATGCAGTCGGCGCTGGGCGAGTCGGTGCGCGATCTAGGCAATCTTGAGCGCGGGTTTTCTTCGGGGCTGAAGCGCGCTTTCGACGGGCTGGTGCTGGACGGTGCGCGTCTTTCCGACGTTCTGAACGGGCTGGCGCGATCCATGGTGAAGACAGCCTATGATGCCGCTGTCCGGCCAGTCACGGACCATATGGGCGGACTGCTTGCTTCGGGTGTGAATGCGTTGGTGTCGGACATGATGCCCTTTGCCCAAGGCGGGGCGATTAGCCAGGGCAGGGTCATGGCATTTGCCAAGGGCGGGGTCGTGTCGCAGCCGACCTCGTTCCCGATGCGGGGCGGGGCGACAGGTCTGATGGGCGAGGCCGGACCCGAGGCGATCATGCCATTGGAACGGGCCGCGGACGGTCGTCTGGCAGTCAGAGGCGGCGGTGGCGCGTCAATTCAGGTGACGATGAACATCACCACACCCGACGTGCAGGGATTTCAACGCAGCCGAGGTCAGGTTGCCGCGCAATTGGGGCGGGCGATCATGTCCGCGCAGCGAAACCGCTAGGAGCGAGCGATGGCTTTTCACGATGTCAGATTTCCGGTCTCTCTTAGCTTCGGCTCATCCGGCGGACCCGAAAGGCGCACCGAAGTGGTTTCCCTTGCCAGCGGTCACGAAGAACGCAACGCGGTCTGGCGCCATTCGCGCCGCCGCTATGACGCGGGGCTTGGGCTGCGGACCTTGGACGATATCGACCAGTTGATCGCCTTTTTCGAAGCTCGGCTTGGTCGTCTGCACGGATTCAGGTGGCGGGACTGGGCGGATTACAAATCCTGTCGCCCTTCGGACAAGCCGGGTTTTGCCGATCAGGTTCTGGGTCAAGGCGACGGTTCGCGGACTGTGTTCCAACTGGCCAAGGCCTATGCGTCGGGGCCCCAGACGTATGTGCGCGACATCGCCAAGCCGGTGGCGGGCACGGTCCTGATTTCGGTTGCAGGCATCGAAATGATCGAAACGGTGGACTACGACGTCGACTATGCGACTGGAAGGGTGACCTTTTCGCGGTCACCGGATGCCTCTGCGACAGTTAGGGCCGGTTTCGAATTCGATGTGCCTGTGCGCTTCGACACGGATGTCATCCAGTGCTCTGTGTCGCGTTTCAATGCGGGCGAAGTGCCCGATGTTCCCGTGTTGGAGATCCGGACATGAGCGGGCTTTCTGTTCACCTGTCCTCTGGGGCTACTACCGTGGCGCGGGCATGGGACATCACGCGCCGCGACGGCGTGGTATTGGGGTTTACCGATCACGACTGCGATCTTGCGTTCAACGGCATCGACTATGTTGCCAGCGACGGTCTGACCGCGCGCGCTCTGGAGAGAGGGGCGGGTTTGGCCGTCGACAATACCGAAGTCGCGGGCGTCTTGTCGGATCAACGGATAACGGAAACCGATCTTGACGCAGGACGCTTTGACGGAGCGCAGGTCAGGATGTGGCTGGTCAACTGGACCGACGTCGAGGACCGACAGATGCGGTTTCGCGGCTCGATTGGCGAAATCACGCGGTCCGGCGGGTCGTTCACTGCTGACCTCAGGGGGCTAAAACAGGCGCTGAACCAGCCGCGGGGCCGTGCGTTCCAACGCAGCTGCGGCGCGATTCTGGGAGATCAACGATGCGGGTTCGATCTGAGTTTGCCGGGATATTCGGCCGACGTCACGGTTGGGTCCCTTCGGGAGGGCTGGATCGACATCCAAGGGGCAGAGGGGATCACGGCAGGTTGGCTGAGCCACGGTTACGCGACCGTTCTGGATGGCGCGGCCAACGGGCTGGGCGCGCCCATTCGCGCCGACCGGATGACCGGTAGCAGCAGAGAGGTCAGCCTTTGGTCGGTGCCTGCGGGGCTTGGTTCGGGGGACCGGCTGAGGGTGCTTGTGGGCTGTGACAAGAGCTTTGGCACCTGCCGCGAAAGATTTGGCAACCAGATCAATTTCCGCGGATTTCCGGACATCCCGGGTGACGATTGGCTGATGCGACCGCCTGTCGTGTCCGGCAATCTGACAGGGGGAAGTCGCCGGTGACGGGCGCGGCAATTGCTGCGGCTGCCTTGCGCTGGGTCGGGACGCCCTACCGGCATCAGGCCCGCACGAAAGGCGCTGGATGCGACTGTCTGGGGCTCGTGGTCGGCGTGCTGGAAGAGGTTCGCGGCCAAAGAGCCGATCCATTACCTCCGTACTCGCCCGACTGGGGCGAAATCGGTGCCAGGGAGATCCTGATCGGGGAGTTTCAGGACCGGTTTCCCGAATCCACAGGTCCGTTTGTGGAAGGCGAAGTTCTGCTTTTCCGGATGCGCGAGGGCAGCGTGGCGAAACATTTGGGGATCGTGGCCGGTGCGGGGTTCGTCCACGCCTATTCCGGCAGGGGCGTTGTCGAAACGCGGCTTACCGAGCCGTGGCAACGCCGGCTGGTCGCCCGTTTTGATGTGTCAAAAGGAAGTTAATGATGGCTACTCTTGTTCTTTCCGCAGCGGGAATGGCGATCGGCGGGTCGATCGGAGGAGGCGTTCTGGGGTTGTCGTCGGCGGCCATCGGCCGTGCCGTCGGCGCGAGCGTCGGTCGGCGGATCGACGAAAGGCTGCTTGGCGGCGGAGGCGAGCCGGTCGTGACCGGACGTGTGGATCGGTTCCATCTGATGGGGGCGTCAGACGGCGCTCCGGTGTCGCGCATTTATGGCCGTGTGCGCACTGCTGGGCATGTGATCTGGTCGACCGAATTCATCGAAACCCAGACCCGCAGTGGTGGCGGTAAGGGGACCTCCCGACCCGCGACCACGTCCCTGAGCTATTCCGTCAGCATCGCCATCGCCCTTTGCGAAGGTGTGGTTAGCCACGTCGGGCGCGTATGGGCAGAGGGAAAGGAAATCGCGAGGGATAGCCTGAACCTGCGGCTTCATGGCGGGAGCGAAGACCAGCTTCCCGATCCGCTGATCGAAGCGGTCGAAGGCGTCGGGCAAGCTCCGGCTTATCGGGGTATTGCCTATGTGGTGCTAGAGGATCTGGACCTAGGACGGTTCGGCAACCGTATCCCGCAATTGACGTTCGAAGTCGTGCGTATGGGGCCCGTGGACGCGCCGCAGCACGAAGTCGATTTGCAGCATCTCGTGCAGGGGGTCGCCTTGGTTCCTGGCACGGGTGAATATGCTTTGGCCACGACGCCTGTGACACTTGAAAAGGGCTTTGGTCAGGCAGACGTCATCAACCAGAACTCTGCGTCGGGAACGACGGACCTGATCGCGTCCTTGGATGCTTTGAACGGTGAACTTCCGAACTGCGGTTCGGTTGCATTGGTCGTATCTTGGTTCGGAGATGACCTGAGGTGCGGCACCTGCCGGATCAGGCCCATGGTCGAGGATAAGACCATAGACAGCGCCGACATGCCGTGGCGTGCAGGAGGCTGGGATCGGTCCGGAGCAGAGCAAATGCCCCGGATCGAGGACCGGCCCGTTTATGGCGGGACGCCAAGCGATGCCAGCGTGGTCGAGGCCATTGCCGCCCTGCGCCAAAGAGGGCAGGACGTCGTGTTCTATCCTTTTGTCCTGATGGATGTGCTGGACGGTAACTTGTTGCCCGACCCTTGGACCGATGCGGCCTCGCAGCCGGCGCTGCCATGGCGTGGCTGGTTGACGCTGTCGATTGCGCCGGGGCGGGATGGATCGCCTGACCGCGGTTCTATCGCGGATGCGGAGGTCGCTGCTTTCTTCGGGACCGCGGCGCCCGCCGATTTCACGGTTCAGAACGGGCGGATCGTTTATAGCGGTCCTCAGGAGTGTTCGTACCGGCGGTTCATTCTGCACTATGCCCATCTGTCGGTCTTGGCCGGCGGGGTTGGAGCATTTCTGATCGGTTCAGAGCTTCGCGGTCTGACCCAGATCCGCGGCGCGGGTGACAGTTTCGTTGTGGTCGAGGCGTTGAGGCAGCTTGTTCGCGACGTTCGTGCTATTGTAGGTCCGACTGCCAAGATCGGCTACGCCGCCGATTGGAGCGAATACCACGGCTACCAACCCGAAGGGACCGGCGACAAGCTCTTCCATCTGGACGCGCTCTGGGCGGACCCCGACATCGACTTTGTCGGCATCGACAACTACATGCCGCTCAGCGATTGGCGCGCCGGAACCACCCATCTGGATGCATCCGCCAGATCCATCTACGCGCTTGATTACCTTCGCGGAAATGTCGAGGGCGGCGAGGGCTATGACTGGTATTATCATTCGCCCGAGGCCCGCGAGGCGCAAATCCGGACACCCATCGCGGATGCGGCGGGCGACGACTGGGTCTGGCGCTATAAGGACATTCGCGGATGGTGGTCCAACCCGCATCATAATCGCGTCGCGGGCTCAATCGAGCCTCAGCCTACGGATTGGGTGCCGCAAAGCAAACCGATCTGGTTCACCGAACTTGGCTGTGCGGCAATCGACAAGGGCACGAACCAGCCCAACGTCTTTCTGGACCTCAAGTCCTCGGAATCCCGTTTGCCTTTTCATTCCAGCGGCGCGCGGGATGATCTGATCCAGAACCAATACCTGCGTGCGGTCATCGGCTATTGGTCTGACCCGCAAAACAACCCGATTTCGGATGTGACCGGACTCTCGATGGTGGACGTCGGGCGGGCACATGTCTGGGCTTGGGACGCGCGGCCCTATCCGGTCTTTCCCGCGCTTTCGGACCTGTGGAGCGATGCGCAGAATTATGCGCGTGGCCATTGGCTGAATGGCAGAGCGTCGAACCGCACCCTGTCGGGGGTCGCGGGCGAACTTGCACGGGACGCAGGGATCGCAGCACCGAAGACGGAGTCGCTGTTCGGTTTGGTGCGGGGCTATGGAGCCAGCCAGACCGGATCGGTCAGATCGGACCTTCAGCCGTTGATGATCGCCCACGCGTTCGACGTTTCGGAACGCGAAGGAGACCTGCGGTTCGCGTCACGACTGGAGGGTGAGGAAACCGTGCTGGACCCCGAAGGACTGGTGCTGCCGGACACTTCGGCTGCGTTGGAAGTGGTCCGCGCGCCGTCGGGCGAGCAACCTGAAAGGCTTCGGCTGTTGTTCCATGACGCCGACGATGACTATCAACCTAGGATGGCCGAGGCTTGGTGGTCGGACGACACGTCCTATTCCGTGGATGAGCAGGAGCTGCCGCTTGTCCTGACGAAGGGCGATGGAACTGCGATAGCAGCGCGCATGTTGGCCGACCTGCGTGCCGGAGGCGAGGTTCTGCATTTTGCCCTGCCACCTTCGGCTCTGGACCTGCACCCAGCCGATGTCATTCGCATCAAAGGTCGGGAGGGGCGCTATCGGATTCAGCGCATCGACGATATC
>JALQXR010000116.1 GCA_023263105.1 Marivivens sp. | reverse complement strand
ATGTCCTTTTCATAGGCGCCGACCAACAGGCCCTTGCCCTCTTGGCGCAGATAATATTCGCCGTCTCGGTCTGCGACCGATGGCAGCCGCCGGTCCATCGCGGCGATTTGCGGGATGGTTTCGGTGACGAAATACTGGTGCTCGGTCGGCTGCAGAGGCAGATCGATTCCCGCCATGCGCCCGACCTCTCGGCCCCAAAGACCGGCCGCGTTGATCACCCAATCCGTGTGGATATCGCCCTTTGGCGTGGACACGATCCAAGTGCCGTCGGGCTGCGCCGTGGTCGCGGTCACCGGAGTGAACCGATAGATCTCTGCCCCGCGCATCCGCGCTCCGGTGGCATAGGCATTGGTCACGCCCGAGGGGTCAACGTTGCCTCCATCGGGTTCGTACATGATGCAACGGATCCCGTCGAAGTTCACCAGCGGGTGTAGGCGCTCGGCCTCGTCCCGAGAGACTTCGTGAAAATTCATGTTGTAGAACTTGGCCTTGGCCGCCTGAAGCCGGAGCTGGTGTTCGCGGTTTTCGGTCTGGGCAAGGTAAAGACTGCCGGGCTGGAACACGCCGCAGCCCTGCCCCGTTTCCTTTTCCAGCTCTTTGTACAGCGTCATCGTGTAGTGCTGGATGCGGCTGATGTTGGTGCTGTCATGCAGCCCGTGGATGTTCGCTGCCGCGTGCCATGTCGAACCGCTGGTCAGTTCGTCGCGCTCCAGCAGCACCACATCCGTCCATCCAAGCTTTGTCAGATGGTAGAGAATCGAACAGCCGATCACCCCGCCGCCAATAACCACTGCCTGCACTCTTTGCTTCACCGATCCACTCCTGTCGACAGAACGCCGCGACAGACTGCACCGTTTCGCGCGCGCCGCGTAGGTCGCTTCGCGACAATTGGTGGTCTGTCCGAGACTCTTGCCATCTGCGACAGAAACAGTCGCATTCGGCAAAACTCCGGTGCTCCAGAGGTGGAAGAACAATACCGTAGCAGCGGGAGGAGCCCCTATGAAAACCACCACCAGAGTAGCCGTCATTGGTGGCGGCGTCGTCGGATGTTCGGTCCTGTATCACCTGACAAAGTTGGGTTGGTCGGACGTGATGCTGATCGAACGGAAAGAGCTGACCAGCGGATCGACGTGGCACGCGGCGGGTGGCTTTCACACGCTGAACGGCGATACCAACATGGCGGCGCTGCAGGGGTATACGATCCGCCTGTACAAAGAGCTCGAGGCGATTACCGGCATGTCCTGCGGCTTGCATCACGTGGGCGGGATCACGCTGGCCGACAACCGCGACCGTTTCGACATGCTGGTCGCTGAACGGGCAAAGCACCGGTACATGGGGCTGGAAACCGAAATCGTCGGACCCGAGGAAATCGCGAAACTCGCGCCGATTGTGAACCTTGACGGGATCGTCGGAGCCCTGTTCGACCCGCTGGACGGCCACCTTGATCCGTCGGGCACCACCCACGCCTACGCCAAGGCCGCCCGGATGGGCGGCGCCACGATTGAAACCCATTGCAAAGTGGTCGAAACCAACCAGCGCCCCGACGGGACATGGGATGTGGTCACCGAAAAAGGCACCATCCATGCCGAACACGTGGTGAACGCGGGCGGTCTTTGGGCACGGGAAGTCGGCGCGATGGCGGGCATCTATTTCCCGCTGCACCCGATGGAACACCAATACATCGTGACCGACGACATCGCCGCGATCTACGAACGCGACCACGAACACCCCCACGTCATGGACCCCGCCGGAGAGAGCTATCTGCGCCAGGAAGGCCGCGGCCTGTGCATCGGGTTCTATGAGAAAACCTGCCGCCCTTGGGCCGTCGATGGCACACCATGGACCTTTGGCCACGAACTTTTGCCCGATGATTTCGACAAGATCGGGGAATCGATCGAATTCGCCTATCGCCGCTTCCCCGTTCTGGAAAGCGCAGGCGTCAAGACTGTGATCCACGGCCCCTTTACCTTTGCGCCGGACGGCAACCCGCTGGTCGGTCCGGTCCCGGGGGTGCGGAACTATTGGTCCGCCTGCGGCGTCATGGCTGGCTTCAGCCAAGGCGGCGGCGTCGGCCTTACGCTGGCCCAATGGATGATCGAAGGAGAGGCCGAACGCGATGTGACCGGACTCGACGTTGGGCGGTTCGGCAAATGGATCTCTCCTGGCTATACGCTGCCGAAGGTCATCGAAAACTATCAGACCCGCTTTTCGGTCGCCTATCCGAACGAAGAAAAACCAGCCGCCCGTCCGCACCGCACTACCCCGATGCATGACATTTTCACCGGCATGGGGGCGGTCTGGGGCCAGCAGTTCGGGCTCGAGGTCGTCAACTACTTTGCCCAAGGGGACGAGCCGCGCTATGAAACCCCGTCCTTCCGCCGGTCGAACGCATGGGACGCCACCCGCCGAGAGGTTCAGGGCGTCCGCAGCACCGTCGGCATCAACGAAGTCCAGAACTTTGGAAAATTCGAAGTCACCGGCGCGAATGCACGGGCATGGCTCGACCGGATCATGGCTGGCCGGATGCCAAAGATCGGGCGGATGAGCCTGACGCCCATGCTGTCGCCAAAGGGCCGGCTTTGGGGCGACTTTACCGTGTCCTGTCTGGCCGAGGACCGGTTCCAACTGACTGCTTCATACGGCGCGCAGGAAATCCACCACCGCTGGTTCCTAAAGAACGTCAGCGACGGGGTGCGGGTCGACAACATCAGCGACCGCCGCACCGGATTTCAGATCGCCGGACCAAAGGCACGCGACGTCCTTGTCGCCTGCACGCGGGCAGATGTTTCGTCGATCAATTTCCTCGATGTGCGTCAGATGGTGGTCGGTCAGGTCAACTGCATCGTGCAGCGGGTCAGCTATACCGGCGACCTCGGGTATGAAATCTTTTGCGATCCGATGGATCAACGCCAGCTTTGGGCGACGCTTTGGGCGGCGGGACAGCCGCATGGCATGATACCCTTCGGCATGCGGGCGATGATGTCCCTGCGTCTGGACCGGTTCTTTGGCTCTTGGTTGCGCGAATTCTCGCCCGATTACACCCCTGCCGAAACCGGTATGGACCGCTTTATCGACTGGAAAAAGAACAGCGACTGGATCGGCAAATCCGCCGCATTGGCAGAGCGCCAGTCCGGCACGGCCCGCAAGCTGGTGACCTTTGAGGTCGACGCGGACGACGCGGACGTGACGGCCTATGAACCGGTGTTCCACGACGGCAAAGTCGTCGGGTTCTGCACCTCGGGCGGCTATTCCCACCACGCCGACAAATCGATCGCCTTTGCTTTGGTGCCCGCGGCCCTTGCCTCGGACACTCTGCGGGTCGAGATCGAGCTGCTTGGCAAACGGCGCTCTGCGGTCGCGGTTTCGACGCCCTTGTTCGATGCCGACGGGGCCCGACTAAGGGGATGAAGCCGAAACCGGAACGGATTAGGATGGGGCTATGACCTGCCCCATCTTGATCCTTGCTGCCGGACAGTCCTCTCGGATGAGGGGGCGCGACAAACTCTTGGAACCGGTCGATGGCGTCCCGCAACTGCGACGTCTGGCGATCGAGTGCCTAAGCCAGAGCGACGCGGTTTTCGTGGCCCTTCCCCGTCCCGACCATCCCCGAGCTTCGGTCCTTCAGGACCTAAACGTGACGATCCAAAGCGTTCCGGACGCCGCCGAAGGGATGTCCGGCACGCTGCGCGGCGCGGTCCGTCAACTGCCGAAATGCGACAGGTTCATGCTGGTGCTGGGCGATCTGGTCGAAGTCGACCGAACCGCGATCGCGGCGGTGATGAAGGCCGTCACACCGGGAACCGATGTCATCTGGCGGGGTGCCACGCAGGACGGCAAGCCCGGTCATCCGATTGTGTTCGACGCGTCTTTGCGACCCGAGTTCGACAAGCTGGCCGGCGATGGCGGGGCCGAAACGCTGGTCAACCCGCTCCGCCATCGGACGGTTCTGGTGCCCTTGCCCAGCGGGATCGCCCGACTGGATCTGGATACGCCCGAAGAATGGACAGACTGGCGATCGCGGACGGGCCGTTAACCAAATAGAACCGGCACCTCTGACGATTTCGGCGTGTGCCGCGCGGCCGTAAATGCAGCGAGTCCCCTCGCCTGCGTCAGTTCCGGAAACAGCGCGAAAATCTCGCGTCTTTGCGCCGTGGCCAATCCCTTCAGGCTATAGTCGCCGGGTTGAAAGCTTTCGGTCCAGGCGCCGTCCGACAGGATGACCTGATGCTGGTCGAACATCAGGTGGATATAGGTGACCCCCTGTGGCGCCGGATCGCGGCGGATACCGGGCCGCTTGGTCAGGTCCTTTGCCGCCACCAAAACTTCGGACTCGTCAAAGTGCAGGCTGGCCAGCGGTCCGGTGTACAGAATCCGGTGGTTCGGTGACAGCACCATGTCGCGTTCAGGCAATCCGTCGCCCAATGCGCCGGCGCGGAGTCGAACGGGGTTGAGCGTCGGTGTCAAAGAAAGCTCGACCGCGGTCAGGGCCCGACGGCCAATCCACCGGATCGGTTGGGGTCCGTTGTCGCGGGTAAAGACCATGTCGCCCACGGCCAAGTTTTCGACCGCGACATTGCCCTTGGTCGTGCCGATGCGAGCACCGGGCGTGAAACAGATCGGCAAACCGGTGTAAAACAGACCATTGCCGTGTTCGAGATTGCCTTGGATCTTGCCGTTACCGTCAAGGTCCAGATCGGTGTGGTTCTGGAGCGTCAGCGACCCGATTTTATGGGCGGCCTGGGTCCCCGGGGCGACGAAGACATTCGACAGCTTCGGTGCGCCGACATCGGTCGACGTCAGCTTGCTTGCGTCGAAGGTCAGAAACGTGTCGCCGTTCCCCGCCGAACCGGAAACCAAAGATCCGCCCTTTGATCCGCCGGTCGGCAAATAGGTGTACTGGACATTCCCCGCTTCATAGTCGGCACGACTTGCAAAGACCTCGATCTTTACGATCTTGACGGTGCTGTTCAATTCGCCGATGCCGGTCGCTTTGTCAGTGTAGAACTTGAGGATCGAGGTGTCGGAAAAGGACTGCGTGCCAGAATTCAACGACACAGTCCCGCCCGCCTGGCCGCTGGCGGCAGTCACTCCAGCGTTGTTAACCACGCTGTTTCCAAATGACAGGAAAGTTGCCATGACGTTGTGCCTCCGACGGTGGGCTTAACGGTTTAATTAAATGGTCGTGGCGAGGTCATCACCCGCCACGACCATATCTTTGTGTAATCAGAACTCAACGCGGGTCTGTCGCGGCATGGTTTCTATAGCGCCGCCGCAACAGGTTATTTCCAAAGCAGCCGTGCCTCGTGTTTCTTCAGCGTCTTGCGGGCCGATTGATAGGACTCGAGGCCGATTTTTGTGCGCAGCTCCGGGAAGAGTTCGAAAATCTCGTTCCTTTGACCGTTTCCAAGGCCCTTCAGGCTGTAATCGCCGGGCTGGAAGCTTTCGGTCCAAGAGCCGTTCGACAGCACGACCTCGTGGTTGGCGCACATGAAGTGGATGTAGGTCGTGCCGATGGTTTCGACCTGATGTACGCCTGCGGCCCCCACCAGATGCTTTGCTGCGACCAGAACCTCGTTCTCTTCGAAATAGAGTTGCGTCATCGAAGACGCCACCAGAACGCGGTGGTTCGGGCTGAGGAACATGTCACGCTCTGGCAGGCCGTTGCCGAGCGAGCCGGCACGCACCAGAACGGGGCGCAGGTGCGGGCTGCTGGCCAGCTGCTTGCCGGACAGGGTTTTCGACCCGATCCACGCGATTTCCTGTAGGCCGTTGTCCCGCGTCACGACGCGATCGCCGACCCGCAAATCCTCGACCGGGCGTTCGCCGGTCGGGGTGGCGATCATGGTGCCGGGCGTGAAGCAGGGAATGACCTTTTCAATTTCGCTGAAGGTCATCGTGGTGCCGTCGTTGAAGAAGACGGTGCCTGCCTCGGGGTCGCCGGGGACATATTCGATGCGGTCGACGTCCGAACCGGTCAGGTCCAGAACGTCCCAGTCAGAGTCATCGGGATCTTCGCCGCCGGTGACGACGTCGTCGGTCGTGCCGCCCAGGAACAGGTCGCTGTTCAAGCCGCCGTAAAGCGTGTCGGCCCCTGCGCCGCCCTTGATCGTGTCTTCACCTTCGTCGCCGTAAATCTCGTCTTCGTCGACGCCGCCGTCGAGGTAATCGTTGCCGGATCCACCGTGGATGGTGTCATCATCGTCGTTGCCGTAGACGGTGTCGTTGCCCGCCCCCGCATAAATCAGGTCGTTGTTGTTGTCGTCGACCAGATCGACGTCATCGGGCAGGTCGAAGGCGTCCGTTCCGGGGATGCCGCCGTAGATAAGGTCGTTTCCGGCGCCGCCGTGGATCGTATCGTTGCCTTCGTCACCGATGATGGTGTCGTTGCCAGCGCCGCCTTCGACAGAGTCGTCGTCCCAGCCGGCATAGATTTTGTCGTTTCCGGCGCCGCCGAAAATGGTGTCGTCGTCGTCGCCGGTGATGATGGTGTCGTTACCAGCCCCACCATTGACCCAATCCTTGTCGTCATTGGGGTCGGTATCGGCGGGATAGACGTCGGGGTATCCCTGATCCGGTGCGGGAGGCGTGCCAGTGGTGCGCTTTGACACGTCGATGAAGTCGTCGCCATCGCCTCCGAAAGCGGTGTCGTTGCCTTCGATGTCATTGATGGTGTCGTTGCCGGACCCGCCATAGCTCTTGTCGTCGCCAGAGCCGCCCAGAAGCGTATCGCTGCCTTCGTCGCCGGTCAGAGTGTCGTCGCCGCTGCCGCCTTCGAGCCGGTCGTTGCCAAGCATCCCTTCCAAAAGGTCATTGCCCGCACCGCCACGAAGGGAGTCGTCGCCATCCTGACCGCAAAGCGTATCGTCACCAGCACCGCCGGCAAGCGTATCGTTGCCGTCGCCGCCAAGCAGGAAGTCATTGCCGGCTTCACCTTCGATTGTGTCGTTGCCCGCGCCGCCAAGGATCGTGTCATTGCCGGTTCCACCAAAGACGGTGTCATTTCCAGCTCCGGCTTCGACATAGTCGTCGCCGCCGTACGCGTAGATCACATCGGGATCGCCATCGGCGCCGTCGATAATGTCGCAATCCGGGTCGACATAGAGCGGCAACATGACGTCGTTGCCTGCTGTGCCGTCGACTTTTCCATCAGGGTTACAGTGCGGATC
>JALQXR010000115.1 GCA_023263105.1 Marivivens sp. | reverse complement strand
TGCACCTCATCGACACCCCCGGTCACGTCGACTTCACCTACGAGGTCTCCCGCGCCCTCGAGGCGTGTGAGGGTGCGGTGCTGCTCGTCGACGCCGCGCAGGGCATCGAGGCGCAGACGCTGGCCAACGTCTATCAGGCCATCGACGCCAACCACGAAATCATTCCGGTCCTGAACAAGATCGACCTGCCCGCCGCCGATTGCGACCGCGTGGCCGAGCAGATCGAGGATGTGATCGGGATCGAAGCCAAGGGCGCTTTGCAGGTCTCGGCGAAGGCCGGCATCGGCATTCACGAAACGCTCGAGGCGATTGTGCACAAACTGCCCGCCCCCAAGGGCGACCGCAACGCGCCGCTGAAGGCGATGCTGGTCGACAGCTGGTACGACAGCTATCTGGGCGTCGTGGTCATGATCCGCGTCATGGACGGGGTGATCCGCAAGGGCGAGCGCATCAAGATGATGCAGACCGGCGCGGTTTACGGGATCGACACGCTGGCGGTGTTGAAGCCGCAGATGGTGGCGATCAGCGAACTTGGCCCGGGCGAGATCGGGGTCTTTACCGCGTCGATCAAACAGGTGCGCGACACCCGTGTCGGCGACACGATCACCCACGAAAAGAAGGGCTGCGAAAAGCCGCTTCCGGGGTTCAAGCCGTCCATTCCGGTGGTGTTCTGCGGGCTCTTCCCCGTTGATGCCAACGAATTCGAGGACCTGCGCGACGCGATCGAAAAGCTCGCCCTGAACGACGCGTCCTTTACCTTTGAGATGGAGACCTCGGCCGCGCTGGGCTTTGGCTTCCGTTGCGGCTTCCTTGGGCTACTGCACCTAGAGGTCATCCGTGACCGGCTCGAGCGGGAATACGACATCAGCCTGATCACGACCGCGCCGTCGGTCGTCTATCACCTGCACATGAAAGACGGCGAGATGCGGGAACTGCACAACCCCGCCGATATGCCCGACCTGACCTATGTCGACCATCTGGAAGAGCCGCGCATCAAGGCGACGATCCTTGTGCCGGACGAATACCTTGGCGACGTGCTGAAGCTTTGTCAGGACCGCCGCGGCATCCAGTTGAACCTGACCTATGCGGGCAGCCGCGCGATGGTGGAATACGACCTGCCGCTGAACGAAGTCGTGTTCGATTTTTATGACCGGCTAAAGTCCGTAACCAAGGGCTATGCCAGCTTCGATTACCAGATCATCGGTTACCGCGAAGACAACCTTGTGAAGATGTCGGTCCTTGTGAACGACGAACCCGTGGACGCCCTGTCGATGATGGTGCACCGCGACCGCGCCGAAATGCGGGGCCGCGCGATGGTCGAAAAACTAAAAGACCTGATCCCCCGCCACATGTTCAAAATCCCGATCCAAGCCGCGATCGGTGGCAAGGTCATCGCCCGCGAAACGCTAAGCGCGCTGCGCAAGGACGTGACCGCAAAATGCTACGGCGGCGACGCGACACGGAAACGCAAGCTCTTGGACAAGCAGAAAGCCGGTAAGAAAAAGATGCGCCAATTCGGGAAAGTAGAAATCCCGCAAGAGGCGTTCATCTCGGCCCTGAAAATGGACAGCTAAACGAAAAACCCCGCCGGACCGGCGGGGTTTTTGTTTGGATGTCCCAGGCTCTCGTCGCCTCCGCCGCATTGACATAGCCAATTCAGAGGGACAACTTACCACAAGCTAAGCGGATCGGTGGTTCGGATATGAGTAAGACTGTCACGTTCATTGTTGGAGCGGGTGCGAGTCATGAATTTGGCTTCCCAACTGGGGATCGACTAAAGAAGGAGATTCAACAACTTTTACTTCCTTTTGCCAAACCGAATGACGGAATGAGTTATGACAAGGAATTTATGTATGCCGTGCAGTCATGCGGTATCAATTTCGGTAACGCGCCAAATGACCTAAAAGCGATGGCAGCGCAATATTACCAGTATCTGCCCCTAGCGCCCTCAATTGACAACTTTTTGCATACGAATCATATCGATGAAAATTTTGTGACGCTCGGAAAGTTGGCGATTTCCCAAATTATTCTAAGGCACGAGAAGCTGGTAAAGGGTGCCACTGGCGGAGTGGTTGATTTTCCCAAGGGAAGAAAAGACTTTCAAACCAATTGGCTAACTGTACTTTTCCGGATTCTTGCCTCACGAAAGACATTTGAAGACTTCTGTCAGTCGTTGAGTGCTTTCCGGTTTGTTACTTTTAATTATGATCGAATAATAGAAGAATTCTTCTTTCGGGCGATGAGTGGGTATTTTCGCGTCAGTGAGCAACGTGCACTCGAAGCAATAGGCAGTTTCCTGAATGTGGTTCATGTTTATGGTCGCGTCGGTGACCCGAATGACTTAGGTCGGACCCAATTTGGCGAAAGTAATTGGGAAGCCATCAAAGCCGGTGCGGAGTTCATCCGTACATTCACCGAGGGAGTTAATGATGAAGCCGACATCAGGACCGCAAACTCTTGGCTGTCAGAGGCAGGCACTGTTGTATTCTTGGGTTTTGGCTACAGCCAATTAAATCTCGAAGCATTAAGGGGCAACTACTCACTCGCTTCCAAACGGATAATTGCAACCGCGAAAGCTATGTCGCAGGAAAACTGCGAAATGGCTTCTCAAGAGCTCTCAAAATATTGGAACAAAAGCGGCAAGCTGCCTAAGTTCGAATTCGCAAATATTTCCTGTTCTGAAATTCTTCAAGACAATTCAAAGTTTCTCGAGGATTTCCGTTAGTGGAGGGACTGTTCGGTCCCTTGACGTTCTAGAATAATTGCTTCTTGTTTGTCCTTTTACCTCACCGACACCCCGCCTCGTCCCAGAAAATGGCTTCGGTGTCGCGCACGACGCCTCGGATGGTGAGCAGGGTGCCCAGGCCGAAGCGTTCGTCGTCGCCCACGGCCAGCACATATTTGCCGGTGTTGGTCTGGTTGAACACGCGGACGTAGTAGGTTCCGGCGGGGTAGACGGTGGTCGAAGCAAAGTCCTGGCCGATTTCGGGTCCGACCCAATACCATTTCTTGCCGAACTCTTCGAACCACGGGTACCACGCGTGGGTGGTGCCGTCGCGGCTGTCGATCACGTTCAGGTTTTCGTCAAGGATTTCAAAGCTGAACGACTGACGCAGGTTGCAGGTTTCCAGCTTTGCCGCGGTGATGCCTACGTAGAAGTCAAAGGGTTGGGATTCCTCGATCCGGTAGTAGTCCGCATCGCCGTCAAGGATTGCGTAGATCGCTTTGGAGTGTTCCGCGTCGTCGATAACGAAAGGAGCGTCCACAGTCTTCGGGCCGATCTCTAGCACGGGAACATGGGCGGCTGCGGGCGACGCGAGCAGCAGGGCAGCAAGGGCAAGGCGAAGCATCATATCGGTCCTTTGGGTCGTCTGCCTTTGGTACGACGCAAAAAGCCAACCGGATCACCGACGGAAGCGACGAGGCGCGGCGTATAACCCCTGATGTTTGTTCAGGAGAGCGTTATGAGAGACATATTGCCCTATCTTTTCGTCTTTGTGGCCGGTGGGTTGTCGCTGGCGATATTCATGACCAGCGCGGTCCTCTGAGCCGTTCAGGCGTTCAGAAATGCGCGGACGGCGGCCTCGAATTCCCTTGGTTTTTCGGCGTGCAGCCAGTGGCCCGCGCCGGGGATTTTGGCAAAGACCGCGCGAGGGAACAGCGATTTGATCTTGTCCCGATGCTCTGGCCGGACGTAGTCCGAGGTCGCTCCGGTCAGGAACAGGGCGGGGCCGTCGAATTGGCCGGAAACCTCGGGGAAGCCGATGATCGAGGCCATGTTCGCCTCAAGTGCCTCAAGGTTCAGGCGCCAGCGCCGCTCTTTCAGGTCAAGGCTCTGAAGGAAGAAGTCGCTAAGCCCCGGTTCCAGTCCCGTCAACTGTGCCGCCGCATCCGCGCGCGACGCGACGCGCGACAGGTCCACGCCGCGCATGACCGCGATGTTGTGGGACTGGGTGTGGCCATAGGTGACGGGCGCGATGTCGGCCACGATCAGCTTGCGCACCTTTTCGGGGTGGCTCAGCGCCAGCATCATCGCGCTTTTGCCGCCCATTGAATGGCCAAGCACGTCCCAGCGGCTGTCGATCACTTGGGCCAGATCGGCGGCCAATTCGGGGTAGCTGTGGCTGTCGAACCAAGGGCTCTGGCCGTGATTGCGCATATCGACCGCCGTCACCGGACGTTCGTCTGACAGCCGTTTTGCAATCACGCCCCAGTTTCGGGCGGACCCGAACAGACCGTGTGCAATCAACAGAGGCGTGCGATTTCCCGTGCTAGGGTGCTGGATCGTGTTCAACATGCATCGGTTTCTAGCCTTCCTGCCGATGCGGGGCCAGAGATGATTGAGCCTTCAACCATTTCGGGTGAAGACGGGGGCATGGAACCCGGTGTCTTTTATGCTCGTGTCGACGAACTGCGCACGCTCTTTGCAGAGCGGATGCGTGTGAAAGGTCGGTCTTTGGCCGAACAGGTGTCCCGCGCACGGTGGAGCCTGCCTAGGTCCATCGCCCGTCAGGCAAGGTATCTGGCCGAGGCCGAAAGGTTGATGCACAATCCAAAGCTGGCGCGAATGATCGACGCCGAGCAGGTGTCGCGGGCCTATGCCGACGTGACGGCGCATCTTCGGGCCGTAGACCCAAAACGCCGCCGCCGCGGCCGGATGCTGAACATGACCGCAGTGCTGGCCGCGAACCTCTTGGCTGTGACCGGCGCGGTTATCGCGTTTCTGTGGTGGCAGGGCCTGATCTGAGCGGATCGCGGATGACGAAAGTCACCGTGACAAAGGCGACGTAAAGCAGCAGATACCAGCTTCCCATTTTTGCGATGCCGGCAAAGTCCAGCGTTGCCCTGCCCGAATACACCCATGTTCCTGTCAGGGTCCCGACGTTCTCGGCCACCCACAGAAAGAACGCCGACAAAACGGCGGCGACGGGCATCCGCATGTGGTGCCTGCCGCCCACGGTGAACCCGACCTTTGTTCGCCAGAACAGCACCACCGTCGCGCCCATCAGCAGCCAGCGCGCATCCGGCAGGACGTGGTGCGCAAAGAAATTCGCATAGATCCCAAGCGCCAGCGCCACGGTCGCCGCAAAGGGCGGGTAGGGGGCGAAATCCATGTGAAAACTGCGGACCGCGCGGGCGATAAAGCTGCCGACGCTGGCATACATGAAGCCTGAGAACAGCGGCACTCCTAGGATCACAAAGGCACCCGCCTCGGGGTAGGACCACGATCCCATGGCGACCTTGAACCACTCCATCACCGTGCCGGTCAGGTGGAACAGCAGGATGACCTTTGCCTCTTGGCGGGTTTCCAGCCCGAACCTTAGAAAGGCGACCTGCACAAAGATCGCAAAGGCAAACAGGGCATCGTAGCGGCGCAAGATCCAGTCCTCTTGCCAGATCGCGCGGCTTAGCAGGATCGCCCCAAGCATGAGCCCGCCGAACAGGCTGGACCAACCCAGCTTCAGGACGAACATGACGAATTCGGCCATCCGCTCGGGCAGACGCGCCCGCATCCAGTCGCCTAAGGCGCGCTCTATCCTGTCTGTTCCGGTCATGCCCCAGACAGAGCACGGGCCGCCCCTGAATGCCAGAGGCGGCCCGATCAATTCAGCCTGTCCCGAGGTCGGGAAAACAGGACCTTAGAGGGTGTCGTACAGCGGAAACTTTTTGCAGAGCGCTTCGACTTCGGCTTTCACCTTTTCCTCGACGGCGGCATTGCCTTCGGCGCCGTTGGCGGCCAGCCCGTCGACCACTTCGACGATCCAGCGGGCGATCTGACGGAATTCCGCCTCGCCAAAGCCGCGGGTGGTGCCGGCAGGCGAACCCAGACGAACGCCCGACGTCACGGTCGGCTTTTCGGGGTCAAAGGGGATGCCGTTCTTGTTGCAGGTGATATGCGCGCGGCCCAAGGCCTTTTCGGTGTCGTTGCCCTTGACCGACTTGGGGCGCAGGTCAACCAGCATGACGTGGCTGTCGGTGCCGCCGGTCACGATGTCCAGCCCGCCCTTCATCAACTCGTCGGCAAGCGCCTGAGCGTTCACGACGACCTGTTTCTGATAGCTCTTGAATTCGGGGCGGAGCGCTTCGCCAAACGCGACGGCCTTGGCCGCGATGACATGCATCAGGGGGCCGCCCTGAATGCCCGGGAAAATGGCCGAGTTGACCTTTTTCGCGATGTCTTCGTCGTTGGTCAGGATCATGCCGCCACGCGGGCCGCGCAGGGTCTTGTGGGTGGTGGTGGTGGCGACGTGGGCGTGCGGGAAGGGCGACGGGTAGATACCCGCAGCAACCAGACCGGCAAAGTGGGCCATGTCGACCAGCAGGTAGGCACCGACGCTGTCCGCGATTTCGCGCATACGGGCAAAGTCGATGATGCGCGGAATGGCCGAGCCGCCCGCGATGATCATTTTCGGCTGGTGCTCGGTCGCAAGAGCCTGAATCTGGTCGTAGTCGATCCGGCTGTCCTGCTGGCGCACGCCGTACTGGACTGCGTTGAACCATTTGCCTGACTGGTTCGGCTTTGCGCCGTGGGTCAGGTGCCCACCGGCATCAAGGCTCATGCCAAGGATCGTTTCGCCCGGCTTCAGCAGTGCCTGATAGACGCCTTGGTTGGCTTGGCTGCCAGAGTTCGGCTGCACGTTTGCAAAGGCGCAATCAAAAAGCTTGCAGGCACGGTCGATGGCCAGATCCTCGGCCACGTCGACGAACTGGCACCCGCCGTAGTAGCGGCGGCCCGGATAGCCTTCGGCGTATTTGTTGGTCATCACCGAGCCCTGAGCCTCCATGACGGCGGCGGAGACGATGTTCTCGGACGCGATCAGCTCGATTTCGTGGCGCTGGCGGCCCAGTTCGCTGTTGATGGCGGCGGCGATCTCGGGATCGCGGGTGGCGAGTTTCTCGGTAAAGAAGCCAGCGTCGCGGGCGGTCGAAGTCATGGCATTGGTCCTTTGGACAGAGGTAGGTCACGGCGATGCATAGGGCCAAGTTTCCGATCGGAAAACCCTCAATACGACAGGATTCCCCGATTTGCCGCCATCTGTCGCACCCGATGGGCGGCTTGCGTTTCCTTTCCGCTCGGGTCAACACTTTTGGAAACGAAAGGTCGGACCATTGAAAAAACCGAAAATCGCCTTTCTGGCCAGCGAAAGCCCGATCGCCCAAGAGGCC
>JALQXR010000114.1 GCA_023263105.1 Marivivens sp. | reverse complement strand
TGCCATAATCTGAAGCCGTCTCGACTACATTTGAGCACTTGGGGGTTAAATTGGGCATTGTTTGGATTTTGCTTGGCCTTAGCCTTGCAGGGTTGATTTTTGGCGGCCTCTTTGACGGGGACTCTTCGGACTCGGAAGACGATCCCGATATGGCGCCTGCCGACGAAGACATCGTTCGCGGCACATCGGGCAATGACACCGCCGATCTGGGTGACGGCGCCGACCGATATGACGGCGAAGAGGGCGACGACACCATCGACGGCGGCAGCGGCTATGACGACCTGTGGGGCGAAGACGGCAACGACAGCATCCTTGGCAATGTCGGCATGGACCTGATCCTTGGTGGTCCGGGCAGCGATATTCTGGCCGGCCAAGGCGGCGACGACGGCGTCTTTGGCGGAACGGGTGACGACAAGATTTTTGGCGGCGACGGCTCTGATGTTCTGAGCGGTGGCGACGGCGACGATGTCGTGGTCGGCGGGCAAGGAAACGATCTGGTGTCCGGTGACGGCGGCTCGGACATTGTCCGCGGCGGCGACGGGGACGACATCGTGATTGGCGGTGGCCTGTACAACAGAGCTTTGGCACCAGAGGACTTTTTGGCAATTCGATCCCTTGAGCCGGGCGAAACCCTTGCGATTGATAACTTTTCGCTTTCCGGCGACTCGAATGACGGTCCGGACCAACTGTACGGCGGCACCGGCAACGACCTTCTGATCATGGGCCGCGGCGATACGGCAACCGGTGGGACCGGCACTGACGAATTCGTCACCGGACCATGGATGACGCCGGACGAAACTGCAGAGATCCTGGATTTTGACTCTGGGCAGGACATTCTCGTGATCGCCTATCAGGGCGTCGCCCCGACCGTCTTCATCGACTCGGGCAGGGTGATCGACTCGGAGAATGGCAAGGTCTACGCGGACGTCGGCACCAATCCCATCGACCTCAGCGATATCTATGTGACGACCTTCGACTCGTACAACGTCGAGTTCACGGCCCGCGCGGCGACGGGTCCCTGACCTGTTACGGATCGGACTTGATCCTTTGCCGGACCGGCCCTATCAGTGGGGCCGGTCCGCAGTTCACCTAGGCGCCGCCAACCCATTCCGGGTCCGCTAAACCTGCTTCAGACGACACCGAACGCACTTCTACCGATGTGCCTTCGACAAGGGCGGCCATCGACCCCGCAAGGGGGGCACCTGCTGAACAGAAGGAGCGGTCCATGTCGCGTGACGTGATACCCCTGACTATTGACGACCTGTCCGATTTCGCAAAGCGCCTGCGCGCGTCACTGCAAGAGTCGGACGACATACCCGGCCACCTTGCCTTTCTGGGGCATATTTCGCGGGCGGCAGGCTATCAGAACTACCAACACCTGAAGGCCACCAATGCGAAACCCGTGCCTTTGTCCGACCCTGCCCAGCCCGGACAGCGGCCGTCTGACCAACCCGCGCCACGCGCGCTAGAGCGGGCCCTAAGAAGCTTTGATGGCACGGGCGTCATGTCCCATTGGCCAAAGGCCTATTCCGCTCAGGCGTTGGCCATGTGGGCGTTTTGGGACGCTTTGCCCGGGCGTGTGGACCTGACCGAGTCCGAGGTCAACGACGTGCTGCGGGCGCGATCTTCGTTCGGGGACCACGTGCTCTTGCGCCGGTCGCTGATCGATCACGGGATGCAAAGCGCAGTCCGGACGGAAGGGTCTATCGTCGGTTGGAAAAGGCCCCGCCGCCAGAGGCGCGGAGCCTTATCAAGACCGTTCGCGGACGCTGGGACGCAGCCAAAGCGGCGTGATTAGCGGCCCTCGAAACTGGCCGGACGCTTGTTCAGGAAGGCAACGACGCCTTCCTGAAAATCTCGGGTCTTGCCGCATTTGCCCTGCAGCTTTGCCTCGAGCGTAAGCTGCTCTTCGAGCGAATTCTGGAACGACGACCGCAGCGCGGTTTTGAGGTGCTGATAGGCCACGGTCGGACCTTCGGCCAATTGCTTGGCGCGTTTGCGCCAGTGGAACTCGAACCCTTCTGCGGGGGCGGTTTCATAGATCATGCCCCAGTCGGCGGCTTGGATCGCGCTGATCTTATCGGCAAACAGCGCCGCGCCCATGGCCCGCTGCGCCCCGATCTGGCGTGGCAGCCAATAGGTCCCGCCCGCGTCGGGGATCAGCCCGATGCGCGTGAAAGCCTGAATGAAATAGGCGCTATCCGCGGCCATCACCACATCGGCCGCCAAGGCGAGGTTCGCGCCCGCTCCGGCGGCAGGTCCGTTGACCGCCGCAATCGTCGGGATCGTGCAGTCGAACAACGCCCGCAGCATGGGAACATATTCGTCCCGCAGCACCCTCTCCAGATCCAGCGTCGCGGCATTGCCGCCATCCCCCAGATCCTGACCCGAACAGAACGACCGCCCTGCCCCGGTCATCACCAGAACCTGCGCCGCGCCTTCAGCGGCCTTCACCGCATGCGTGATCTCTGCCCGCATCTGGCCGTTCAGCGCGTTCATGACGTCGGGACGGTTCAGCGTGAGAACGGCAATCCCGTCCGCAATGTCGAGCTTGATGGCCTGATAGTCCATGGTGGGTCCTTTTTCTTTAACTGTCAGAGAACCTAGCGGCCAAACCGCCGAGGGGAAGAGAAACCGTGCGTCAGGACCGCAGGATTTCGTCCAACCGCGCCTTTTCTTCGTCGCTCAGAGCGTCACCGGCCGCATCAGCCGCCACCGACCGGCGCCGGACTGTTGCCCAACCGACGCCGAGAGCCAGCAAAAGCATCCCCGCTGGCGCAAGCCACAGGATCAGGTTCGCGCCTCGGGCATTGGGACGCAGCAGGACAAATTCGCCATAGCGCAGCACGATAAAGTCCACCGCTTCCTGATCGCTGTCTCCGGCCGTCAGGCGTTCACGCAGCAGGATACGCAGGTCGCGCGACAGGCTGGCGTTGGATTCGTCGATGCTCTCGTTCTGGCAAACCGGACAGCGAAGACCTTTGGAAATCTCCCTTGCCCGCGCCTCGAGCACCGGATCGTCCAGTATCTCATCCGGCTGGACCGCAAAGACCGGAGTCGCAAGCATCAGGCAAAGGACAAGAAGCAGCCGCCTCATTCCGCCGGCACTCCGCCCGCGGGTTCGCGACGGACCGCGCCTGCCGCGACACGCAACCGCCTGTCGGTCAAAGAGACCACGCCGCCCAAAGCCATCAGGATCGCACCGACCCAGATCCAGTTCGCAAAGGGCTTGATATAGGTTCGAACGGCATAGCCGCCGTCGGTTTGCGGATCCCCGATCACAAGGTAGATGTCGCGCAGGATCCCGTTGCGGATCGCGGCTTCGGTGGTTGGCATCTGGGCGACGGTATAGAACCGTTTTTCGGGGGTCAGAACCGCGACTTCACGCCCGTCCCGCCAGACCGCCATATCAGCGATGGTGGTGACATAGTTCGGACCCTGTTCGCGCCGGACATCCCGCAGTTCTATGTCCCATGCGCCGACGGTGAACGTCTCGCCGATCTGTGCGGTACGAATGTCTTCTTGTTGCCAAGCAGTCAGCGCCGCGACGCCGAAAATGGTGATCCCCAGTCCCGCATGGGCAATCGCCTTGCCCCAATCGGACCGTGGCAGCCGCCACAGGCGCGCTATCCGGCCCGCGATCGGGCCGCGTCCCGTGCGCATCCAAAGATCGGTTTTGGCTCCGCCGACGACCCAGACGCCCAAGGCCAGACCAACCGGTCCCAGCGCGGACCGACCCGTCTGCAACGCGAAAGCAAGCGCCGCCAAAGCAACCGCCAGAATGACGCTTGCCCAAAGGGGCCGCATCGCTTTTGGCAACGACCCGCGTTTCCACGCCAGCATCGCACCCGGCGGCAGGATCACCGCCAAAGCCACCATGAACGGAGAAAACGCCGCGTCGAAAAACGGCGGACCGACCGACAGGGTGCGGCCCAGAACCATCTCGGCGACCAGCGGCCAGATGGTTCCGATAAAGACGACAAAGGCCGCGACGGCCAGCAGGACATTGTTCAGGACAAGCGCGCTTTCGCGGCTGACCAACCCGAACACACCCCGCGCCTCCATCGCACTGGCCCGCGCCGCATAAAGCGTCAGGGCCCCGCCCACAAAGACCAACAGGATCGCCAGGATGAACACCCCGCGCTCTGGGTCGTTGGCAAAGGCATGCACCGATGTCAGCACGCCAGACCGCACGATAAACGTCCCCAGCAGCGAAAATCCGAAGGCCAGAATGGCAAGCAGCACGGTCCAGCTTTTCAGGCTCTCGCGCTTTTCCACGACCACGGCGGAATGCAACAGCGCGGCGGCGATCAGCCACGGCATGAACGACGCGTTCTCGACCGGATCCCAGAACCAGAACCCGCCCCAACCCAGCTCGTAATAGGCCCACCACGACCCCAAAGCGATGCCGACAGTCAGAAACAGCCAAGCTGCAAGCGTCCATGGCCGAACCCAGCGCGCCCATGCGGCGTCGACCCTGCCCTCGATCAACGCGGCGACGGCAAAGGAAAACGACATGCTCAGTCCGACGTAGCCCAAATAGAGGAACGGCGGGTGAAACGCCAAGCCGGGGTCCTGCAGCAACGGGTTCAGATCTCGCCCGTCAAACCGCGGGATCTCAAGCCGGAGGAACGGATTGGAGGTGAACAGGATGAACGCAAAAAAGGCGACCGCGATCGACGCCTGCACCGACAGCACCCGCGCCTTCAATTTCGCGGGCAGGTTCCCGCCAAAAACCGCAGCGCAGGCTCCGAACAATGTCAGGATCAATATCCACAAGAGCATCGACCCCTCGTGGTTCCCCCATACGCCCGAAATCTTGTACAGCATCGGCTTTGAGGAATGCGAGTTCTCGAACACCAGCTTCAGCGAGAAATCCGACACGACGAACGCATAGGTCAGCGCCGCGAAACTGGCCGCGACCAGAGCGAATTGCGCGATCGCGGCTGGTTCCGCGACCGCCATCCACCGCGGGTCACGCCGCATCGCTCCGACAAAGGGAACCACCATCTGGATCACCGCGACAACGGCGGCCAGAATCAATGCGAAATGTCCAAGTTCTGTAATCATGCTCCTGTTCTAGCGCATGGCTTGGTCGGACAAAACAAAAAGTCGGCATATGTGGGCTCTTTGTCGCATCCGTCAGAGGCTGAGCGAACCCGATATCGCAAGCCCGATCGCGGCGGTGATCATGGTCCCAAGGATGAGGCGGACCAGCCACTTCAGCGTGTCTTCGATCGACGACAGCCTGACTTCGACATTTTCGCGGTGGACCTCGTCCACGGCCTTTCGGGTTTCCAGCGACCCGATGCGCCTTTCCAGCACGCGGCTCCAGTCGTCAGTCATGGTTTCGGGCCCTCCAGTCGTCCAGCGCGGGGTTGGGGTCAGGGGTTGCCGGACCGCTCTGCCCTTCGGTCAGGCTGGCACCAAGCCCCAAGGCCTCGACCGCGCGGACACGTTCGCTGACGTCGCGTGCCTGCGCCGCTGTCGCCGCGACCGACTGCTGGAACTCTTGTGCTTTTGCCTGATGACGCGCCCCGAAATAAAAGCTCACAATCGCCCCCATCAGCCACCAAAGCGGCTCGGGCACCAAGGCGATCCCCTGCATCCGTCCGGCGAACCAGATCGGATCGGTCATCGCCATGACGAAAAGCCAGATCGTGCCGAACGCCAGCATCGGCCTGGGAAGACGGTTCAGGCCATCGATCAACCGGTCGAACCACCCTTTCCGGGGATGCGCGAATTCCGCCGCGAATTGCGACATCGCCTGCCCTTTCAGCCGTGCCTCGCGTTCGGCGCCTGCCTCTGCGTTTTCCCGGAACGCGGCTGCGGTTTCGGTCAGCACGTTGCGACCGTTTCCAAACAGAACTTCCATGATGCCCCCGATCAACCCCATGCTGCGACCCTCGCGGCGTGGTCGGCGTCCGACAGATGATACCGGTCCGAGATGAACTCCTCGGCCCGAAGGATCCACCCCCCCTTGCCCCCATCGCGGCGTCTGGCGAATTTCCGTAGATTTGGCCGCGCATCGGCCAACGCATAGTAATAGTTGCGCCGCGCAATTCCGTAGGCATCCACCAGATGGTCCGGAGCCGCGGCATAGGCGCGACCCGCCGCGTCAGCCGTTTGCGGGCCGATCATCCCGTCGACCGAGACGGGCAGCCGCATGTCGTTCAACAGCCGCTGCAACAGGACCACCGCCCGCGATCCCGCGTTGACATACATGTCAAAGACGGTCGGCCACAGCGGTTCGGGCAGGCGTCGAATGCCCGGAGCTTCGAAATAATGGTCGACAAAAATTCCGGCGGCTTCGTCCTGACCCAAAGCCTGCACGTCGCGCGCATCGATACGGCCGTCGCCGGTCACATCGCGGTCCAAACGCCTGAGCGTGCCCAGAGTGACGCCGAAATTCGTGGCTCCTCCGGGATCGTCCGGATCATTAACAAAACCGCCCTCGCGGGCGACGATTGCTTCTGCGATCTGCCTGACTGTCTGCATGTCCAACCCTCGCCTGTTTCAAGGCAAAGGCTGGATAAGAACAGTTAATTAGTCGCTGCCCCAGCGTCCGGATCGACATAGACACCCTGTTCCTTCAGGGCGTCGACGACCTCTTTGGGCATGTAGGACTCGTCGTGTTTGGCAAGGATTTCAACGGCTTCAAACGTGCCGTTGATGTAGCGCCCCTGACCGACCATTCCCTGACCTTCGGCAAATAGGTCAGGCAGGATTCCAGTAAAGACAACCGGCACGCTCGCGGCCCCGTCGGTCACGGAAAAACTGACCGTTTCGCCTTCTCCTCGGACCAACGTGCCTTCTTCGACCAAGCCGCCGATGCGGAACAGCTCTGTTTCCGGTGGCGGTGCCGTCACGACTTGCGTGGGCGAGAAAAAGAAATTGATCCCGTCCCGCATGGCATAGCCGATCAATCCGGTTGCCAGGAAAAGCGCGGCGAAAGCCAGCAGGATCACCTGCACCCGCCTGCGCTTTTTCAGATTTTTCAATCCCGCCATATTGGCTCCTTTATGGGAAGACCGGAGCGAGCATCAGCCCCTCGGTCTCTGGCAGGCCCAGCATCAGGTTGGCGTTTTGCACCGCCTGCCCAGAGGACCCCTTGTTCAGGTTATCAAGCGTCGACACCACCAGCGCGCGGCCGGATTTGCGGTCTCCGATCACGCCCAGATGGCAGAAATTGGACCCCGCGACCGCGCCCGTCCCGGGCAGCTGGCCAAACGGCAGCACTTCGATAAACGGCTCATCCGCATAGCGCGCGGACAGTGCCGCATGGATTGCC
>JALQXR010000113.1 GCA_023263105.1 Marivivens sp. | reverse complement strand
GTCGAACCAAAGATCGAAGCTGTCCGCGGCACCTGCCTCGCGTTGGGCGGCAAGCGCGCGTTCGGCGGTGACCCGCCAGCCCCTGTCCGACAACAGCGAAATCGGACCGGATTCGGCTGTCAGATGCTCTAGCCCGAAGTCGCCCCCGATCCGGTATTCCAGACTGGCCAACAGCCCGTCCGTCGACACGGTCACGGCTTCGCCCCACGGCAGAACGACCGTCTGGCTGGGCGCAAAGGCGATGATCGCACGGTCGGGGCGGTAGCTGAGGGCCAGCA
Organism: Marivivens sp.; assembly: GCA_023263105.1. GTDB lineage: Bacteria > Pseudomonadota > Alphaproteobacteria > Rhodobacterales > Rhodobacteraceae > JALQXR01. The sequence goes on along the minus strand of JALQXR010000113.1, from coordinate 7,090 downwards.
CCTGAACAAAAGGCGCGGCCCAAGTCACGCCGGTCGACGGCTCGGTCAGGGAAAAGTCACTTAGCGTGGTGTCGAAGCGGTTCGGAAATCCGACCGTGTCGAGCGCGCCATAGGTCACGTCCCAACCGTCGCTCGAAAGACCCTCTAGCGCGGCGGTTCCCTGCTTTTCGACCGTGGCGGCGCCGACGAACCAATAGCCTCCGTAAAGCGCGGCAAGGATGACAAGGGCGGCAATCAGACGGTTCATCGGCAAGGGACTTTCATAATGCGGGCGTTCCGTGTTTATAGGCCCTCAGCAATGGGGGCCAGTTCTATGTCATTGTGGGTGTTTGCTTATGGATCGCTCTTGTGGAATCCGGGATTCGAACCGGCCGAGACGCATCGCGCCGACCTAAAGGGGTACCACAGGTCGTTTTGCATGTTGTCGATCCATCATCGCGGCACGCAGGACGAACCGGGGCTGGTGCTGGCGCTGGATCATTCCGAAGGCGCGCATTGCACCGGCGTGGCGTTCCGCGTCTCTGACGGCCAAGAACAAGAGGTCCTGACCTATCTGCGGGACCGCGAACTGATTTCCTCGGCCTATGTCGAATGCAACGTTCCTGTGACACTGGCGGACGGGCGGCTGGTTACGGCGGTCGCCTATGTGATCGAGCGTGACCATGAGCAATATTGCAACTTCAGCCTTGAAGAACAGGCACAGATGATCGCGCGGGCGGTCGGGGGTCGTGGCCCGAACGTCGAATATCTGGTCAATACGGCCGCCCATTTCCGCGATATCGGGATCGACGATCCGGATATGGATTGGCTGGTCGCGCGGGTCGGTGTTTTGACTGAAAACAAAGGGCCATAAATAGTTTGGGTTTCGCAAAACCCCGTCCTATGCTGTGACCCAACAACAAATGTGAGGAACCTGTCCGTGACGGACATCAGGGAGCCCGAGGCCGAGCCGCAGTTTTCCAGACCGGTTCGACAGATCATGTCGATGCTGATCGCGCTTGGTTTGATCGGCGCGGTTGCCTACGTCGGCTTTGGCACCATCCTCGCTATTTTCAATTCCAACGTCTATCTCAACGGCCTGATTTTGGCTGTGTTCGTGTTGGGCGTTCTTAGCTGCTTTGGGCAAGTGGTGCAGCTTATGTCCTCGGTCGGCTGGATCGAGGGCTTTGCCCGCGCCCGCGAAATGCAGCAGGCCCCGTCGCTGCTTGCGCCTCTGGCGACGCTGTTGCGCAGCCGTGGCGCACGGATGCACATCTCTGCTGGTTCGGCGCGGTCGATCCTCGACTCGGTCGGGCAGCGCATCGACGAAGACCGCGAAATCACCCGCTATCTGGGGTCCACGCTGATCTTTCTGGGGCTGTTGGGCACGTTTTACGGGCTTGCGACGACTGTCCCTGCCTTGGTCGAAACGATCCGGTCGCTCAGCCCGGAAGAGGGCGAATCCGGCGCTGACATCTTCAATCGCCTGCAGATCGGGCTAGAAAGCCAGCTTGGCGGCATGGGCACTGCGTTTTCGTCGTCCCTGCTGGGCCTTGCGGGTTCGATCGTGGTCGGTCTGCTGGAACTGTTCGCCGGCCACGGCCAGAACCGGTTCTACCGCGAATTGGAAGAATGGCTGTCGACGATCACACGGCTTGGCTATGCCTCGGGCGATGAAAACACGGGCGGCGATGCAGGCGCGGTTGCCACGGTTCTGGACCAGATGGCCGAACAGATGGAATCCCTTGCCCAGATGTTCACCCAATCCGACATCAGTCGCGCGCAACTGGACCAGCGGCTCAATCAGGTTGCGACCGCGCTAGAGCGTCAGATCGACGGCGAAGGGGACCGCGACCTGAAGGACGCCTTGGCGCGGGTTGTGCAGGGGCAGGAAACGCTGCTGCAACGACTGCGTGACGGAGGCATCGACGGAATCGACGCGGAAAGCCGCATGAGGCTGCGGTCGATCGACGTGCAGATGCTGCGCATCCTCGAAGAACTGACCGCCGGACGGCAAGAGCTGATCGCCGACCTGCGCAATGACATCGCGGGTCTCAGCCGCGCCCTTCGGTCCGCGCCGTCGGGCCGCCCCACGCGTCCGGGTCGACCGCCGTCCACCGACACTGACGGGTCCTGATCATGGCGCTAAGCCGGAGGGGCCAAAACCGCACCAATGCCATCATCTGGCCGGGGTTCGTGGATGCCTTGACCGGACTCTTGCTGGTGCTGATGTTCGTGTTGACCATCTTTATGGTCATCCAGTTTGTCCTGCGCGAAACCATCACCGGTCAGGAAAGCCGCCTGTCGCGTCTGACCGAGGAAATCGCCGCCCTTTCCGAAGCCTTGGGGCTAGAGCAGACACGGTCGACCGCTCTGGCGGGGCAGGTGGGGTCGCTGACCTCGACGCTGGCCGATCTGAACACCCAGAACGAGTCGCAAGCCTCTTTGATCGCCTCCCTGACCGCCGAACGCGATTTGCAGGCGGCGGCCCTGGTCGAGGCCCAGAACAGGATCACCGGATTCGAAGCGCAGGTCGCAGGGCTCTTGGCGCAGCGCACGGACTTGCGCGGCCAGATCGCGGGGCTGGAGGATGCGCAGGCCCAGTTGATGACCGAGCAAGAGGCCCTGAACCTTGCACTGGCGCAGGCCCGCGACGAAATCGATGCCCAAGCCGAAGCCGCCCGCCTGTCCGCGGCCCGACGCGAGGCCCTTGAGGCGCTGGTTGCCGATATGGAAGCCAAGGGTGCCGCCGACGCCGATCAGATCGCCGCGCTGCTTGCGGATCTGGCGGCAGGGCGTGCCGAAAACGACCGGTTGTCAGCCGCCGCGGCCGAGGCTTCGGTCCGGATTTCGGATCTGGACGCGGACCGGTTGGCCGAAGCGGCGGCTGCCGAGTTGCTGCGCGAAAGGCTGGAGAACGCCGAGACCGAGCTGACCGCCATGACGCTTGCGCTGGAACAACAGCGACGCGACGCCGAAAACACGCTTACCCTTTTGGCCGCCGCGCAATCCGCGAAGGACCAGTTGGACATGCGACTTGCGGCTGCGATCCTTGCCCAGCAACAGGCGGAAAACGAACTTTCGCGCGCCTTGCAGGAAGGCAACGACCTTGATGCGCGGCTGCTGGCGGCCCTCAGCCTTCAGGAAAACACCACCGAAGAACTGAACGCCGCGCGCGAGGCTTTGGCCGCCGCCGAGGCGTCGAACGCGGATTTGTCGACCCGACTTGCCGCAGCTGTCGCGGCGAGCCAGCTTGCCGAAGGCGACTTGGTCGCGGCGCAGCAGGCGTTAGAGGCCGCCCTGAACGAGGGCGCCATTTCGCAGGCCGATGTCGAGGAACGTCTGGCGGCAGCGCTGCTGGCCAAGCAGGCGCTAGAGGTCGAACTGCAGAACGCCCGCAACTCGGGCGCGCAGACCGAATCCGACCGGCAAGAACTGGAACGGCGACTGGCCGAGGCGTTGCTGGCGCAGCAGACCCTGAACACCCAGATGGAGTCGCTTGCCCAGACCCGAACGGAAACCGAACAAGAGCGCGCCTCGCTCGAGGCTCGGCTGTCGGAAGCATTGGCGGCAATCGCGGCGGCTCAGGCCAGCGCGACGCAAAACATGACCGAGGCAGAACGGCAGGCGGCATTGCTGGCGCAAGCGAACCTAGCGCTGTCCGAAGAGCAGGCGCTGTCGGCGGAAAGCCAGCGACAGGTCGCCTTGCTGAACCAGCAGGTCGCCGAGTTGCGCCGGCAGGTCGGGACCTTGCAGAACCTTCTGGACCTTGCTGCCGAACAGGACGCCGAAGCTCAGGTGCAAATCCAGAACCTTGGCAGCCAGCTGAACTCTGCCATCGCGCGGGTCGCTGCCGAAGAACGCCGCCGCCGCCAGTTGGAAGAACAAGAGCGTATCCGGCTAGAGGCCGAGCGTGACCGCCTAGAGGCCGAAGCGCAGGATCTTGCGCGGTACCGGTCCGAATTCTTTGGCCGGATGCGCGATGTACTTGCCGGTCAGGACGGGATCAGGATCGAAGGGGACCGCTTTGTCTTTTCGTCCGAAGTCCTGTTTGAATCCGGTCGGGCGGAGCTGTCCGAAGCCGGTAAGGTCGAAGTGTCAAAGGTCGGCGCTCTGGTCCGCGGGATCGAAGCGAACATTCCCGACGGGATCGACTGGGTCATTCGGGTGGACGGTCACACCGACAACCAACCGCTTTCTGGCACAGGCGAGTTCCGCAACAACTGGGAACTGAGTCAGGCCCGCGCGCTATCGGTCGTGCTGTTCCTGATCGAGGCCGAAGGCATCCCCGCCAATCGGTTGGCCGCCAACGGGTTTGGAGAGTTCCAGCCGCTGATTACCGGCGATACAGAATCCGCCCGGGCCCAGAACCGGCGGATCGAACTGAAACTCACAGAGCGCTAGGGCGACGGGCTCCGTCACATGAAAACGGCCCGCGACGAGCGGGCCGTTTCGTAGTTCGGGTTCATTTCTTCGCCGCTTAGTCGGCGGTCAGCAGCGGCGGCTTTTTGGCCGTTCCCGAAATCCGGCCCTGCTCTGGCGGGTCGATCTTCAGGTCCAGCTTTCCGTCCTTGACGACCACGCGGACCAGCCCGCCTTTGGTCAACGCTCCGAACAGCAGTTCTTCGGCCAGAGGCTTCTTGATGTGCTCTTGAATGACACGGGCGAGGGGTCGCGCGCCCATCTTGTCGTCGTACCCTTTGTCGGCCAGCCATTCGGCAGCCGCCGGCGACAGTTCGATATGAACGTTGCGGTCGATCAGTTGGGCTTCCAGTTGCAGCACGAATTTTTCGACCACCTGCAGGATCACGTCCTTGCCCAGCGGAGCAAAGTTGATCACCGCGTCCAGCCGGTTGCGGAATTCGGGCGTAAAGGTGCGCTCGATGGCGGCAGTGTCCTCACCCTCGCGGCGGGCGCGGCCGAAACCGATGGCTTCTTTTGCTTGTTCGGACGCGCCAGCGTTCGACGTCATGATCAGAACGACGTTCCGGAAATCGGTCGTCCGGCCATTGTGGTCGGTCAGCTTGCCGTGATCCATCACCTGCAGAAGGATGTTGTAGACGTCCGGATGCGCTTTTTCCATTTCATCCAGCAACAGAACACAATGCGGGTTCTGGTCGACCTTGTCGGTCAGCATGCCGCCTTGGTCGAAGCCGACATAACCCGGAGGCGCGCCAATCAGGCGGCTGACGGCGTGTTTCTCCATGTATTCCGACATGTCGAAACGCAGCAATTCAACGCCGAGCGTGTCGGCAAGCTGTTTTGCGACCTCGGTTTTGCCGACGCCTGTGGGTCCGGCGAACAGGTAGTTGCCAATCGGTTTTTCCGGTTCGCGAAGGCCTGCGCGGGCCAGTTTGATCGCGGACGACAGGGCCTCGATTGCGACGTTCTGGCCGAAGACCACGCGCTTGAGCGACTTTTCAAGGTCCTTGAGAACCTCTGCATCGTCCTTCGACACGTTCTTGGGCGGGATGCGCGCGATCTTTGCGACGACGGCTTCGATTTCCTTGATGCCAATCGTCTTGCGACGCTTTGACTCGGCCAAGAGATGCTGGGCCGCGCCGGCTTCGTCGATGACGTCGATCGCCTTGTCCGGCAGTTTCCGGTCATTGATGTAGCGGGCAGACAGTTCGACCGCTGCCTTGATCGCGTCCGACGTGTATTTGATGTGGTGGTGATCCTCGAAGTAGGGCTTCAGGCCCTTCAGGATCTTTACGCTGTCGGCCACAGACGGCTCGTTCACGTCGATTTTCTGAAACCGGCGGCTAAGTGCGCGGTCCTTTTCGAAATGCTGGCGGAACTCTTTATAGGTGGTGGACCCCATGCAGCGCAGTTTGCCGCCCTGAAGTGCGGGCTTCAGCAGGTTCGAGGCGTCCATCGCCCCGCCGCTGGTTGCGCCCGCCCCGATGACGGTGTGGATTTCGTCGATGAAAAGAACCGCGTCGGGGTGTTCTTCGAGTTCGCTGACAACCGCTTTCAGGCGCTCTTCAAAGTCGCCGCGATAGCGGGTTCCGGCCAAAAGCGCGCCCATATCGAGCGAAAAGATCGTGGTTTCCGAGAGGACCTCGGGGACGTCGGAATTGACGACCTTATAGGCCAGACCTTCGGCGATGGCGGTCTTGCCGACACCGGGATCGCCGACCAGCAGCGGGTTGTTCTTGCGGCGGCGGCACAGCACCTGAATGCAGCGTTCGACTTCGTGTTCGCGACCGATCAGCGGGTCGACGTCGCCCTTGCGGGATTTCGCGTTCAGGTCGACGCAGTACTTGCGCAGCGCGCTTTCCTTTTCGCCTTCGCCCGGAGTTGTCTTGCTGTCTTCTTCGCTGGTGGACGACGTGCCGGTGACCGGACGGGCTTCGCCAAAGGCGGGGTCCTTGGCGACGCCGTGGGCGATATAGTTGACCGCGTCGTAGCGGGTCATGTCCTGATCCTGCAGGAAGTAGGCGGCGCTGGATTCACGCTCTGCGAAAATCGCGACAAGAACGTTGGCGCCGGTCACTTCGGTCCGGCCAGAGCTTTGGACGTGGATCGCCGCGCGCTGGATGACGCGCTGGAACGCGGCGGTCGGCACGGCCTCTGAGCCTTCGACATCGGTGATCAGGGTCGACAGATCGTCGTCTATGTAGTCTTCCAGCGTTTTTTGCAGCACATCCAAATCGACAGCGCAGGCCAGCAGGACGCGGCGTGCATCCGGTTCATCGATGAGAGCCATCAAAAGGTGTTCAAGCGTGGCGAGCTCATGCCGCCGCGCGTTCGCAATCGCCAATGCCTGATGGATTGCTTGCTCGAGCGTGTTTGAAAAAGACGGCACGTTGAGTGCTCCTCTGTTTTGCGGCTGACGAGGGAAATCGGCCGCGCGCAATATGGCCTCTTAACCATTAAGGATTGGTTTTATTTCGAAACGTTCAAGGCCTAAATTGCGATTACTGGGTCATTGAAGATCACATTGACGCGCAGATGCAACTCTTGGGTGACGGGTTGGGGCCTCTAGAACCGATCCTTGCGGGCGCGGACCTCGGCAAAGACGCTTGCGGCTGGCGCGCCGGTGAGTCCGACCGCCGCCGCCACGCTGGCAAGATCGGCGCGCAGGAACGGGTTGGTCCGCTTTTCG
>JALQXR010000112.1 GCA_023263105.1 Marivivens sp. | reverse complement strand
CTTTGTGGCGGAAAGCGGCGGGCAAATCATCCTGACGACCGAGGCTCGGTGGCGCGGGCTGGACGAGGCAACCGCGTTAGAGCGTCAATCGGCCCCTTCCGCGATTGAACGCGCGCTGCGGGCAACCCGCGAATGGGCGCCCGTCACCATCGACGCTTTCGTGCAGGGCGAAGCCGTGCTGCGCCGCGAAACCCGAATCCCGTTTCAGGGCTGGAAAATGGTCAGCTACACGGCCTATGCGCCGGTCCGCGAACGGGTGAACGGCATCCTCGCGCTAGAGATCATGGGCTTTGCCATCGTGCTTGCCTTGGCCTTTTGGGTGTCGTCACGGAAAACCGCGTCACGGCTGGTGCTGTTCCAGCGCGAGTCGGATGAACTTCGCGCCCTAAACGCCCGCCTTCAAAGGGAAATTGCAGAACGACAAAAGGTCGAGAGGACGCTGGAAGTGGCCGAACAGTCGCTTGCCCAAAGCTCCAAACTGGCGGTTCTGGGCGAAATGTCCGCAGCCGTCAGCCACGAATTGAACCAGCCTCTTGCCGCGATGAAGACCTATCTGGCGGGCGCGCGCCTGTTGCTGCAGCGCAAACGCCCCGACGAGGCGCTGTCGTCCTTCCAGCGCATCGACGACCTGATCGAACGGATGGGCGCGATCACGCGCCAGCTGAAATCCTATGCCCGCAAAGGCGCCGATGCATTTGAGCCTTTCGACACCCGAAACGCCGTCTCGACCGCTCTGGCGATGATGGAGCCCCAGCTAAAGACCCGCAAGGTCGAGATTTCGCGTATACTGCCCTCGGAGCCCGCGATGATCATGGGGGACCGCCTGCGGCTGGAGCAGGTGATCATCAACCTGCTGCGAAACGCGCTCGACGCGACAAAGATGACGGCGGAACCGGCGATCGACATCATCCTTGCCATCGGGGAAACCGTGCGCCTGACGGTGCGCGACAACGGCCCGGGGATCGAGGATCTGGATGCCTTGTTCGAGCCCTTCTACACCACAAAGCAGCCGGGCGAGGGCGTGGGACTGGGGTTGGCGATTTCGTCCGGGATCATCAATGACCTTGGCGGTCGCCTGACCGCACGGAATGCGACGGACGGGGGGGCTGTATTCGAAGTACAACTTCCTATCTTGAAGACAGAAACAGAAGCAGCGGAGTAAGGGCCATGAGCCAGGCCATGAAAATCGCCATCGTGGATGACGAACGCGATATGCGGCAATCGATCAGCCAGTGGCTGGCGCTGTCCGGATTCGACACCGAAACCTTTCCCTGCGCCGAAGACGCCCTCAAGGCGCTGAATGCCGACTATCCGGGGATCATCGTCAGCGACATCAAGATGCCCGGCATGGACGGGATGCAGTTTCTGAAAAAGATCAAAGGCGTAGACAGTTCGATTCCGGTCATCATGATCACCGGCCATGGCGACGTTCCGATGGCGGTCGAGGCGATGCGGATCGGGGCCTTTGATTTTCTGGAAAAGCCCTTCAACCCCGACCGGATGACCGATCTGGCAAAGCGCGCCACCCAGGCGCGGCGGTTGACGCTGGACAGCCGCGCGCTGCGCCGCGAATTGTCCGACGGCGGTGCCTTGATGAAAAAGCTGGTCGGCACCAGCCCGTCGATGGAGCGTCTGCGGGAGGATATCCTGGATATCGGGCAGGCCGACGGTCACGTGCTGATCGAAGGCGAAACCGGCACCGGCAAGACGCTGGTCGCGCATGCCCTGCACGCCGTGGGTGCCCGCGCGAACAAGAAATTCGTCCTGATCGCCTGTTCGGCGCTGGATGAGGACACGCTGGGCCGCAGGCTCTTTGGTCCGGCCCGCGAAGACGAACCGATTCCCGCAATCGAAGAGGCCCGCGGCGGCACCGTGGTGCTGGAGGATATCGAGGCGCTGAGCCCGACCATGCAGGCCCGTCTGCTGACCGCGATCAACGAACAAGGCCAGCCCGCCGAAACCCGCATCGTCGCGATCTGCAACCTGCAGGAACAGGACAAGACCTGCGAAAGCGTGCTGCGGCCTGACCTGTTCTACCGGCTGGGGGCCATGCGGATCAACGTGCCGCCCCTTCGCCAGCGCGGCGAGGACGTGCTGTTGATGTTCACCTCGCTCAGCGAACAATTCGCAGAAGAATACGGCTGCGATGCCCCTCAGGTCACCGCGCAAGAGGCCGCGCAGCTGTTGCAGGCTCCGTGGCCGGGCAACATCCGCCAGCTGATCAACGTGGCCGAACGGGCCGTGCTGCAGAACCGTCGTGGCACCGGAACCATCGCGTCGCTTCTGATGTCCGAAAGCGACGATACCGCCCGTCCGGCAATGACCACCGAAGGCAAGCCGCTGAAAGAATTCGTCGAGGCATTCGAGCGAATGCTGATCGACAACACGATGCGCCGCCACAAGGGGTCGATCGTCGCGGTGATGGAGGAATTGTGCCTGCCGCGCCGGACCCTGAACGAAAAGATGGCCAAATACGCGCTGCAGCGGTCGGACTACCTATAAGTGTGATGTGCCAAAAATTATCGCGTTTTGCGTGTCCTGTGGATAAACCGCAGGCGCTGGGAAGTTACCCATTGTAAGTTGCCTGCTTCCTCCCTTATGTAGGAAGGACGAAGGCCCGCGCGATGCTGCACGGCGTCGTCGATAGTTTCATCGCTTGGTGACTGCATAGGCAAACAAACCTGCCGGCGCCCCAAGCGAAAGGATTTGGTCCCCACGGGGATCAGAAGAACGCCGCGGAGCGCGCGAGATTACGGACGCGCCCAGGCCAATTACGGGCCGGATCGCCAAGGCGAAACGGTCGGAGAACCACCGCGATGCACCCCGCGCAACAGAGTTTGACAAGACGAGAGGCCCTTGCTGGCCTGCCTTGCCGACTCGTGCCGGTCATTGCCCCTGACAGTCACGCACCCGCCGCCGCCGCTCCTCCAGGGAGCCGGCGACGCCTGCGTGCATATGGATACCATGCCCAAAAAGATGCTTATCGATGCCACGCACGCGGAAGAAACCCGCGTTGTCGTGGTGGACGGAAACAAAGTCGAAGAGTTTGATTTCGAAAGCCAATCCCGCCGCCAACTGGCCGGGAACATTTATCTAGCCAAGGTCACGCGCGTCGAGCCGTCCCTTCAGGCCGCGTTCGTCGACTATGGCGGCAACCGGCACGGCTTTCTGGCTTTCTCGGAAATCCATCCGGACTATTACCAGATCCCCGTTGCGGACCGCGAAGCGCTGCTGGCCGAAGAACGCGCCTATGCAGAAAGCCTGCGTGACGACGACGACGAGGATGAAAAGCCCAAGTCGCGGGTCAACCGGTCCCGCCGTCGCGGCGGCAAATCCCGCGATGCTAAAGCGGCCGCGGCGAAGTCCGACGATGCCGTGATCAAAGCCGACGCCCCCGAAGAAGAAGTGACCGAAGACATTCTTTCGGGCGACATCAAGGGGATGGAGGTTCTCGACCTCGGCTCTGATGACGTCGAAGAGGGCACCAGCCCGATGGAAACCGTCGGCGAAACGCCGATCGACACGCCGGACTCGTCCGATGACGACTCTGGTTCCGACGATGACAGCGACGAAGACGATGGCGTCGTACGGACCGTCGAAAAGGACGAGACGATTGAAAGCGTTGCGGAAGAGGACGACAGCGAAGATGTTCGCCCCGTCCGCAAGCCGCGCGCCAAGCGTTACAAGATTCAGGAAGTGGTCAAGGTTCGCCAGATCCTTCTGGTGCAGGTGGTCAAGGAAGAGCGCGGCAACAAAGGCGCGGCTCTGACGACCTATCTGAGCCTTGCTGGCCGCTACTGCGTCCTGATGCCGAACACCGCCCGTGGCGGCGGTATCAGCCGCAAGATCACCAATGTCGCCGACCGCAAGAAGCTCAAGGAAATAGCGAATGAGATCGACGTGCCGGATGGCGCGGGTCTGATCATCCGCACGGCGGGCAGCCAGCGGACAAAGGCCGAGATCAAGCGCGACTATGAATACCTGCAGCGCCTGTGGGAACAGATCCGCGAACTGACGCTCAAGTCGAACGCGCCGTCGAAGATCTATGAAGAAGGCGACCTGATCAAACGCACCATCCGCGACCTCTATTCCAAAGAGATCGACGAAGTCATGGTTGCGGGCGAAGCCGGTTACCGGACGGCCAAGGACTTCATGAAAATGATCATGCCGTCCCACGCCAAGAACGTGAAACACTACGGCGATCAGATGCCGCTGTTCGCGCGCTATCCGGTCGAAGGCTACCTCTCGGGGATGTTCAACCCGACGGTCCAGCTGCCCTCGGGCGGGTATATCGTCATCGGCGTGACCGAAGCGCTGGTTGCGATCGACGTGAACTCTGGTCGTGCGACCAAAGAGGGGTCGATCGAACAGACCGCGCTTAAGACCAACCTTGAGGCCGCAGAAGAGGTCGCCCGACAGTTGCGCCTGCGCGACCTTGCCGGTCTGATCGTCATCGACTTTATCGACATGGACGAGCGGAAGAACAACACCGCCGTCGAAAAGCGCCTGAAGGACAAGCTGAAGACCGACCGTGCCCGTATTCAGGTTGGCCGGATTTCGGGCTTTGGCCTGTTGGAAATGAGCCGCCAGCGCCTGCGCCCCGGCATGCTCGAAGCCACGACCAAACCCTGTCCGCATTGCCACGGCACGGGCCTGTTGCGGTCGGATGACAACACCGCGTTGTCCATCCTGCGCCAACTGGAAGAAGAGGGTGTGCGCGCCCGTTCGAAAGAGGTTCTGGTGCGCGTGCCGGTCGGCATCGCCAATTTCCTCATCAACCAAAAGCGTGAAAACGTCGCCGCGATCGAAGCCCGCTACGGCATGGCCGTCCGGATCGAAGCCGATCCCGCGATGGTGTCGCCCGATTTCTCGATTGAGAAGTTCAAGACCGCGACCCGCGTGATCCCCGACGCAGGCCCTGTGATCAGCACAAGCTCGGTCATCATCGACGAAGAAGACGATGACATCGTCGAGGAGATCGCGGACGAGGATGAGGCCGAAGAGGTCCGGACCGAGTCTCCGTCGTCTGACGAAGACAAGCCCAAGAAACGTCGTCGGCGTCGGCGTCGCCGGCGGGGCGGCAATGGTGGGGATGCCGAAGGCTCCGAGCAGGGCTCTGACGATGGGTCGGATCAGTCCGACGCCGCCGGTGATGCCCCGCAAGCCGAGGGTGCCGAGTCGACCGAAGAGGCAAAGCCCAAGCGGTCGCGCCGCCGTCGTAAACCGGCTGCCGGTTCGACTGGTGACGCCACCGACGCAGCCGCAGCCGAGGGCGCAGACGCAGCCAAAGTGGCCGAGGTCGCCGGTGATTCTGACGCCGTGACAAGCGATGACGCGGCAGCGGAAGTACCCGCAAAGCCCAAGCGCCGGACACGGTCGCGGAAGAAGGCGGACGCTCCGAAGCCCGAGGCCGACGCCCCCGTGGCAGAGACCAAGGCAGAAGCAGAGGCGCCCGCCGTCGAACCCGCAGCCGAGCCCGCGCCCAAGCCCAAGCGGACCCGCACCCGTAAGAAAGCGGTCGACACCGCCGAGCCCGCAGCCGCACCCAAGGCCGCCGAACCAGAGGTAGCGGCAACGCCCGCTCCGGAAGCGGCAGCCGAAGCTCCGGCTGAGGTCGCGGCAGAGGCTCCGGCCAAAGCCCCCGCCAAAGCATCCGCGAAGGCCAAGGCCGAAACGGCAGAGGCCGAGGCCGACACCAAGCCGAAGCGACGCGGCTGGTGGTCGATCGGGCGCTAAGCCTAGGACATGAATAGCAAAAGGGCCGGTCTAGCGACCGGCCCTTTTGTATTGTCGGGGTCTTTGACCTGTGCCTTTCGGGCTGGCTCTGACTTGCGAGTCCTCCGCGACCTGACCGCGCGTCCTATCCACGCGACCGGCGCCGACGCCCGCCCTCTCCGCCGCCGGACTGGGTGTTGAAATTCACATCGGGCAGGGTCACGAGTCCCTTCAGGTTCGGGAAGGGGTCCGTGGCATGCGGGATCGCGTTGGCATTGACAAAGTGCTCTTGGAACTTTGGTTCGATTGCGGTTTCGACCTTGGTGATTTCGCGGACGGTCTTTTCGATCTGGGCGCGAGCATCGACCGAGCAAAGCGCGATCCGCGCGCCGGTCCCCGCCGCGTTGCCAGCCGACTGGACCTTGTCCAGCGGCACGTCGGGGATCATGCCCAGCACCATCGCGTGTTTGGGGCTGATGTGGGCGCCAAAGGCACCCGCCAGCACGACGCGGTCGACGGTGTCGACACCCATTTCGTCCATCAACAGTCGTGCACCCGCAGAGAGCGCTGATTTGGCCAACTGGATTGCGCGGATGTCGCCTTGGGTCACGGTGATGCGCGGGCCGCCTTCGGCGGTGCCGTCGAAGATGACGTAGGAATTCGTGCGCCCTTCGGGCACCAGACGGTCGGTGCCCGCCTGTTCGGCAGAGCCGATCAGGCCACGCGGATCGACCAGGCCTGCAATGCGCATTTCTGCCACGGCCTCGATAATGCCGGACCCGCAGATGCCGGTGATGCCGCTTTGGGCGGTCGCTTCGGCAAAGCCTGCTTCGTCGGACCAAAGGTCGGAGCCGATGACGCGGAAGCGCGGCTCTTTGGTCACGGGGTCGATTTCGATGCGTTCGATGGCCCCGGGGGCGGCGCGCTGGCCAGAGCTGATCTGCGCGCCTTCAAAGGCGGGGCCGGTGGGCGACGAACAGGCCAGCACGCGGGTCTTGTTGCCCAGCAGAAGTTCCGCGTTGGTGCCGACGTCGACGATCAGGGCGAGGTCCTCGGATTTGTCGGGTTCTTCCGACAGCGCCACCGCCGCCGCGTCCGCGCCGACATGGCCCGCGATACAGGGCAGGATGAAGACCTGCGCATTGGCGTTGATCGAATCCATCGACAGGTCAGCGCCGGTCAGGCTGACGCTTTCCGACGTCGCCAGCGCAAAGGGCGCCTGTCCCAGTTCGACCGGATCGATGCCCAGCAAAAGGTGGTGCATCACGGGGTTGCAGACAAAGACGACCTCGACGATCTGGCTGGGCTGGATGTTGCCTTCTACCGCGATGGACTGTGCCAGCGCGTTGATCGCGGTGCGCACGGCGGTCGTCATTTCCGCGTCGCCACCGGGGTTCATCATCGCATAGGACACGCGGCTCATCAGGTCTTCGCCAAAGCGGATCTGCGGGTTCATCACACCCGAGGAGGCCACCACCTGGCCGTTTTCGAGATTGGTCAGGTGCGCCGCGAGGGTTGTCGAGCCCAGGTCGATCGCAAGGCCGAAGATGCCTCGTTCATGCAAACCCGGCCAAGCCGCGATCACGCGCGGCGTCGCCCCGGTTTTCGCGGTGTGCAGCGCGACGGTGATTTTCCAGTCGCCTTTGCGGAGCACCGGTTGCAGGCCGGTCAATACCGCGAAAT
>JALQXR010000111.1 GCA_023263105.1 Marivivens sp. | reverse complement strand
AATCGCAGTCGTCGAGTTGAGCAGGGGCCTCGAGGGCGGCCTGTGCACTGTCACATTGCCAATGTCAAAGTGTCGTCTGCCGTGCGCTGCAGTCACGAGGGCAGTCTTGTTGTTCTCTGTCACAGAATAGATCCACTCAGTCTCCAGCTCAATGATGCAGCTGCGAGCAACACCGTCGAGAGGATTGACTTCGCACGTGCCTTCCTTGGTCCAGGTATCTGTCGCGATCGCCCAGCTGAAAGAGTCCATGCCAGAGTCGACCATGATCTACGTGACCCACGATCAGGTCGAGGCGATGACTCTGGCCAGCCGGATCGTAGTTCTTGCCAACAAGGGCATCGCGCAGGTCGGCACGCCGCTAGAGCTTTACGAACGGCCCGAAAACGAATTCGTGGCGCAATTCATCGGATCGCCAGCGATGAACCTTTTCTCTGGCGTCATCGTCGAGACGGGCAAAAAGACCAAGGTCAAGCTGGATAACGGCGGGGTTGCTGTCTCGACCGTGCCGACGCAGGCGGCGGACAAGGGCCTAAAGGTCAATGTCGGCATCCGCCCCGAAGACATGGTTGAAACCGACGCGGCAGAGTTCGCTTTTGAAGGCAAGGTCGACATCACCGAAGCCTTGGGCGAAGTGACCCTGCTGTACTTTATCGCGAATGCAGGCGGCGATCCGGTCATCGGCAAGCTGCCGGGCATCCATTCCGAATTGCGGGGCAAGTCGGTGCGGATGGCGGCCAAACCCGAAAAGGTCCAGATTTTCCACGAAGGCCGGTCGCTCTACTACCGCTGATCGACAAAGGCTAAAGTCGGGTCAACGGCGTCCTTCGGGGCGCCGTTTCCGTTTGCCGCGGCTGTCACAGCGATGGTCGAGGTGGCGACAAAGGAAAACGCCCCGCAAGCCGTGCGGGGCGTTGTGTCGTGTCAGGTCTTGGGGCCCGTCAGGCGGCGTCGGCCTTAGCCGCGGCGGCGACCACCGGCACGGCGACCGCGACCTTCTTCGCCAGCCTTGGCGGGGGGCCGGTTAAAGCGGATCCATTCCCCGCCCGAGGGGTCATTGTTGGTCAAGAAGTTCGCCGCGCGGATCGCTTCCATTTCCTGTCCGGGACGCGACAGAGTCGAGCCGAGTCCGAACATCTGGCACAGCGTTTCGTCGTCCATTTCGGGCGGCAGGATGATGCCAGCGGCTTCGATCTCGGCGCGCTTTTCGGCGATCTTGGAGCCCGGGACGGGCAGGGCGACGGGGTTCATGATCGCACTGGTCATGCCAGCGCCCATCGCCATCGGCAGGAACGCGTTGTTGATCCCGTGGCGGTTCGGCAGGCCGAAGGAAATGTTCGACGCGCCGCAGGTGGTGTTGACGCCCAGCTCTTCGCGCAGGCGGCGGACCAGCGTGAACACCTGAAGGCCAGCGGTGCCCATCGCGCCAACCGGCATCACCAGCGGATCGACCACGATGTCATGGGCCGGAATGCCAAAGTCGGCAGCGCGTTCGACGATTTTCTTGGCGACCGCGAAGCGGACGTCGGGGTCTTCCGAGATGCCGGTGTCATCGTTCGAAATCGCAACCACGGGCACGTTGTATTTCTTGACCAGCGGCAGGACGAACTCTAGCCGTTCTTCTTCACCGGTGACCGAGTTCAGAAGCGGGCGGCCTTCGCAGGCTTTCAGACCGGCCTCGAGCGCGGCAGGAACCGAGCTGTCGATGCACAGCGGCACGTCCACCAGACCCTGAACCAGCTGGATCATCTTGGTCATCAGCGGCGGTTCGGTTTCGTTGGGGTTGGGGTTCGAGTTGTAGACGACGCCCGCGTTGATATCGAGCACGGTCGCACCGGCGGCAACCTGTGCCAGCGCGTCTTTCTCAACGGTCGAAAAATCGCCCGCTTCCAGTTCGGCGGCCAGCTTTTTGCGGCCGGTCGGGTTGATACGCTCCCCGATCACGCAAAAGGGCTGGTCGAACCCGATGATGGCGGTCTTGGTCTTCGATTCAACGATCGTACGGGTCATGGTCGGTCCTTAGGATTGCTTTGCGGGGACGGCAGAGTCGCCGCCGTTTTCGATACACCAGGTCGCGTTGGTCTTGATCCCGCCAAGCGGGAAGAAGTGCACCTGTTTGATGTTAAAGTCGGGCGTCTTGGCGGCATGGGCCGCAAGCTCGGAAACAAAGTCGGTCGGCTCGTAGGGCAGGACCAGCTTGGTCACGTCCAGCGCCCGCTTCTGAAGAACCCTCAGCGAAGGTCCGACGCCGCAGGCAATCGCGAATTTGATCAGCGTCTGCAGCTTTGCGGGACCGGCGACGCCGATATGGATCGGCAGGTCGATCCCGTTCTTGCGCAGCGCATCGGCCCAGGCGATGACGGGTTTCGCTTCGAAGCAGAACTGGGTCGCCAGCGCCATTTTCGCGTCGGTGGTGTCCTGGAATTTCTGTTTCCAGCGGAGGGCGTCCAGAACGTTCTTGTCCGAGCCGTCGGGGTCGATGTCGCGGTTGCCTTCGGGGTGGCCGGCGACATGGAGCCGCTTGAATCCTGCCTTGTCGAAGAGTCCGGTTTCCATCAGCTGCATAGAGCTGTGAAAATCGCCCTGAGGCTCGGCCACGCCACCGGCAAGCAGCAGCGCCTGATCCACGCCCGCTTCACCCTGATACCGCGCAATCCAGTCGCCCAGCGTCGCGGCGTCCTTGATGATGCGGGCAGGGAAATGCGGCATGACCTTGTAGCCTTCGTCCGCGATGCGTTTCGCGGTGGCCACCATGTCTTCGATCGGGGTGCCGTCGATATGGGCGATGTAGACGCGGGTTCCGGCAGGAAGGAGGTCACGGAAATCTTCGACCTTTTCGGCGGTGCGCGGCATCACTTCGATCGAGTAATCCTTCAGAAAGGACACGACCTCGGGGTTCGGGCCTTGCTCGGCGGCAGAGTCTTTTCTCTTCAGGAAAGGAAGCAGCGACATGACGATATCCTTGACGTTGCGAGGAGGAATGGGGTCGGTCATTTCTGGGCGGTTGCCCAGCCGTTATTCGCGATCAGCGCTTTGATCCGCTCCTGATCGTAGTCGGCGTCGATCCGGGCAACCTGCGCGCGGGCGACAGCATCGTCATCGTCGCCTTCGACGGCAAAGGGCTCGCCCTTGCGCCATTCGGCCAGATAGTCGTCGGTGCCTGCGGCGCCCGATTTCATCGCGGCGCGGTCGATTGCCTGTTCAAAACGCTCGGGCAGGGGCATCTTTGTCCCGCGGCGACCTTTGCCGACGATCACCTGCGCGGGCATATCGCGCCAATAGACGATTGTTACTTCGGACATCGGTGATTCCCTGTTCTACCCTTTGGCGGTTCTAGCCCGCTCCATTCGCGACATAAGGTCGGTTTTCGACATGCTGTCGGGTCGTTGCGACGACCTGCCTATCATGTTGTGACACAGGGGCGCGACCGGTGCTGTCTTGAAAAACTCTCATGACTTGCTTGAGCCTGCTTCACGCCAAGCCCCTTGCGGTAGGGGGCGGGCAGGCATAGGTTCAAAGTAACTCGAAATGGAGGGCGTAGTTATGACGCCCAAGCGTCCCGAAGGTGCGGGCGCGGTCCCGGAAGCGGTCGATAGCCCCGCGCCTGTCGTTCAGGACCAGAGGTCGCTTTATGCGGCGCTGGATCTGGGCACCAATAGTTGTCGTATGCTGATTGCCCAACCGACGGGCAACCAGTTCCGCGTGATCGACAGCTTTTCAAAGTCGGTTCAATTGGGACAGGGGCTGGAAGGCTCTGGCAAGCTGTCGCGTGCCTCGATGAACCGCACGATCGGCGCATTGCGGATCTGCAAGCAAAAGCTGGCGCGCCACAACGTCACGAAAATGCGGCTGGTCGCGACCGAGGCCTGCCGTCGGGCGAAAAACGGCCCCAGTTTCATTGCCCAAGTGCGGCGTGAAACGGGACTGGCGCTGGACATCATCGCCCCCGAGGAAGAAGCGCGGCTGGCTGTGATCTCTTGCGCGCCGCTGGTGTCGACGCGGACGCGGCAGTTGCTGGTGGTGGACATCGGAGGCGGCTCGACCGAACTGGTCTGGATCGATCTGACACAGGTCCCCCGCCGCGAAAGGCCGGGTGCGATCATGCGGCTGCACCGTGGTTTCAAACAAGAGCCCGGGCCGTTGGCAGCCGCACGCGTGGTCGACTGGATCTCGGTCCCGCTGGGGGTGGCGACGCTACGCGACCAGTTCGTCGATGTCGAAGACGACGCCGCGCGGTTCGCGCTGATGAGTTGGTATTTCGAAGAGAAACTGTCGAAATTCACCCCCTATGCCGCCGAACAAAAGAAAGAGGGTTTCCAGATCATCGGGACCAGCGGAACCGTGACCACCGTCGCGGCCAGCCATCTGGGGTTGCGGCGCTATGACCGGACAAAGGTCGATGGCCTGCGGATGACCACCGAACAGATCGACGCCGTGATCCGCCATTATCTGGACCTTGGGCCCGAAGGCCGCCTGACCGACCCCCGGATCGGCAAGGACCGGCAAACGCTGATCATGTCCGGCTCGGCGATCCTTCAGGCGTTGATGCGGATCTGGCCGACCGACCGGATGTCGATCGCGGACCGCGGGCTGCGCGAAGGTCTGCTATATGCGCAGATGAGCGCCGACGGGGTCTTGGAAGACCCGCCCCTCTAGGGGTAAGGGGAGCGGGAAGACAGGAGACAGCAGCATGGCCAAGAAACCGGGCAGCAAAAATACCTCGGGGCGCGGACAGCGGGACCTGACGGTAAAGGTCAAGACCGCGCGCGGTCGGACTCTGTCGTCCACACGCTGGCTCCAGCGGCAATTGAACGATCCCTATGTGCGCCGCGCAAAGGCCGAAGGCTATCGCGGGCGGGCCGCGTTCAAGATCCTCGAACTTGATGACAAATTCCGGTTTCTGGTGCCCGGCGCGCGCGTGGTCGATCTGGGCTGCGCTCCGGGGGGCTGGTGTCAGGTGGCGGTGGCGCGGGTCAATGCCTTGGGCGAACGGGCGGGTAAGGCCGTGGGCACCGTGCTGGGGGTCGACCTGCAAGAGGTCGAGCCGATTCCGGGGGCCGAGGTCCACCAGTTGGACTTTATGGCTGACGACGCTGACGAACAGGTCAAGCAATGGCTGGGCGGAGAGGCCGATGTCGTGATGTCGGACATGGCTGCCTCGTCCTCGGGTCACAAACAGACCGACCATTTGCGGATCATCGCCCTTTGCGAAACCGCTGCCTATTTCGCGTTCGACGTGCTGGCAGAGGGCGGGACCTTTGTCGCAAAGGTTCTGGCCGGCGGCGCAGAGGGCGACCTGCAAAAGCTGCTGAAACAGCGCTTTGACAAGGTCGCCAACGTCAAACCGCCTTCGTCGCGGGCCGACAGCTCTGAGAAGTTTGTGATCGCAACGGGCTTTCGAGGCCCGCTGCCCGAGTAAATCCGCCGACCGTTATTCGGCCGCGCGGCGGGGCAGGGTCCAGCCCGGTCGCGGGAAATGGCAGGTGTAGCCGGTGGGGTGGCGCAACAGATAGTCCTGATGCTCGGGCTCGGCTTGCCAGAAGGGACCCGCAGGGGCGACTTCGGTCACGACCCGAGCGGGCCAGAGCCCAGAGGCGTCCACATCCGCGATCGTGTCACGGGCCACGCGTTCCTGTTCGGCATCCAGATAATAGATCGCCGACCGATAGCTGAGCCCGATATCGTTGCCCTGCCGGTTGCGGGTGGTCGGATCGTGGATCTGAAAGAAGAACTCCAGAAGGTCGCGGAAGGTGGTTTTCGAGTCGTCGTAGACGATTTCAATCCCCTCGGCGTGGTTGCCGTGGTTGCGGTAGGTGGCATTGGCCACGTCGCCTCCGGTATAGCCAACGCGGGTCCGCAGGACGCCCGGACGGCGCCGGATCAGGTCCTGCATCCCCCAGAAACATCCGCCCGCCAGAACCGCTGTTTGTTCCGCCATGATTAGTCCTCCACCTGATCCAAATAGTCGCCGTAGCCTTCGGCTGTCATGTCCTCTTTGGGCACGAACCGCAAAGAGGCAGAGTTGATGCAATACCGCAAGCCGCCTCGGTCGCGCGGGCCGTCGGGAAAGACGTGGCCAAGATGGCTGTCGCCGTTCGCGCTGCGGACTTCGGTGCGGATCATGCCGTGGGTCACATCGCGCAGCTCGGTCACGTTGGTGGGCTCGATCGGTTTGGTGAAACTCGGCCAGCCGCAGCCGCTTTCGTATTTGTCGCCAGAGGCAAACAGCGGCTCGCCGGAAACGACATCCACATAGATGCCCACGGCCTTGTTGCCCAGCAACGGGCCGGTGCCTGGCCGTTCGGTCCCGCTCATTTGCGTGACGCGATATTGTTCGGGGGTCAGACGCGCGATGGCGTCGGGGTCTTTGAAATACCTGGACATGGAACCTCCGCTATCCGTGGAGCCATGATATGGGGTGGACAGGCCATCCCGTCCACCCCGAAGCGCGTTTTGGTCGTTCAATAGAGTGCGAGGATCGCGACGGGCGCGCCCATCATGCCACCGATGATGATCACGAGCGACAGGGTAAGTCCTTTGAACATGTGCAGCCTCCGTTTGTTCACGCCTGCAGGGAGGTGGCGCAAAACCGAAGGCCGACCATGCGACCGGCGGTCGCAGCGCGTCGGAAACGGGCGGTCAGGCGATGCGCAGAGCGGCCTTGTCCACCGCCAGCACATAGCCTTTGCGGGCGACGTTGCGGATCAGCAGTTCGCTGACCAGCTGGGTGCCCAAAGTGTCGCGCAGCCGCTTGATGCGGGTCGCGCCGGCGGCCTCGTCGCAATCGGCGGCATTGCGTCCGGAAATCACCGCTTCGATCTCGGCGCCGGTGAGCACATCGTCGTCGAACCGCGCCTCGGCCAGAACGGCCAGCGTTTCGATGGCGGCCGGAGTGAGTTTCAATTCGAAGTCGTTCAACAGGACCGAGTTCTGTTCGCGGTTGATGCTGAGCGACACGATCTCCATGCCCTGCCGCGCAATCGCCCGCATCCGCCGGTTCAGCGACACCACAAGAACCAGGAAAACGACGGTCGCCACCAACAGTGCAGTGGCAAAGATCAACAGGACGGCGATGATGACGCGGTAGCTGCTGAGCACCCCGTCAAAGGCGCTTCCCGACTGGGCAAGGATTTCCAGCAACTGGATCTCGGCGGCGGACTGCAGGTTGTCGTTTTCGATGAACAACTGCTCCACCCGCGCGTTGAAGGCGTTGGCGTCCGGCAGACTTAGCAACAGCGACGCCGCAGCCACCGCGACGATCAGCACGATCGCGGCAACCCCGATGGTCAGCGCGCGCGACGTCGATTTCTGGGTATCGAGAACTGATTCAACCGACATCGGCCGATCCTCCTGAAAACACCTATATTTCCATGTCGCAGATGGGCGCCGCAGGCGTCAAGTGGCGCGCGCCCCAAGAGGCGGTGACCTAGGGTCCGGCAGCGTATGGATCGGGTCATCGGAAAGGCCACCGGCGCCGTCACGCGCAGC
>JALQXR010000110.1:5392-7514 GCA_023263105.1 Marivivens sp. | reverse complement strand
CGACAAAGGGTCCTATGTGTCCTACCTCGAAGGCTGCACAGCGCCGAAGCGTGACACCGCGCAACTGCACGCCGCCGTGGTCGAAATCATCATCGAAGAAGACGCCGAGGTGAAATACTCCACGGTCCAGAACTGGTATCCGGGCGACGAAAACGGCAAAGGCGGCATCTATAATTTCGTGACCAAACGCGCCGACTGCCGTGGCGACCGGTCCAAGGTGATGTGGACTCAGGTCGAGACCGGCTCGGCTGTGACGTGGAAATATCCGTCCTGCATCCTGCGGGGCAACGAAAGCCAGGGCGAGTTCTACTCGATCGCTATCGCCAACAACTACCAGCAGGCCGACACCGGCACCAAGATGGTCCATCTGGGCAAGAATACCCGTTCGCGGATCGTGTCGAAGGGCATCAGCGCGGGCAAGGCGCAGAACACCTATCGCGGGCTCGTGTCCATGCACCCGAAAGCCAAAAACAGCCGCAACTACACGCAGTGCGACAGCCTTCTGATCGGTGACAAATGCGGGGCCCACACGGTGCCCTACATCGAGGTCAAGAACAACTCGTCCCGCGTGGAACACGAAGCCACGACGTCAAAGGTCGACGACGACCAGCTGTTCTACTGCCGGTCGCGCGGCATGGACGAAGAAGAAGCCGTCGCGCTGGTGGTCAACGGCTTCTGCAAGGAAGTGCTGCAGGCGCTGCCAATGGAATTCGCCATGGAAGCCCAGCAACTGGTCGCAATCTCTCTGGAAGGGTCGGTGGGTTAAACCGCCTTCCCGACCTTGATGGAGCCGCAGCGATGATGAACCTAACTCCCGACGGACCAGAGCAAGAGCCGCTCATGCTGTTCTTCTGGGACGGTCGCGCGAATTTCGGGGACGAACTCTCGAGGGTCGTCGTCGAACACGTGTCCGGTCGAAAGGCCCAATCCTGTGGCCCGTTCAAGGCAAGGCTCTTTGCGGTCGGCTCGATCCTGAAGCATCTGGAATACGGTGTGGTAAAACGCCGTGCCGGTGGACCGCTGCCGTGGATCTGGGGCTCTGGGTTCATGTCGCCGATGCCGGTGTCGTTCGCCGACAAAGTGCGGGTCGCGGCCGTTCGCGGCGAAAAAACAGCCGAAGTTCTGGGCGTCAAAGACGTGCCGCTTGGCGACCCGGGTATCCTGACGGCCGAGGCGATGGGCCCGTTCAAAAAGGGTCCGTCGCGCATCGGCATCGTACCCCACTGGCGGACGGTCGACGACTTGAAAGCGCATTTGGGCGATACCGACGAGGTCCTGTTGATTGACCCGCGGGGGACACCCGAAGACGTCGTGCCCCTGATCGCGTCCTGCGACATGGTCCTGTCGTCCAGCCTCCACGGGCTGATCGTCGCTGACAGCTACGGCATCCCGAACCACTGGATTGCGCCGCGAAAGACACATGCGACACCGCGGTTCAAATTCTGGGACTATGCATCCTCGATCGGACGACATCTTGGAAAGCCGGTCGAAGCGGACGAGGTCGTGGCGTTTCTGAAAGCGCCGATCGAGGTGTCCATGACCTACGGCGAAGGGATCGCGCGGTCAAAAGCCGCGCTGGTCGAAAGTTTTCCCGCAGAGCTGAAGTCGGCAGCCAGCACAGGCACCCCGGCAAGCGGTGGGCAGTCGGGACAGGAAATGGGTGGCGCGAGCCACTAGGTATCAACGAATACGTGACGGAATTTGACCCGGCGGATGCCGGAGAAACAAATGAGAAGGTCGATAGAAATGCTAGAAATCAAGAACTTGCACGTCAAACTTGAAGAAGAGGACAAGCAGATCCTCAAGGGTGTGACGCTGACGGTAGAGGCGGGCAAGGTCCATGCGATCATGGGGCCGAACGGCTCTGGCAAGTCGACCCTGTCCTATGTCCTGTCCGGCAAGGGCGGCTACGAAGTCACCGAAGGCGAAGCGACGCTGGACGGCAAGGACCTTCTCGAACTTGAAGCCGAAGAGCGCGCCGCCGCGGGCCTGTTCCTTGCGTTCCAGTATCCGGTCGAAATCCCCGGCGTGGGCAACATGACCTTCCTGCGCACTGCCCTTAACGCCCAGCGCAAATCGCGCGGCGAAGAAGAGCTGAGCGCCGCAGATTTCCTGAAGCTGG
>JALQXR010000110.1:0-5382 GCA_023263105.1 Marivivens sp. | reverse complement strand
TGGTCCGCGCCAAGGCAAAAACCCTGCAGATCGACGCCGAAATGCTGAAGCGTCCGGTCAACGTAGGCTTTTCGGGTGGCGAGAAAAAGCGCAACGAAATCCTGCAGATGGCGATGTTGGAGCCCAAGATGTGCATCCTTGACGAAACCGACTCTGGTCTGGACGTCGACGCGATGAAACTGGTGGCCGAAGGCGTCAACGCGCTGCGCGACGCGGGCCGCGGGTTCCTTGTCATCACGCACTACCAGCGCCTGCTCGACCACATCAAACCGGACGTCGTGCACATCATGGCCGACGGCAAGATCATCAAGACGGGCGGTCCTGAACTGGCTCTTGAGGTCGAACAGAACGGCTACGCGGACATTCTGGCGGAGGCCGTCTGATGGGATTTGCACAGCTTCGCGCGATGAAAGAGGACAGCACGGCGGCGCGTGTTGCGTCTCTGCGCCTGCCCGACGCGTCGGGGTGGTCGGACGGCATCCGCAAATCCGCTTTGGCCCGCGTGTCCGAGGCCGGCCTGCCGCACCGCCGCGACGAATACTAGAAATACACCGATCCGACCTCACTGGTCTCTGTCGGGGCCACCAATGCCGCCACCTTTGAAACCGACGAAAAGCCGGTCTTCGGGGCCGTGGACCGGTTGAAGATCGTCTTTGTCGATGGCGTGTTCAGCGCCGAAAAATCCGACGACCTGTCGTTGGAAGGTGTTGAAATAGAACCGCTTTCCAAAGCGACCGCGCGCGATATCCATTGGGCGAGCGGTGTCTACGGCGTGCTTGAGGCGCGTGGGCAGACGCCGGTGGAACGCCCACTTGCCGCCCTTAACACGGCCTTTGCAACCGAAGGCATGGCCATTCGCGCAACCGGCAAGGTGTCCAAGCCGATCAGCCTGATCTACCTGCACGAAAGCCCGACCTCGGACGCGATGGTGCATCACGTGATCCGCGTGGAATCCGGTGCAGATCTGACCGTCCTTGAAAACGGACCCGCTGCGGCGCGGTTCAACAAGGTCATGGAAGTCGACATCGCCGACGGAGGCGCATTCCATCATGTCCGCGCGCAGGGCCGTGATCACGAACGCCGCGCGGTGACGGGGATCTTTGCCCGCCTCGGAACCGAGTCGACCTTTAAATCCTTTACCCTGACCGTCAACGGCATCCTCACGCGGAACGAAGCGGTGATCGAGCTGACAGGCGACGACGCCATCGCCCATGTCGCCGGTGCCTGCGTCGGTGACGGGCGCGATTTCCACCACGACGACACGGTTTTCATCACCCATGACGCGGTAAACTGTGAAAGCCGTCAGGTGTTCAAAAAGGTCCTTCGCAACGGGGCGACGGGTGTGTTTCAGGGCAAGATTCTGGTCAAACCGGACGCGCAAAAGACCGATGGCTATCAGATCAGCCAGTCGCTCTTGCTGGATGACGACAGCCAGTTTCTGGCAAAGCCCGAGCTTGAGATCTATGCCGACGATGTGGCCTGTTCGCATGGCTCCACCTCTGGTGCGATCGATGAAACGGCGTTGTTCTATCTGCGCTCGCGCGGGGTGCCGCAAAGCGAGGCGACCGACCTCTTGACGCTCGCATTTCTTGCCGAGGCCCTGCAGGAAATCGAAGATCCTGCGTTGGCCGATGACCTGCGTGACCGACTTGCGGCTTGGCTGGAGCGTCGGGCCTGATGGCGGTATCGCGCGACATTTTCCGCACGTGGCGCGCCCCGCGGGCCGTGATGCGTGAACTTCTGTCGATGGGGCAGCGCGAAGACCGCGCCCTTGCCTATCTGATGTCGGCTTGCGTCGTCATTTTTATCGCTCAGTGGCCGCGTCTGGCGCGTGAAGCGCATCTCTTGGGTGAGGATTTGTCGCAGCGGGTGAGCTATGAAATGGTGGCTTGGCTGATTGTCTGGCCGCTGATTTTCTACGTGGTGGCCATCATTGTGCATGGCGCGCTAAAGCTCTTTCGTGCCCGCGGAAGCTGGTATTCAGCCCGGCTTGCCATATTCTGGTCTATGCTTGCCGCGTCTCCTGCGGCCTTGCTTTATGGATTGATGGCTGGGTTTGCGGGCCCGACCGCCGGAACCAAACTGGTAGGGCTTGTTTGGCTTTGCGCGCTGGCAATTTTCCTGTTGCAGACCCTCAGAGAGGCCGAATTCGGGGTGGAAACTGCAGATGTATGATGTCGAAAAGGTTCGAGCCGATTTCCCGATCCTGTCGCGAAAAGTGAACGGCAAACCGCTGGTCTATTTGGACAATGGCGCGTCAGCGCAAAAGCCTCAGGTCGTGATCGATGCGGTCACCCGAGGTTACTCTGAGGAATATTCCAACGTTCACAGGGGCTTGCACTATCTGTCGAACCTCGCGACTGAAAAATACGAAGGGGTTCGCGGCACAATCGCGCGGTTTCTGAACGCGGCGCACGAAGACGAAATCATCCTGAACACCGGCACCACGATGGGCATCAATATGGTTGCCTATGCTTGGGCCGCGCCACGGATGCTGGCAGGCGACGAAATTGTCCTCTCGGTGCTGGAACATCACGCGAATATTGTGCCGTGGCACTTTCTTCGGGAACGTCAGGGCGTCGTGTTGAAGTGGGTCGAGCCCGAGCCGGACGGGTCGCTGGACCCCGAAAAAATCCTTGCCGCGACCGGTCCGCGTACAAAACTGATTGCGGTCACCCATTGCTCGAACGTTTTGGGGACGGTGGTGGATGTCAAAGCGATCTGTGCGGCCGCACGGGATCGCGGCATCCCCGTGCTTGTCGACGGTAGTCAGGGATCGGTTCACATGCCGGTCGATGTGCAGGATATCGGCTGCGATTTTTACCCGATCACGGGCCATAAGCTATACGGTCCGTCGGGATCGGGAGCGATCTATGTGCGCGCGGAACGGCAAGCCGAAATGCAGCCGTTTCTTGGTGGTGGCGACATGATCAAAGAGGTCGGTCGCGATGACATCAGCTACAACTCGCCGCCGATGAAATTCGAAGCGGGAACGCCCGGAATTGTGGCGACGATCGGCCTGGGCGTCGCGCTCGACTATCTTATGGATCTGGGCATGGCGAATGTCGCCGCGCACGAAGCGCACCTGAGGGATTACGCGCAGGACCGTCTGTCGGGGTTGAACTGGTTGAATATTCAGGGAAATGCGCCGGATAAGGCCGCGATTTTTTCCTTCAAGATGGCGGGTTCCGCGCATGCGCACGACCTTTCCACTGTTCTGGACAAACGCGGGATCGCGGTTAGGGCGGGCCACCATTGCGCGCAGCCTTTGATGGAGCATCTGGGCGTCGCGGCGACCGCTCGCGCCTCGTTCGGGCTCTACAACACCACTGCCGAGGTCGATGCCTTGGTCGATGCCCTGGAATTCTGCCACGAGTTGTTTGGCTAATCCGCACGCCTGGCGGCGAGACTTCTCTGCCGGTCCATTCCCCATTGCGGCCCCAGAATTCAGTGGGTATAGACCGCATAAGACGCACCCGTAGCTCAGCTGGATAGAGCGCTGCCCTCCGAAGGCAGAGGCCACAGGTTCGAATCCTGTCGGGTGCGCCACTTTCATTCACTGTACAGACCGTCACGTCGAACAAAGTGTTTGGACGCATCCATCTGCGTTGAAATGCCCGCCAATGCCGCCGCCTCTGGTACTATTAGGAGCTAAACATTCCCGACAGGTACGGTTGCCGAAATGGACTGAATTCGTTGGTAGTGCTTCCGAACCAGCCTGAAAGGACCGCTTCGTATAACGCGCGATAGTCGGTCGTGAATGGCAGGTCATCGTCCGACAAATTCTCTAAGTCCGGTTCGAGTCCCCAGAATCCACCTTGAACCGCACCCCCCATGACAAAGTGCGGGGCTGCAGCACCGTGGTCCGTTCCGAAGGAGCCGTTCTCTTTTGCGCGCCTGCCGAATTCGCTATAGGTCATGATGATTGTATCGCCCCAGTGACCTGTTTCGATCAGCCGTTCGCGCAGTTTGGCAAGGGTCGAGCCGAGGTCCTCCAGCAGGTTGGCATGGTGTTCGGCCTGAAACTCGTGCGTGTCGAAACCGTCCAGCCGAAGTTTGAGGACAGGGGCCGAGACGCCTGCCTCGATCAGCAGAGCCGCCATTTCCGCCTGCCGCCCGAAATCGCCATCAAACACGGTGTTATGTCCCATTTGTAGGCGGTCGAGTTTGCCGGAAATGCGCTGCAGGGATCGATCAAGGGCATGATATTGTGCTTGAATTCCCGCCAGTGGCGTGGCCAAGGCCGTATTGGGTTGGGCCGGTTGGTTACGGGCGGCGGGCCGATAGGCGGCCAAAGACTCGATCGATAACCATATCCCGCGATCCGACGCGAAGGGTCCCAGATTTCCATCAAGGCTAATGCCGTGAGCGTCGATTGGCGTGTCTTGCGACCTTTGCAGGACGTCTTCGGTCAGCCAGCCGGTCGACCGGTGCAGATGCGGGCCGCTTCCGGTGTCCCAATGGGCAATTGATTCAAAATGCGACTGATTTCGACCGGGATAGCCCAGACCCTGCACAATCGCGCAGTCGCCTTGCTCAAAGGCCTTCATCAACGGGCGTAGCGACGGATGGAAGCCAAGGCCGCCTTGGGCGCCGATTATTGATTGTCGCGGAATGGCGAGGGTCGGGCGCAATGCGTTGTATCGGTCGTTCAAGAAAGGAATGACTGTGTTCAGCCCGTCATTCGCGCCCGAAAGTTCGACAAGGATCAGGCGCTTTCCACCGCGAGCGGCGTTGGCGAGTGACTTTGCCGGAAGGAGGGGGAGGAAGAGCCCTGCTGCGAGAGCTCCGATCACCGATCTACGTTTCATGGGCACCTACCTAAGATTGAACGTCGGGGCGAGGAATGCGGTTAGGCTGACCCCGGATTCGCGACCCGGTGTCGTGGGGCGCGACGGCAAAAATGGTTGACTTGGGACCGCAAAGGCGCGGGGTCGTGCAATGACATCTGACCGGGTGGTCATGGTGGCATAGCGATTGCCGGGCGGGAGATCACTTAGACGGTCGATTTCCGCATACCAGTCCCGATAGGCCGTAGCGCCTCCCCGGTCGGACCAGTTTTGTCCCTGTGACGAAAGGTGAATCAGGTCCGGCAGCGCCGCAACAAGTCCTGCGATCGTGTATTGCTGTTGTTTCGACAGCGCGGCCCAGGTTTCGGACTCCCAACTTGCTTCGGGACCGGCAAGGACAAAGGTTTCGGCGTTGGTCGGCAGGCCAAAGCAGTCCGGAGAGCAGGATTGGGGCGGGATTTGTAAGAGAAGGCGTTCGGACGTTTGCGAGCTATCCAGCACGAGCGAGAGGCGCATTGCCTCGGCTGATAGGCTGTTCAGGCGGGGTCCGAGTAGGCCGATTGTAAAGGTGGACCACGACTGGCTGCGGGGC
>JALQXR010000010.1 GCA_023263105.1 Marivivens sp. | reverse complement strand
CACCGGATTATAGAAAGCGATGACAAAGTCGCCCTCTGCCGCCGCCTTCAATCGACGCAGGATGTCGTCGCGCGGCGTCAACAGGTCCGACAGCGAGATCGTGCAAAAGTCGTGGCCCAGAGGCGCACCGGCGCGTGCCGCGGCACCCTGCAGCGCCGAAACACCCGGAGAGCAGACGACCTCGACCCGATGGGCGGCATCGCTGACACCCATCTGGTCGGGCGCGCGGTCCAAAAGCTCGAACACCAGCGCGCCCATCGCGTAGATGCCCGCGTCGCCGGAACAGACCAGCGCGACGTTCTTGCCCTTGGCCGCCTGTTCCAGCGCATAGCGGCACCGGTCTTCTTCGCCACCCAGCGGGAAATCGCTGCGCGTCTTGCCCGCCGCCAAAGGTCCCAGCAAATCGATGTACAGCCCGTAGCCCACCAGCTCTTCGGCCTCGGCCACCAGACGAGAGACCTCGGGCGTGCGCCATGTCGACTGGCCCGGACCGATCCCGACGACCGACAGACGCCCGCGCGGGCGCCCGTTCAGTGCGGTCAGCGGCTGTGGCGCGACGGTCAAGGCGCAGGTCGCGTTCGCGGTCTTGCGCTTGGCGACCCAAAGCTCGCCCGCTGCGCCAACCTGTGCCAGCGCCGCCCCTTCGCTCACGCCGTGGCAGCCGACCTCGGCAAAGACGACCTCGGACGGGGACTGCAGGCGGGGTGTCTCGGCCTCTAGCTCTTGGGCCGAGAACAGCCGCAGCGGCGTTCCCATGTCAGCGGCAAGGGACAGGATGGCGGGCTCGTCCGCCTTCAGGTCGATGGTGTTGACGGAATGAATGGCGGCCGGATGCAGGTTTGCCTCGGCCAGAACCGACCGGACTAGGTCGGCCAGTTCCTCGGGCGGGCAGTTGCGGGCACAGCCGACGCCCAGCGCAACCCGCTGCGGCGCGAAATGAAGCGCGGTGGTGCCGGTGGGCGCGGGCGCCATCGAACAGGTCACCGTGACACCATTGCCGCGCGGAAGCTCTGCGAGCCAATCGGCGAGTCCGGCCTCGTCACCAGTGACAGCGGCGGCGCTGCCAGACAGGAGCGCTGCCATCACATCCTTGCTGTCGGCGGGGTTCACCAGACGCCACCCGAACGGCGGTTCATCCAGCGCGACGCCCATCGCGACATCGCCCGCCGTGGTGACAGCGGCGGTGCCGCCAAGGCCCTCGGCGATCCGCGCCGCAAGCCGGTTCGCGCCGCGATGCCCGCCCAGCAGCGGCACGACCACCGAGCCATCGTCCGAAACGGCAACGACCGGAGGCTCGGCCCGTTTGTCGTTCAGCAGCGGCGCGACGCCACGGATCAGGATACCGCTGGCGCAGACACCGACGACCGGCACGCCTGCGGCGAACAGGTCCCGCACATGGTCAAGCGCATTGGCAAACAGCACGTCGGCCTTGGCCACGCGGTCCTTGCGGCCATGGACAGATGCACCGATCAGCTTTGCAATGCGGTGGGCAGTAGGCTCGCCGGAAGCAGAGAGCGCGAGGACGACGGGGTTTAGAGCCACGGGTCGGAGCCTTTCGTCAGGAGAATCATTGAAAAATACGGTGCGTTGTCAGGTGCTTGAGCCAGTGGCAGGACCACTTCTTCGGGCAGGGACGCACGTTCGATATAGACCGCGCGTTCCGTCAGCCCAAGGCCGTCCAGAACCGAGCGTATCTTTGCCAGATGCCGACCAACCTTCATGATCGCGACGCTTTCGGCGGCGTCGATTCGGGCGCGAAGTTCGGGTTCAGGTAGCGGGCCGGGCAGGACGGTCAGGCGTTCGTTTCGCGCCACCAAGGGTCGCTTTGCAGAGGCCGCGCAGGCGGTGACAGAGGTCACGCCCGGCACGATCTGGACGTTGAACCGCGTGGACAGGCGGGCAAAGAGATACATGAAAGACCCGTAGAAAAACGGGTCTCCTTCGCACAGGCAGATGACGTCTTGGCCCGTCTCCAGCGCGGCGGCGATGCGCAGCGCACCGGCGTCATAGGCCGCCTGCGCCGGCTCTCGCGCCGTTGTCATCGGCACGTCCATGACGATTTCTTCGGCGCTGGCGGGGATCAGGTCGGCGGCGATGGCGCGGGCAAAACTGGATCCGCCGGCCAATGTCGGATAGGCGACGACTTTTGCGTTTTCGATCAGCCGCGCGGCGCGCAAGGTCATCAGATCAGGCGCTCCGGGCCCGAGTCCCACGCCGTAAAGAGTGCCGGTCATGATTTTATCAGGCTCCATTGGGTGACCGGCATCGACGGGCGCCAGCCGGTCAAGCCGCCCACGGGGTCGGCCTTTGCGATCGACAGGCGGACCAGATCGCCGCCATGGCGCGCAAAGGCGGCCAGCAGCACGGCTTCGCTTTCCAGTGTGACCGCATTGGCGACGAGCCTGCCGAACGGTTTCAGCGCGCCAAGGGCGATCCGGATCACATCAGCGGTGACACCGCCGCCGATAAAGACAGCGTCCGGCGCAGGAAGCGAGCCTAGGCCCTCGGGGGCGGTGGCGTCGATAAGCTTCAGGGCGGGCGTGCCAAGCCTTAGCGCGTTCTGGGCGGCAAAGTCGCGGCGGTCTGCGCGGGGCTCGATCCCGATGGCGCGGGCGTCACGGGCGGCACGCATCCATTCGATCGACACCGATCCGCAGCCGGCGCCGATGTCCCACAACAATGCCCCCCGCATCGGCATGAGCCGCGAAAGCGTGGAGGCGCGGATTTCGCGTTTGGTCATCGTGCCGTCGGACAAGAACGCGCTGTCGGGCAAAGACGCGACGCGCGAAAACACCTGCGCTCCGTCGCCTGCGATACAGTCCACCGCCATCGTGTTGAATTCGGGGACGTCGTGCGACCACTGGGCCGCAGTGCCTTCGAACCGCGTTTCACGGTCTCCGCCCATCGCGCCCAGCACCGTCAAACGCGACTGCCCGTAGCCGCGTTCGGTCAGAAAGGCCGCGATCTGGGCCGGTGTCTGCGCGCCGGTGGTAAGGATCAAAAGCCGCGCGTCCGGCTCGATAAAGGGGATCATCTGTTCGACCGGACGGCCATGAACGGTCAAGGTCTCAAGATCGGCAAGCGACCATCCCATCCTCGCCGCGGCCAGTTGGAAGGCGGACAATTGGGGGTGGAAGACGATCTCGGCGGCGGGGATACCTTTGGCGATGCGCGCGCCGACCGAATACCAGAGCGGATCGCCGGTCACGAGAACCACGGCACGGCGACCTTTCAGCCCGCGGATCACGTCGATCATCGCGTTGAAGGGCGAGGGCCAAGGAAGCCGCTGGGCGGTGGTGTTGCCGGACAGGTCCAGATGGCGGTCGCCGCCAAGGATGACCTCGGCCCCTTCGACCAAAGTGCGCGCGGCAGGGGAAAGACCGGCGATGCCGTCCTCTCCGATCCCGATGACATTCAGCCAAGGTCGCGTCATGTCCGGTCCTCGGGCAGACCCGCAGCAAGCGCGTTCACAGCCGCCGAAGCCATCGCCGATCCACCGCGACGCCCGCGAAGGGTGACAAAGGGGATGTCTCTTGGATTTGCCGCAAGCTCTGCCTTTGACTCGGCGGCGCCGATGAAGCCGACCGGAAACCCGAGGATCGCGGCGGGGCGCGGCCACCCGTCGTCGATCAGTTCCAAAAGGTGGAAAAGCGTCGTCGGCGCATTGCCGATCGCCACGACTGCCCCGTCCAGACGGTCGCGCCAGAGGCGGACGGCAGCGGCAGAGCGGGTGTTCCCGATCGTCTGCGCAAGATCGGGGACAGCGGGGTCATTCAGTGTCACGAGGACGTCGTTGCCCGCCGGCAGATAGCGGCGGATGATGCCGGCGCCGACCATTTCGCAATCGCACAGGATCGGCGCGCCAGCACGCAGGGCCTCGGACGCGCGGGTTGCCACGTCGGGGGAATAGGACAGCCTGTCCGCGATTTCGACCATCCCGCAGGAATGGATGAGCCGCGTCACTAAGGCCTGCAGATCGGCCGGAAAGCGGTCAAGCCGCGCCTCTTTGCGGACCGTCGCGAAGCTGGCGGCATAGATGGCTTTCGGGTTTTTTTCGTAAGGACGCATCGCGACCGCTCCGTTCGGGATATCCCAGATATCCCGATGCCTCCGGCGGGGATATTTGGGGCACAAAGGCAGGCTATTTCTTTTTCGACTTCAGCGCGCTTTTCGGCCCGTGGGGGTGATCTGCGTGGGGGTAGACCGGATGGTGGTGGTCGTGGTCATGCCCGTGATGGTGATGTCCGTGGTCGTGCCCGTGCCCGTGATCGTGCCCGTGTGCGTGATCGTGCCCGTGATCATGCGCATGGAAATGAACGTTTCCGTCGCCGTGGTCATGCCAGTCGCCCTTAGAGACATGGCTGGCGTGGCCATGCGGCTCTGCGCCGAGCCGGCACAGGCCCGTGCAGAAGGTGTCGCACAGCACGCAGTCCGCCACGTTCGACCCCGGGGCCGTCGCGCCCTGACCTTCTACGTGGTGGTGATGGCTTTCCTGCACGGCGCCGACTTCGGCCTCGAACCCAAGCACCTGCGTGCGGTATTTGCACATCGCGCAGTTGGGCGGAGGGATTTCTCCGACCTGTTCGGTGATCCGTTCGGCGAAGGTTTCCAGCACTTTCGGGTGGTCCCCCAGATAGGGCGCCTTGATGAACTGGATGTCCGGATGTTCCGCCGCAACCTGATCGGTGAACCCATAGATGCGGTCGATCAGGATGCCGGAAAACAGGAAATAGGGGAACACGATCACGCGCTTGTACGGCAACCGCGCGACGTGTTGCAGGCAGGGCTCGACCAAGGGGAAGGTCACGCCGGAATAGCCGACCTCGCACCAGCCAAAGCCCATGCCTTCCTGAACCATCCGCGCGATTTTCGACACGTTGCCGTTGGCGTCGGGGTCCGAGGCCCCGCGCCCGATGACCACGAGGCAGGTTTCATGGAGCGGCACGTCGCCCAGATCGGCGTTGGCCTGATCAACGGCTGCCTGCACCCGAGAGGCCGCCGCAGCGATCATCTTTGGATCGACGCCCAGTTCGCGGCCATAGCGGACCTCGATCCCGTGTTTGGCGGCATAGGTGTTCAGCACGGTCGGGATGTCGTTCTTTGCGTGCATGGCGGCGAACAGCATGCCGGGAACCGCGAGGATTCGTTCGCAACCGGCCTCTCGCAGGCGGTCAAGACCGTCGCGGATCACGGGATTGGCGAATTCGAGGTAGCCGTAATCGACCATCCAGTCCGACGGCAGCATGGCGGGCAGCTTTTCGGCCAGCACCTTGAACTCGTCCACTGCCGATTGGCTGCGCGACCCGTGGCCGCAAATCATCACACCGGTTTTCATGCCGCTTCCTCCTCTGCCTCGATCTCTTCGGGGTCTTGGTCGTCCTCGCCCTTGCGGCGCTTTGCGGCCTCTTTCAGGCCCAAGAGGATCGCCAGACCGATCGCCGCACCGGCAAGCCAGTGGTTGTGGCCGGCCTGTTCGATCAGGTGGCCGGGATGGGCCGCAGCGGCCTGTGCGTAGGTCATAAGAATCAACGTGAACGCGATGCGCATCTTGGGTCCTCTTGGTCACGCCTAGCCAGAGGCCCCGCAGGTCATGCGCGGCAAAGGGACGACGCACGCCTTGGCTCCCTACAGGGTAAGCCTACGGCGCACCAACCTCTCTGGCCCAGCGGGCTTCGTCATTGGAACCCGTATAGTTGGCACCGACAGCCTGAGCAAACGGAGAAACGTCGCAGGGGCCGGTGAATGCGACCTGTGCGCAGATGCACGGCGGCTGCGCCCGCACGGGGCTTGGACCCCCGCGGGTTGGGGCCTAGGTGGATGCTCAGGCAAAAGGAGACCCCGATGGGACGGCTTCAGGACGGCATCTGGCTTGATCAGTGGTACGATACGAAAACGACCGGCGGAGCGTTCGTCAGGACGACGACGACCTTTCGGAACTGGGTCACTCCTGATGGCAGCGCGGGTCCCAGCGGCGTGGGCGGATTCAAAGCGGAGTCGGGGCGGTATCACCTGTTTGTCAGCTATGCCTGCCCTTGGGCGCATCGGACCCTGATTTTTCGCGAACTCAAGGGACTGGCCCCGCACATCGGGGTTTCGGTCGTCAGCCCCGATATGTTGACCGACGGCTGGACCTTTGACCGGTCCTTTGACGGAACCACCGGAGACCTGCTGTTCGGGTCGCAGTTCATGCGGGACATCTATCTGCGGGCCGATCCGAACATTTCGGGCCGCGTGACGGTGCCGGTTCTTTGGGACACCGCGACCGGCACGGTTGTGTCGAACGAATCGGCTGAGATCATCCGCATGTTCAACTCTGCCTTCGACGGGTTGACCGGCAATACGACCGACTATTGGCCGACCCATCTGCGGTCAGACATCGACTCTGTGAATTCGCGAATCTACGACACGGTGAACAACGGAGTTTACAAGGCGGGCTTTGCAACCACGCAAACCGCCTACGAAGCTGCTATCGGACCTCTCTTTGACTCGCTCGACTGGCTCGAAGACCGGCTGTCGCGCCAGCGCTATCTAATGGGCAGCCAACTGACCGAGGCGGATTGGAGGCTATGGACAACCCTGATCAGGTTCGACGCGGTCTATCACGGGCATTTCAAATGCAACCTTCGCCGGATCGTGGATTACCCCGCGCTCTGGGCGTACACGCGCGATCTTTACCAATTGCCTGGCGTGGCCCAGACCGTCCGGATGGATCACATCAAGCGGCACTATTATTTTTCGCACGACACGATCAATCCGCATCGCGTGGTGCCGCTGGGGCCCGTGCTGGATCTGGATGCTCCGCAAAATCGCGGCGCGTTATCGAGCTAAGGCGGCTTGGCGGCCGTAGTGCTCTACAATCGCGGCAAGATCGTCCGGCCGCGTGTGCGACGTCACAAAGGCCCTGACATTGCCACTGTGCGCAAACAGCGATCCGTCGGAAAAGAAGGTGGTATCGGTCACAAAGACGATGTTCGTGTCGGGCTGCTGGACGCGCAGGTAATCGGCCAGCCCCAAAGCGCTGCCTTTCTGCAGAATCAGGTTAACGATCACGGCGTCATAAGTGGTGGAACTGGCGGTCCGGATCGCTTCGTCCGCGGTCTGGACCAGATCAACAGAGTGACCCAACCGCCCGAGGTGCGCCCCCCAAAGGTTTGCTAGGTCTTGCTGACTTTCGACGATCAGGACTTTCATGGTCTTTTTCCGCTCGCACGAGTGCCGTTCTTGTCGCGCCCGAGTTACTGAGGGAATGGCCCTTATTCGTTAAGAAACCGTTAATCACGATTAACAAAGGTAAACAGTTACCGTCGGGTGGAATCTTGCGCTCTGCGAGGGAATCGGTATCAACCAGACGCAACGGAGGACACCATGACGACTTGGATTACGATCTGCGAAACCTGCAAGCGCGAAGGCTGGGACCCCGAAAGTGCGGGCCAGACTGACGGGGCCGCTCTGGCCGACATGATCGAACCGATCGCCGCCAGCGCGGGCATCCAAACCCGCAGAGTGTCCTGCACGATGGGCTGCGAACGGGCCTGCAACGTGATCGTTCAAGCCAAGGAAAAGATCGGCTATTCCTTGGGTCGGTTCGAGCCCAGCGCCGAGGATGCGGCAGCGATTGTCGATTACGCAAAGATGCATTCCACAAGCGCAACCGGACAGGTGCCGTTCCGCGAATGGCCCGTCGGCGTAAAGGGCCATTTCGTCAGCCGCCACGTTCCGTTGCCTGAATGACGGCAAAGCGGGACCACGGCGGCGGCATCGACGCGGCGGCGGCCCGCTGGGGCGGAACCCGCGCCGACTGGATTGACCTGTCGACCGGCATCAATCCCGTCCCGTACCCCGTTCCCACACTGACCGGAGACGTCTGGACCGCTTTGCCCGACGCCGCGGCCTTTGCCCGTTTCGAATCTGCTGCACGGGCCTTTTGGTCGGTTCCGGACACGGCGCATATGGTTGTGGCCTCTGGCGCTTCGGCGCTGATCGCCGCCATGCCGACCCTTGCAAGCAAGGGACCGGTCCACATTCCCGCCCCGACCTACAATGAACATGCAGCCTCATTCGACGCCTACGGGTTCCGGTCCGGCTCGGCCGCCACATCACCCACGCATGTCTACGTCCACCCAAACAATCCCGATGGCAGGACTTGGCCGACCCCGAAAGCCAGCGCCCTCACGATCATCGACGAAAGCTTTTGCGACACCCTGCCCGAAGCCTCGCGGATAAGCGAAGCGGGGCAGGACGGTGTGGTCGTGCTGAAAAGCTTTGGCAAATTCTGGGGGCTTGCCGGCCTCAGGCTTGGCGCGTTCTTCGGGGCCAAGGAACAGGCAGACACGCTGCGATCCCGCATTGGCCCTTGGGCGGTGTCGGGACCGGCACTGGCAATCGGAGCCGAGGCCCTGTCGAACCTTGCTTGGGCCGAATGGACCCGCGCGCGACTGGCCCATGACGCCAACAGGCTGGACGTTCTGATGACCCGCGCCGGAGCAACCGTGGCGGGCGGCACGACGCTGTTCAGGCTTTACGACGTCGACGACGCGGCGGCATGGCAGGAGCGGCTCGCGCAATCCAAAATCTGGAGCCGCATCTTTCCCTATTCGGACAGCTGGCTAAGGCTTGGCCTGCCCGCCTCTGACGGTTGGAAACGGCTGGAGCAGGCGCTGTGACGCTGTTCGTCGCGATGGTTCTGGACGCAGTGTTAGGAGAGCCGGACTGGCTTTGGAAACGCCTGCCCCATCCCGCCGTTCTGATGGGCCGCGCGGTCGGACGGCTGGACCAACGACTGAACTCCGGCGCAAATCGCCGTGCAAAAGGGATCGCCGCCCTGTTGATCCTGATCGTTGCAGCGGGGTTGACCGGCTTTGGTCTGGCCGCCCTGCCCGGACATGTGGCCGAAGTCGTGGTCGCGGCGATCTTGCTGGCACAGCGATCTTTGGTCGACCACGTGGCCGCCGTTGGGACCGGTCTTCGGTCGTCGTTGGCCGAAGGGCGCGGCGCCGTCGCGATGATCGTCAGCCGCGACACTCGCACGATGGAGGACACGGCGGTCGCCCGCTCGGCCATCGAAAGCGGCGCTGAAAACCTTTCGGACGGCGTGATTGCGCCCGCCTTCTGGTTTGCGGTCGCGGGCCTGCCCGGGCTCTTGATCTATAAGGTCACGAACACCGCCGACAGCATGATCGGGTACCGGACGCCCCGACACATCGACTTTGGCTGGGCGTCGGCGCGGTTTGACGACCTGCTGAATCTGGTGCCCGCCCGCCTGACCGCGCTGCTGCTCTGGCTGGCTGGTGGCTCTCGGGGGGGATGGCGAGGCATCATCGCCGACGCCCGCCTGCACAAATCCCCGAACGCAGGCTGGCCCGAAGCCGCACTGTCGCGCGCGCTTGGCGTGTCGCTTGCCGGCCCGCGAAGCTACGACGGAGAGCTGCGCGACTTTCCCTACGTCAATACAGGGGGCCGCGCACCTCGCGTCGATGACATCTTTGCAGCAACCCGCATCATGTGGGGCGCATGGGCGCTCGCGCTTGTTGGCGCCTTCGTGATCGGGCTTGCGTAATCCTTGTGCGCCGGACGGGCCCTGATAGGCTCACCGAAATATCAGGAGGATTTCATGCGCCGAGTTGTTTCAGTCGCCGCCGCGCTTTTCGCGTCAACCGCAACCGCACAATCCTGCGGAGGCAATTTCAGCGCCTTTGTCGACGGATTGCGAAACGAAGCAGAAGCCAAGGGGTTCGACAGACGCACGGTTGCCGACTTTTTCGCAACCGCGGCACAGGACCCCGCAGTGCTGCGTGCGGACCGCGCCCAAGGCGTCTTTCAACGCGATTTCATCGACTTTAGCCGCCGCCTGATTTCGCAAAACCGGATCGACAACGCCGCCCGCTACGGGGACCGCTACGACACCACCTTTGACCGGATCGAGTCCGAATTCGGCATTCCGCGGGGGGTGATCCTTGCGTTCTGGGCGTTCGAAACCGACTTCGGCCAAGTGCAGGGCGATTTCAACACGCTGAACGCATTGGTGACGCTCGCCCACGATTGCCGCCGACCGGACCTGTTCCGCCCGCAGGTCTTTGCGGCGCTTGAACTCTACGTCCACGGCGACTTTGCCCCCGCCAGCACGACCGGCGCTTGGGCCGGTGAAATCGGTCAGGTGCAGATGCTCCCCGGAGACATCATCGCACATGGTCGGGACGGCGATGGCGATGGCCATATCGACCTCAAAGGCTCTGCCCCAGACGCGCTGATGTCAGGCGCGGAACTGCTGTCGTCTCTGGGCTGGCGCGCGGGCGAGCCTTGGCTGCAGGAAATCACGGTTCCGTCGTCGCTGGACTGGCGGATCACCGGCATCGAACACGACCTGACCGTCCGCGAATGGCAACAACTTGGGGTCACGGCCCGCACTGGCACGCTGGCCAATGGCAATACCCGCGCTTCGGTGCTCTTGCCGATGGGGCGCAACGGTCCGGCCTTCCTCGCCTACCCCAACTTCCGCGTCTACTTCGAATGGAACCAGTCGATGACCTATGTCACGACCGCCGCCTATTTCGCGACCCGCATCATGGGCGCTCCGGTCTACGTCGCGGGCACCCCCGATCCCGGCCTCTCAGGAGAAGAGATCATGTCGCTCCAGCGCAAACTCGCGGCGCTGGGTTATGATGTCGGAGGCGTCGACGGCATCATCGGGGAAAAGACCCGTATCGCCATTCAGCTCGAACAGGC
The DNA here is from genome assembly GCA_023263105.1 of Marivivens sp. GTDB lineage: Bacteria > Pseudomonadota > Alphaproteobacteria > Rhodobacterales > Rhodobacteraceae > JALQXR01. The sequence continues at coordinate 19,772 of JALQXR010000010.1, read as the reverse complement.
CCGCCAAGGCCTTCCCGCCGACGCTTGGCCGACCAGAGACCTGTTAAACAGACTCTGAACGCGCCCGCCTTTGTGCCGAAAATATCCCGGGGGGAGGCCGCAAGGCCGGGGGGCAGCGCCCCCTAGCCGCATCACGCCACCATCGCCTCGGCCTTCTTGAGGTCGACCGACACCAGCTGGCTGACGCCTTGTTCACCCATGGTGACGCCGAACAGTCGATCCATCCGGCTCATGGTGACGGCATGGTGGGTGATGATCAGGAACCGCGTCTCTGTGCGGCGGGTCATCTCGTCCAACAGGTCGCAGAACCGCGTCACGTTCGCATCGTCCAGCGGCGCATCGACTTCGTCCAGCACGCAAATCGGCGCCGGATTGGCCAGAAACACCGCGAAAATCAGCGCCAGCGCGGTCAGGGTCTGTTCGCCACCGGACAACAGCGACAACGTCGCCAGCCGCTTTCCCGGAGGCTGGCACATGATTTCCAGCCCCGCGTCCAGCGGATCGTCGCTTTCGACCATGACGAGCTTTGCCTCGCCGCCGCCGAACAGATGGGTGAACAGCAGGCCGAAATTCTCGTTCACTTGTTCGAATGCGGTCAAAAGCCGTTCCCGACCTTCGCGGTTCAGGCTCGAGATACCTGCCCGCAGCGCTTTGATCGCCTCTTCCAGATCGGTCTTTTCGTTGATCAGGGTGTCGTGTTCGTCCTGAACCTCTTTTGCATCCTCTTCGGCCCGCAGGTTCACCGCCCCCAACGCATCCCGCTGGCGCTTATAGGCGTTCACCTGCGCTTCGATCTCGTCCGAAGGCGGCATGTCGTCGGGGTTAGTATCGAGCGACTCGAGCAGCTTTTCCGGCGTGACCTCTTGGGCTTCCATGATCCGTTCTGCGGCATAGGCAACGGTTTCGCGGGCGGCATCGTTTCGGGCTTCGGATCTTGCGCGGGCCTCGCGGGCTTCGCTTGCGGCGCGCTCTGCCTCGCGTTCGGCAAGGGCGGCTTCGCGAAGCAGGGTTTCCGCTTCGGCCAGCTTGTCCGCCGAGCCCCGTCGACGGACCTCTGCGGCGTCGATGGCATCGGCCAGCTCGGCCCGCTTTGCGGCGATCTCTTCGGGCGCGGCAGAGGCTTCTTTCAGCTCGGCCTCGGACGCATCCTTGCGCTCGGCAAGTTCCGCGCTGCGTTTGGTCGCGGTTTCCAGCCGGTGCCGCCAGCCCGACACTTCTTTGGTGATCTCTTGCGACCGGCGAAGACGCGCGTCGCCCTCGCGCCGCAATTCGTCCGAAGCCGACCGGCGGGACATCATCGTCATCCGCGCGGCTTCCACCGTCAGTTTGACATCCTCGACACCGGCGCGGGCGGCATCCAGCGCGGGCAGATCACGCGCGGCGGCTTCGGCCTCGGACAGGGTGCGCCGCACCGACTGCGCTTCGTCTTCGTGACGCGCCACGGCCAGGCCCGATGCCTCCAACTTGCCTTCGGCAAGATTGCGGTCCGCTTCGGCGCGGCTCAGGGCCCGCGCGGCCTCGGCGACCTGCTGGTCAGCTGCACGACGGGCGGTCCGCGCCTGTTGATCGGCGGCGGTCAGATCGGCCAGCCGTTTTGTCAGGGTGTCATGCGCCATTCTTGCGCCGTCCGCCTTGGCTGCCGCCTCTTCCAGGTCGCGCTTCAACTCCACCAGACGGTTCAACTGTTGCAGGCGCAACGCCGCAGCCGAGGGCGCATCCTCTGCCGCCGCACGAAACCCGTCCCAGCGCCAAAGGTCCCCTTCGACGCTCACCAACCGCTGCCCGGGCTTCAGACCGGGCTGGAGCCGCGCGCCGTCGGCCCGATCCACCAATCCGACCTGAGCGATCCGGCGCACGAGCACTTCGGGAACCGACACGACATTGGTCAGGGCAACCACGCCTGAAGGCAGTTGCTGTGGGTCAGTGTAGGCGGGCATCACCGCCCAGCCCGATTTGCCATCCGCCGCAACCGCCGGCGCGCGCAAATCGTCGGCCAAGGCCGCACCCAGCGCTTTTTCGTACCCGCCCTTCACCGACAAAAGGTCAAGCACCTGCCCGCCTTCCTTGGTGTCCCGCTCGACCAGTCGCGACAGGGCCGCCACTTCGGCACGCAGCGCATTTGCCTCGCCCTCGGCAGCGGACCGAAGGGCACGGGCGTCGACTTCGCGGGACTGGGTGTCGGCGCGGGCGGTTTCTGCCGCGGTCAGCGTGTCTTCGGCGGCTTGGGCGGTTGCCTGAGCACGGGCTTCGGCGTCAGTGGCGCGGGCGAAATCGGCCTCGGCGCGGGACAAAGCGCCCTCGGCTTCGGCCATAGCGGATTTGGCCTTGGCGGCGTCGGCTTCGGCCTTGGCGAGCGTCTTGCGGCTGTCCTCTAGCAGACGCTGGGCGGACTGGTGTCGCGCCGCAAGTCTTGCGACATCCTCGGTGACCTTTGACAATTCGCTTTCACGATCTTGCAGAACGCTTGCCGCTTCGCGCGCCGAGGCCTGTGCGGCCTCCAATTTGTCGTCATGCCCCTGACCGGCTTTCGCGATCTCGCGGGCTTCCCATTCCAGCCGCTCGATCGTTTCGCCGGCGTCGCGGTTCAACCCTGCTTCGCGGTCGATGTCATGGGCCAGTTGTTCGATCCGGCGTTTCAGGGTGGCGATGGTTTCGATCGCGCGGGCTTCCTGATCTTTCAGCGTATCGCGCTGGACCTGCAGGCGCTGAAGGACCGCGGCGGCGATCGCCTCTTCCTCGCGGAGCGGCGGCAACGCATCTTCGCGCGCTGTCCGCGCCTTGGTCGAAGCCCGAGCCGCGCTTTCCGCCTGCGACGCGGCCACGGTGCGTTCGCGCAGTTGCTGAACGGCGGCCTGACGCGCTTCTTCGGCCTCTTTCCAGCGGCGGTACAGCAGCAGACCCTCGGACTTGCGCAGGCTTTCCCCGATCTCGCGGTAGCGGGCGGCCTGACGGGCCTGCCGCGCCAGTTGCTGCAACTGGTTGGCCAGTTGCTCGATCACGTCGTCGACGCGGGTCAGGTTGGATTCCGCAGCCTTGAGCTTCAGCTCGGCCTCGTGCCGACGCTGGTACAGACCCGAAATACCGGCCGCCTCTTCCAAGATCCGGCGGCGCGCCTTGGGTTTCGAATTGATCAGTTCGGAAATCTGGCCCTGCCGGACCAGCGCGGGCGAATGGGCGCCGGTCGAGGCATCGGCAAAGAGCATCTGCACGTCGCGGGCGCGGACCTCTTTCGTGCCGACTTTGTACGCGCTGCCCACATCGCGGGTGATGCGGCGGATGATCTCTAGGTTGTCGGCGTCGTTGAACCCCGCCGGAGCAAGCCGTTCCGAGTTGTCGATGGTCAGCGCGACTTCGGCGTAGTTGCGGGCCGGACGGGTGGCGGCACCGGCAAAGATCACGTCCTCCATCCCGCCGCCACGCATCGCCGTCGGGCGGTTTTCACCCATGACCCAGCGCAGCGCCTCCAGCAGGTTCGACTTGCCACAGCCGTTCGGGCCGACAACGCCGGTCAGACCATCGGCGATGATCAGATCCGTCGGGTCGACGAAGCTCTTGAACCCGTTGAGGCGAAGTTTGGTAAAGCGCACGCGCCCGTCCCTGTTGCGATTCCCGGTCCTGAATTTTGGGGCCCGCGGGCGGGCAGAGTCAACGAAAGACCCCACGATATAAGGGCGAATAGCCGCTTATCCACAAGATATTGACGAAATCGGGGATAGCTTGGGGGATCAGCCGGCAGGAGTGTCGTCGTAATCTTTGCGCAGAATTCGCGCCGCGTCGCCATCCGGATCTTCGTACTGGCGCGATTTCATCGTCCACCAAAAGGCCAGAAGCCCCAACGCCCCAAGGCCAAGCGACACAGGAATCAAAAGGGCGAGCACGTTCATGGCTTAGCGGGTCCTCAGCGCGTCGACATGGCAATAGCCGCCGCAAGCGGTGTTGCAAAGCCCAACAGTGCGATCGGCACGGCGATCATGTTGTAGATCGCCGCCACGGCAAAGTTTTCCAGTATCCGCCGCCGCGCAGAGACCGCAGTGATCAGCGCCGTGCCGACCCGCGACAGGTCGGAGGACAACAGGACCAGATCCGCAGCCACACGCGCCGCCTCTAACGCCGAGCCCGGTGCCATCGACACATGCGCGCCAGCCAGAGCCGCGGTGTCGTTCAGACCATCCCCGACCATTAGAACCTTTGCGCCCGCCTTTGTCCTGTCGGCCACGAAACCGGCTTTTTCGTCGGGCAGCATCGCTGCGCGGTAAGAGGCAATCCCAAGGTCGCCGGCCAACCGGCTCACCGCGGCTTCGGTGTCGCCGGACAGCAGCGTGACGGACAGGCCCCGCGCCCGAAAGCTGTCGATCATCGCTTGGGCACCGGGCCGGAGGGTGTCCTCGAAGGCGAAAGCCACCGGCGCGGCCCCGTCGACCGCCAGCACCGTTCCGGTATCGCCAGTCGCTCCGGCGGCCCAAGCGGCGCGTCCCAGCCGGACCCGCCGGCCGTCGAACTTGCCCTCGACCCCAAAGCCCGGAACTTCTTGCAGATCGGTCACCTTTGGCAACACCAGCCCCCGCTCGCCCGCCGCGGCGACGATGGCGCGGGACCGTGGATGGGCCGAGCCCGAGGCAACAGCCGCCGCAAGCGCAAGGGGGTGCGCGGGAAGGTCATTGGCACCGGCAAGGGTCGGTACTCCGCGGGTCAGGGTGCCCGTCTTGTCCAGAATGACCTCGTCCACTTCGGCAAGCCGTTCCAGCGCGCTGGGGTGTTTGACCAGAATGCCGGACCGATAAAGCCTGCCCGACGCGACCGTCGAAACAGCAGGCACGGCCAGACCCAAGGCACAGGGGCAGGTGATGATCAGCACTGCGACCGCGATGTTCAAAGCAAAGCGGACGTCCCCGCCCGTGACCCACAGCCAGCCGCCGAAGGCCAGCAGCGCCAGCAGGTGGACCAAAGGCGCATAGATCTGCGCCGCCCGATCGGCAAGCGAGTTGTAGCGCGACTTTGCCGCTTCGGCGTTGGCGATCAGATCGGAAAGTCCGTGCAGGAACGTGTCTTCGCCCACGGCGGTGGCGGACATCCGGATGACGCCGGTCAGGTTCACTTCGCCCGCGTGGACCGGATTGCCGGTTGCGATGGCCACGGGATCGGTTTCGCCAGTCAGGAAGGCGCGGTCGATTTCGGTCGCGCCTTCGGTCACCGTGCCGTCCACCGGCACCCGGGCACCGGGCTGGACCAGCAGAATGTCACCGACCGCGACCTCTTTGACGGGCACGGTTTCGGCGACGTCACCGGTCATGCGCAGAGCCGTCGGGACCTCTAGCGCGGCAAGTTCGGCAGCGGCGGACCGCGCGGTGGATCGCATTTTCTGGTCGAGGTAGCGCCCCGCCAGCAAAAAGAACGTCAGCGACAGCGCCGCGTCGAAATAGGCGTGGCTGCCCGACATCAGCGTTTCATAAAGCGACATCAGCGCCGCCAGCAGGATCGCCAAGGAAATCGGCACATCCATGTTCAGGCGCGCGACCCGCAGCGCCGACCAGCCGGATTTAAAGAAGGGCTGGGCAGAAAACGCCACAGTCGGCAAGGCAATCGCAGCCGACAACCAGTGGAACAGGTCCCGCGTCGCATCCGCTGCGCCCGACCAGACGGCGACGGACAGCAGCATCACGTTCATCATCGAAAAGCCCGCAACACCCAGCCGCATGGCCAAGTCTCGGGCCGCGCGATCGCTGTTGGCGGCGGAGAGGGTCGCACCGTCCAGCACCTGAGCTTCGTAGCCCAAGGCGGCGGCAGCAGCGACCAGCGTGTCTGCCGAAACGTTAGGCAGGGCCCGCACCACCGCCCGCTTGCGGGTCAGGTTCACACGGACTTCGGCAACGCCGTCCACCCGCAAAAGCCCGCGTTCAACAGCCGAGATGCAGGCCGCGCAATGAATAGTCGGCAGCGACAGGTGCATCGCGGTCGTGCCGTCTTTGTCGACCTTGACCCGCGGCGCGACCGGCCCTTCGGGCATCGGCGGGCAAACGGGACAGATAGCGGCGGCTGGCGCCTCGGTGGCCGACATTTGCCTAGTCCTCGATGATGACGACGATGCGTTGCTGGAAATTGGTGCCGTCAGCGGCGGTCGCCTTCATCCGAAGGTTCCAGTTCCCGGCCCAGGTCGTGACGGGCGCGCGATAATGTTCGCCGTCCCAGACAAAGGCAGGCACCTGATCGTCGCGGACGCTGGTTGCGCGACCAAACACCGCCTCGATCGTGGCGGCCTGAACCGCGGCCCCGCTGGCATCGGTGATCGTCACCAGCAGTTCGCCTGCGTGAACTCGCGCGTCGACCGCCCAGCCCAGCGCCAGTTGCGCGTCACGGTCGGCGTCGAAAGTTTGGCTCGCGACGTAGGAATTTTTGACCTCTAGCCCCGGAAACGTCCGGACCGCCTGAACGGCCAGAACGATGTTGACCGCGATGATCACGATGAAGAAGGAAGAAAAGATCAGGAAGAATTTGCGCCCTGTGATCGGGCCTTGGAACAGGTGCAGCATGTCATTGACTCCGTCCGTTAAAATGCGTGTCGGTATGGGCGCGTTCAGAGCTGTTAAGGTCGGTGACCCAGAACGTGAAGTCGGTCCGCGCCTCGGTTGCCGCTGCGGTTCCGGCGGCGGCATCCACATAAACCCGCAACAGCAACGTATCGTCAGCGGGAACGATTACCAAAGACCCGTCCGAGCCTTCGACCGAAAGCGTCATCTCTGTCCCGTCATTCAGCGCCAGACCAAAGGGGCGGGACTCTCCGTGTTTGTTGCGCAGCCGGATGTCATAGACGTTCCGGATCGTACCATCGGAATTGACGACATAGGTCGGGTTGCGAACCGCCGCGACGGTCATGTCGATTTCGGGTCGGATGAACAGCGCAAACACCAGCCCCAGCCCGACGAGAGACCATAGTCCGGTATACAGGATCGTGCGGGGCCTAAGGACGTGCTTGATCACCGCAATCGGCGTCTTGCCGGCGCGCTCTGCCTCTTCGTCCTTGAGCGCAAGATAGTCGATCAGCCCGCGCGGCTTGCCCAGCTTGTCCATCACGTCGTCACAGGCGTCGATGCACAGGCCGCAGGTGATACATTCCATCTGCTGGCCGTCACGGATGTCGATGCCCATCGGGCAGACATTGACGCAGGCCATGCAATCCACGCAGTCGCCCATCGGCTCGCCTGCCTTGACCTCTGCAGAGTTCTTGCGCGGCTCGCCCCGCCAGCTGCGATATCCGATGGTGATGGTGTCTTCGTCCATCATCGCGGCCTGAATACGCGGCCACGGGCAGGCATAGATACAGACCTGTTCCCGCGCGATCCCGCCGAAAAAGAAGGTGGTGGCGGTCAGGATGCCCATCGTCGTGTAGGCGATCGGATGGGCGGTGCCGTTCAGCAGGTTCACGAACAATGTGGGCGCATCGGTGAAATAGAACACCCAAGCCCCGCCGGTAGCCAGTCCGATAACCGCCCAAGCCGCCCATTTTGTGAGCCTCAGCCGCAGCTTGCGCAGGTCCCATTTCGCGTTCCACAGCCGGACGCGCGCGTTGCGGTCGCCTTCGACCCAGCGCTCGACAAGGATGAACAGGTCGGTCCAGACGGTCTGCGGGCAGGCGTATCCGCACCACACCCGCCCCATGGCGGAGGTGAACAGAAACAGCCCGAGTCCCGCCATGATCAGCAGACCCGCGATAAAGTAGAATTCGTGTGGCCAGATCTCGATCCAGAAGAAAAAGAACCGCCGACCGGCCATATCGACCAGAACCGCCTGATCCGGCAACTCTGGCCCCCGATCCCAGCGGATCCAGGGGGTCAGGTAATAAATGCCGAGCGTCACCGCCATGATCCACCACTTGAGCGACCGGAACCAGCCCTTCACCTTGCGGGGAAAGACCGGCTCGCGCGACGCATAGAGGGACGGCGGAGAGTCCGTGCTTTGGGACATGACTATACCTAATAGATTCTGTTCGCGTTGACGCCTGTTTGCCCGAGCCGTCGCACAGCTACCTTGACCCAGATCAACAATCGGCGCGGCAAGCGCCTGACAGCGCGCCTGAGCGGCGCAAAAGCAAACACCCCCGAGGTATGTGAGCCCGGGGGTGCCTGTCCTCTCGCCAGAGGACCATCGGGCAGGCCAATGCGCGAACAGTGCCTAGGTCCGATGGGAATCGGTCCGGGGCTGCAATCCCGGGCCGATGTTCGGTTATTCGCCGCCGCCCAGCTGGTGGACGTAAAGCGAAACTGCCGCGACCTCTGCCGCCGACAGGCCGCCGGCAGAGCGGTGTTCGTCGCTCCACGCGGGCATGACGCCAAAGCGGGCCATGGTCACGGATTCGGTCAGGGCAGCTTCGTCACCGCCATAGAGCCAGATCGCGTCGTTCAGGCGGGGTGCGCCCATGTCGCGGCTGCCTTCGCCTGCGTCGCCGTGGCAAGACGCACAGTTGTCCAGAAACAGCGTCTCGCCCGCGGTGGCCAGAGCGGCATCGGCGTCCTGTCCGGAAATCGCGCGGACATGGGCCACGACCTGACCGATTTCCTCTTTGCTGAGGATATCGCCAAAGGCCGGCATTTCGGTCCAGCGGGCGTCCGGCGACTGTTCGTTGCGGATGCCGTTCGCGACGGTATAGGCGATCTCTTCGACCGAACCGCCCCAAAGCCAGTCATCGTCCAGCAGGTTGGGATAGCCCTTTCCCCCCGCCGCGCCCGACCCGTGACACTGCGAACAGTTGGCACGGAAGATCGCGGCGCCGCCGTTGACGGCAAAGCTGTGCAGGGCGGTGTTGGACGGAACGGTCGCCAGATCGGCAACGGCCAGTTCGTCCATCAGGCCTGCGTTGGCTTGCTCGACCGCAGCGATATCGGCTGCGACTTCGGCGCGGGTCGAATAGCCTAGATAGCCACTGGTCGCGCTTTGCAGCATCGGCCACGCCGGATAGGCGATCGTGTACCAGATGCCCCAGACGATTGTGGCGTAGAAAATCCACACCCACCAGCGCGGCAAGGGATTGTTGAGTTCCTCGATACCGTCCCACTGGTGGCCAGTGGTGCCGACATCCTTTTTCTTTTCAGGTTGCTTGGCCATGTTACCGAGGCTCCCCAGACTTTGGATTGGTTACGGATGCGGGTCCGTTTTCGTGACGGAAGGGCACGGCGGCTGCGTCGTCATGGACGGGGCGGCTTCCGGGGCGCCATGCCCAGAAAAACACTCCGACAAAGAAGACAAACAGAGCCAGAAGCACCCAGCTGTCCGCGATTTCACGCAGGATGTGATAGTTCATCTCACCCTCCTCTTAGCGGCTTGCGTCGGGCGTGAAGGTCGAGAAATCGACCAAAGTCCCGAGCATCTGCATATAGGCAATCAGCGCGTCCATTTCGGTCAGCTGCGGCTGGCCGTCAAAGTTGCGCACCTGTGCCCCCGGATAGCGTTCCAGCAGTCCGTCGCTGTCGCCAAAGGGATCGACCTGCACGGTGAAGTCCGCCTCGGCCGAGGCAATCATTTCCTCGGTATAGGGCACACCCACCATAGCGTTCACCGACATCAGGTCCGCGATGTGACCTGGCTCGATAACCGCATCCAGCAGGAAGGCGTACTTTGGCATCACCGATTCCGGCACCACCGACTGCGGGTCGGCAAGGTGGTCGACGTGCCATTCATCCGAATAGCGGCCACCCACGCGGGCAAGGTCGGGCCCCGTCCGCTTTGAGCCCCACTGGAACGGGTGGTCGTACATCGACTCTGCTGCAAGGCTGTAGTGGCCATAGCGTTCGACCTCGTCCCGCATCGGGCGGATCATCTGGCTGTGGCACACGTAGCAACCTTCGCGCAGGTAAATGTCGCGACCGGCCAGTTCGAGCGGCGAATAGGGCCGCACGCCTTCTACCTCTTCGATGGTGTTCTCGAGGTAGAACAACGGCGCGATTTCGACGATGCCCCCGACGGTGACGACCGCAAGGCTGCACACCAGCAGAAGGGTCGCGTTCTTTTCCAGAACCTTATGGCGATCAAGGATACCCATGATCTCTTCTCCTTATTCTGCGGGGGTGGCGACGGCGGTGGGCACACGATTGCCGAACGCCGTCATCCAGAGGTTGTAGCACATGATCAGCGCACCAGTGAGGTACAGGACCCCGCCCATGCCGCGCACGATGTACATCGGGAACTTTGCCGCGACCGTGTCCGCGAAAGAGTTCACAAGGAAACCGTTCGCGTCGACTTCACGCCACATCAGGCCTTCCATAATGCCGGTGACCCACATGGAGGCGGCGTAAAGGATGATGCCGATGGTCGCGAGCCAGAAGTGCCAGTTGACGAGCTTCAGGCTGTACAGGCCGGTCTTGTTCCACAGCTTCGGCGTCAGGAAGTAGAGCGCGGCAAAGGTGATCATGCCGTTCCAGCCCAGAGCGCCAGAGTGGACGTGGCCGATGGTCCAGTCGGTATAGTGCGACAGAGAGTTGACCGCGCGGATCGACATCATCGGGCCTTCAAAGGTCGACATGCCGTAGAACCCGAGCGAGATGACCATCATGCGGATGATCGGGTCTGTGCGGATCTTGTCCCAAGCGCCCGAAAGCGTCATCAGGCCGTTGATCATACCACCCCATGACGGCATCCACAGGATGACCGAAAACACCATGCCCAGCGTGGATGCCCAGTCGGGCAGCGCGGTATAGTGCAGGTGGTGCGGACCGGCCCAGATATAAAGGAAAATCAGCGCCCAGAAGTGGATGATCGACAGCTTATAGCTGAAGACGGGCTTACCGGCCTGCTTCGGCACAAAGTAGTACATCATGCCCAGGAAACCTGCGGTCAGGAAAAAGCCCACAGCGTTGTGGCCATACCACCACTGGGTCATTGCGTCCTGAACACCGGCCCAGACGATCACCGACTTCGACCCGAAGATCGACACCGGAATGGTCAGGTTGTTGACCACGTGCAGCATCGCGACGGTGATGATGAACGACAGGAAGAACCAGTTCGCCACATAGATATGAGGCTCTTTGCGTTTGATGATCGTGCCCAGGAACACCAGCAGATAGGCCACCCAGACGACGGTCAGCCACAGGTCGACGTACCATTCCGGCTCGGCGTATTCCTTGGACTGGGTTGCGCCCAGCAGGTAGCCGGTCGCGGCCAGCACGATGAACACCTGATAGCCCCAGAAAACGAACCAAGCGAGGTTACCGCCCCAAAGCCGTGCCGCGCTGGTGCGCTGCACGATGTAGAACGACGTCGCGATCAGAGCGTTGCCGCCAAAGGCGAAAATCACCGCCGAAGTATGCAGTGGACGCAAGCGACCAAAATTGCCAAACCCGTGCAGGATTTCAAGGTTCAGAGCCGGAAAAGCCAGCTGGAACGCGATGATGACTCCGACCAGAAAGCCGGCGATGCCCCAAAAGGCGGTCGCGACGACCCCGTATCGGATCACTCCGTCCATATAGCCAGTTTCAGCGGCACCCTTTGGCTCGTCTGTATGGCGAACCGTCCAGACGAACATACCGCCCGCAATGAGCATCACGAGTATCGCGTGGACCTGATACGCCAGGTCGCGCGCGAAATTCGCGGCGAGCGCGGCAAGCAGGGCCACGATGCCCCAAACCGCGATTTTGATCCAATCCCACATAATGTGTTCCCTCTTTTCGCACACGCAGAATCATGGCGTGGGCGTTTTTCGTGATGCTGACGATTTCGCCCGCATCGGCTGTGGCTGCCTTGATCCATGTCAATTTCTCTGACTGCGGCTGTTGCTAATGCTTGACCAAGGTGGAGGGGCGACTCTCGGACCGAGTGAAAGACCGGCATAAGGAGCCGACAAATGTCATACCGGACAATCTCAGTCGTCGTGACGGACAAGACCGCCGACTCGGCGGCGCTGCTGGCGGCGGCGGCACTTTCGGCCAGCGAAGACGGCCATCTGGACGTCTATTGCCTTGGCATCGACGCCACCCGATACGAAGCCATGCCGGTTGGCGCGGCGTCGGTCATTCTGGAATCCGGAGTCGAAGAAGCCCGCGCGCGCGCCGAGGAGCTGTCGAAATGGGCCCATTCGGTGCTGGACACCGACGGCCCGAAAATCACGATCGAACCGGTGGTGTCGCCGCAGATGGGGCTGGACGTGACGATCGCGCGGCTGACGCGCTTTTCCGACCTGATTGTCGCCTCAAAGCCCTATGGCGCCGGACGGACCCCCATTCAGGTAAATGTGCTGGAAGCAGAGCTGTTGGGAACCGCCGCGCCCGTGCTGGTCGTGCCCCACGAAGGCTGCCGCTCTAGCTTTGACCGCGTTGCCGTCGCCTGGAACGAAAGCAGCGAATCCTTCAACGCCGTCAGAGGCGCGCTGCCCATGTTGCAGCAGGCCAAAAAGGTGGACATCGTCATCATCGACCCGCCCAGCCACGCCCCCGAACGGTCCGACCCGGGCGGTGCCGTGTCGCTGATGTTGGCGCGCCACGGGATCAAATCCGAAGTCTCGATCCTAGCGCGGACGCTGCCCCGTGTTTCCGAAGTCATGAACCGCTTCGTGACCGAACACGCCTGCGACCTCTTGGTGATGGGAGGCTACGGACATTCCCGTTTCAGAGAGTCCATCCTTGGCGGCGCGACTCGGGATATGCTGGAATATTCTGCCGCCCCGCTTTTGATGGCGCATTGATCCGATGGCGGGATCGAACAGATCGAACAGCAGCGGCAGATCGTCCGCCAAGACATACACCTGCAATATCTGCGACGTCAGTCTCGCCCCCGAACAGAATACGTCAAGCGATCACGCCCCCGTCCACGTCGTCCCCGGTCTCCATCAGGAGGTCTTCGTAATCGGGGACCACAATGCGACGCTTGCCTTCAAGCTCGATGATCCCTTCGCGCTTCAGCGCCGAAATCTGGCGGCTGACGGTTTCAAGCGTGAGCCCGAGGTAGTCGGCCATGGCTTCGCGGGTGAGCGGAAGGTCGACGATTATCCGGCCCGTCAGCTTGAGCATATTCAGCGACGCTTCGCGGCGGGCGATGATCGCCAAGAGGCTCGAAATCTTTTCCCGCGCGGTCTTGCGACCCAGAATAAGCATCCATTCCCGCGCCGCATCCAGTTCGTCCAGCGTCATGACCAGCAGGCGCTCGCCGACGTGCGGCGTGTCGATCAGCAACTGTTCAAAGGGTTTGCGCCGGAAGCAGCACAGGGTGACGTCACTGACCGCGGTGACGTTGTAGGTCGACACACTCCGCCCCGGGCGCCCCATAAAGTCCGACGGAAGCAACAGGCCCACCATCTGGGTGCGCCCGTCTTCCATCGTTTGCGTGATCGAGGCGACACCGGACACAATCGACCCGACAAAGGTCATTTCGTCACCAGCCCAAGCAATCGGCTGGCCCGCTTCGTAGTTGCGGTAAAACTTGATCTCTTCAAGCCGCTCGAGTTCATCGGCATCACAGCGTGCACAGACAGCGCGATGTCGGATCGGACAGCCCTCACAGTCGATGTCGGTCATATGTCTAGTCATTATCGGTGGCTCTTCAAATTTCGTAAACCAGCATCGCAGCTATTTCTAGGATTTGGAAGGACACCGGATGCCGTCCACTAAACGTTTGCGCGAACTCGGTTTGTTCGAAGCCCGCGTTCCCCGTTACACAAGTTACCCGCCGGCGAACCATTTTACCTCCGGATTTGGAGCGCAGAAAGTCGAATCGTGGCTCCATGCGATTCCGTCGGGCGGGCGTGTGTCGCTTTATCTGCACATCCCCTATTGCCGCCGCCTGTGCTGGTTCTGTGCCTGCAGGACACAAGGCACCAGCACCGACAGGCCGCTGGTCCCCTATCTGGCCCTGCTTGAAAAGGAACTGGACCTGATTTCCGAACGGCTGCGCGACGATGTGATCATCAGCCAGATCCATTTGGGCGGCGGGACACCGACGCTGTTGCCCCCCGATCTGATCCGGCGACTTGGCGCGAAACTTGCGGCGTTCAGACCTTGGGCCGACGATCTGGAGTTCTCTGTCGAAATCGACCCGACCGAAGTCGATGCCGCGCGGATCGAAGCCCTGAGCGAGATCGGCATGACCCGTGCCTCTATCGGCGTGCAGGATTTCGACCCCGAGGTGCAGGCTGCCATCGGCCGCCTTCAGCCCTACGAAACGACCCGCGACGTGGTGCAAATGCTGCGCGCGGCGGGCGTGGGCTCGGTCAATATGGACATCCTTTACGGACTCCCTTTCCAGACCCGAACACGGATGGCGGATTCGGTCCGAAAGGTGTTGTCGATGTCCCCGGACCGCGTGGCGCTTTATGGCTACGCCCATGTCCCGTGGATGGCCAAACGGCAGGTGTTGATCCCCGAAGGCGCCCTGCCCGACGCCGAAGAACGTCTGGTGCTGTTCGACACGGCACGAGAGATGTTCGTGGAGGACGGCTATGCCGAGATCGGCATCGACCACTATGCGCGAACCGATGACAAGATGGCCGCAGCCGCACGCGACGGCAGCTTGCACCGGAATTTCCAAGGCTACACCGTCGACCCCTCTGACGTGCTCATCGGGGTCGGCGCCAGCGCGATTTCCCGATACCCGCAGGGCTTTGCACAGAACAACTCGATTTCGTCCAAATATGCGACGGCGATCGACGGCGGGCGGCTTGCGACCGACCGTGGCCATACGATGACCGCCGAGGATGCGCTGCGCTCTGCGATGATCGAACGGCTGATGTGCGACATGGCGCTGGACACGCGCCAGATCGCCATGACCTTTGGCGTGCCGCAATCCCAGATTCAGGACATGACCCAAAGGCTGCGCGAGCGGTTCAGCGACCACATTCAGGTTCGCGACGGGGCCATCCGCCTGACCCGCGACGCACGGCTGATCGCGCGGCTGGTGGCAAAAGAGCTGGACGCCTACCTGATGCCTGAAGGTCGTCACAGCCAGGCCCTCTAGTCCGGCAACTGACTGACGCTGCTTGCCATTCCGCGCTTGGCGTGCATCTTGCCTGCAACGGGCAAGGAGAACAGTTATGCGCGCAGGGATCGTCTCTTTGGTGTTGGCCTATGTGCTAAGCCAGTTTTACAGGGCGTTTCTGGCGGTTCTCGCTCCGGCTTTGGAAGCCGACATCGGCGCCACCCCCGAGGATCTGGCGAATGCGTCGGGGATGTGGTTCCTGATTTTTGCCGCCATGCAGATCCCCGTCGGAGCCGCGCTTGACCGCGTGGGGCCCCGCCTGACCGCCTCTGTGATCTTTGCCGCCGGAGGCGCCGGTGGCGCCGCCGTTTTCGCGATGGCCACGACGCCCGATCAGATGACGCTGGCCATGGCGCTGATCGGGATCGGCTGTTCTCCGGTGCTGATGGCGGCCTACTTTATCTTCGCGCGCGTCTATCCGGCGGCGGTCTTTGCCACGCTGGCTGGCGCGACCATCGGCTTCGGGTCCTTCGGGAACATCTTTTCCTCGGCGCCGCTGGCTTGGGCTGTCGAGACTTTCGGCTGGCGGGAAACGCTTTGGGGCGTGGCGGGGTTGACGCTGGTTGTGGCCGCGATGGTCTGGGTGACCGTCCGCAACCCCGAACGCGTGATCAGCGAACAGCGCGGCTCGGTCCTGACGCTTTTGGCGACGCCGGCGCTCTGGCCGATTTTCATCATGATGCTGGTGAACTACGCCCCCGCCGCCGGTATTCGCGGCGCTTGGGCGGGGCCCTATCTGAAAGAGGTCTATGCCGCCGACGCGTCGACCATCGGGAATATCACACTGGTCATGGGGCTTGCCATGATTGCGGGTAACTTTGCCTACGGGCCGATGGACCGTCTGCTGGGCACTCGGAAATGGGTGATCTTTGGCGGCAACCTGCTGGGCGCGATGGCGCTGTTCGCGCTGTTTACGATGCCGGACCGAGGCCTTTGGACATCGGCTGCGCTGCTGGCCTGCGTGGGCTTTGCGGGATCGTCCTTTCCGATGATCGTCGCCCATGCCAAGGCGTTCTTCCCGCCCCACCTGACGGGTCGCGGCGTGACGCTGGTCAACCTGTTCGGGATCGGCGGCGTCGGAGCGATGCAATTCGTCACGCGCCCCGTCTATGCAACCGCCAAGGAAACCGCCACCACGGCAGCCGATGCCTATCAGGCGCTGTTCCTGTTCTTCGGGCTTTTGCTGCTGGCCGGCCTTAGCGTTTACCTTTTTGCTCGCGACCGCACCGACTGACGCAATTTGCCGCAATTCAGTGCGGCTGTCGGGCTTTCCCTACCGGTATCGAGGGGCTATATAGCGGCGTCTCTCAGGAAAGGAGCACCCGTATGGGCTACAAAGTCGCCGTCGTTGGCGCCACGGGCAACGTGGGTCACGAAATGCTGAACATCCTCGCCGAGCGCGAGTTCCCCGTGACCGAGATCGCCGCGCTTGCGTCGCGCAAATCTCTGGGCACCGAAGTCAGCTTTGGCGACCGAACTTTGAAGACCCAGGATCTGGATACCTTTGACTTCAAAGGCTGGGACATTGCCCTGTTCGCGATCGGTTCGGACGCGACCAAGATCTACGCGCCCAAGGCCGCCGCTGCCGGATGCGTGGTGATCGATAACTCGTCGCTGTATCGCTACGACCCCGATGTTCCGCTGATCGTGCCCGAAGTGAACGCAGACGCGGTCGTCGGCTACACCAAGAAGAACATCATCGCGAACCCGAACTGTTCGACCGCGCAGATGGTCGTCGCCCTGAAGCCGCTGCACGACCGCGCAAAGATCAAGCGCGTCGTCGTTTCGACCTATCAGTCCGTGTCCGGCACCGGCAAAGAGGCCATCGACGAACTGTGGAACCAGACCAAGGGCATGTATGTCCCCGGTCAGGAAGTCGCGCCCAGCGTCTACCCCAAGCAGATCGCCTTCAACGTGATCCCGCACATCGACGTCTTTCTTGAGGACGGCCAGACCAAAGAAGAATGGAAGATGGTCGCCGAAACGAAAAAGATCCTCGACAAATCGATCAAGGTCACCGCGACCTGCGTGCGTGTGCCGGTGTTTGTGGGTCACTCTGAGTCGATCAACATCGAATTCGAGGACTTTCTTGACGAAGCCGAAGCCCGCGACATCCTGCGCGAGGCACCCGGCATCATGGTCGTCGACAAGCGCGAAGCCGGTGGCTACGTCACCCCGATCGAATGTGTGGGCGACTACGCGACCTTCATCAGCCGCATCCGTCAGGACTCGACCATCGACAACGGGATCAACCTGTGGTGCGTGTCCGACAACCTGCGCAAAGGCGCCGCGTTGAACGCGGTCCAGATCGCGGAAGTGCTGGGCCAGCGCTGCCTGAAAAAGGGCTGACCTCCAGCCCATTGGCAAGAATTCGTCAAACGGCCCTTCGGGGCCGTTTTTCGTTGCGAATCCTTCTGTGCTACAGTGTCATCACGCCAAATCGCGGAGGCACGAATGAAGCGCATAATCCTTGGATCCACCTGTTTCCTTATGTTCGGGGGGCCGGTGTTTGCCGATACGTTCAGCGCGAACCTGTCGGTCACATCCGTGGTTTTGCACCCTGACGGGGCCGCCCTGAATCTGGCGACTACGCTGGATTTGCCAGCGGGCCGGCACGACGTGATCCTGACCGGACTGGGCGACGTTTATCAGGCGCTTGACCTGCCGCTGAACCTGCCCGACGGCGTGCGGTTGATCAGTGTCCGGCTGGCCTCTGGTCGGTTGCCGGTCGTTGACGTGGCCGACAGCCCAGAGGTCGCCGCCGCTCGGGCCGAGGTCGAGCGTCTAGAGGCCGCGCTGATCGCCACTGACGACGCCATCGCCGCGCTTGCCGCGCCCGAAGCCGCGGCCAACGCGCGGATCGCCACGCTGACGTCTCTGGGGCAGACCGCCGCCGGAAACGCGCTGGCCGATGCGGACGCGGTCGCCGCAATCGCCCTGAAAATCGGAGAGGAAGTCGGCGCAGCCCGCGCGGCGCTGGAAACCGCGACCGCCGCGCGTCGGGCCGCCGAACGGGCCCGTGACGCGGATGTCGAGGCCCTGGACCGCGCACAGCAGGCTCTGGCCGCGCTGCTGGACCGCGACGACATGAGCTCGGGCGATGTCTATGCCATTCTGACCGTCGACGTAGCCAACGCAGGGCCCGCCGCCATCAACATCGAGACCCAAGGCACAGGCTCTTGGGCGGTCGGCTACGAAGCAAATCTGGAGAGCTCGTCCGAACAGGCCCTGCTGACGATGACCCGAAAGGTGTCGATCTATCAGGAGACAGGCCGCGACTGGTCGAATGTCGATCTGGTCCTGTCGACCAATTCGATCAACTCAACCCCGTCGGCCACTTCGCCGTATGGGCGGCTCCGGTATCTGCTGGAACCCGACTTTTTTGCCAGAAGCGCAGCCGACGAAAGCCTTGAGGCAGGGACCTATGCCGCACCCGTCGTCGTGGAAGCGGCTGTTGGCTTCGTGTCGATCGCGACCGGCGAGTCGATCCTATACGCCTATCCCGAACCGGTGACCCTGCGCACAGGCGTCGAGGAACTGACACTTGATTTCGGCACTGTCGCCCTGTCCGACGTGACCCTGACCGCCATCGCCGCGCCGCAGACAGACCCGACCGCCTACCGAGAGGTCCGCTTTACCAACGCCAGCGACGAAGTCCTGATCGGCGGCCCTGTCGACCTGCGACTGGACGGTGTGCGGGTCGGCACCACCAGCTTTGGCAATCTGGCACCCGATGAATCGCTAGACCTGCCCTTTGGGGCGATTGATACGATCAAGCTGTCCGCCCTTGACCCAACGCGCAACGCAGGCGGTACCGGTTTCTTTGTTCGCGAAAACGAAGAGAACACGTCGTGGGTCTATACGGTCGAAAACTTTGGCACCCGCGACTGGCCGATCGAGGTAAAGCTGGGCCTAAGCTATGCCGAGGACGAAGAAATCGTCGTCAGCCATGCCTTCAGCATACCCCCCGTCGCAGACGAACGCGCAAACCTGAACGGTCAGTTCAGCTGGACCGGCACCATCGACGCCGGTGCGAAATGGGACTTGCGGGTCGACACGCGGATCACGTGGCCGTCGGGCATGGCGCTGCAATAGCGCCTAGCCGTTCGCCTCGATGGCTTCCTGCAGGTCGAGCATTTCCTCGCAAGTGCCGCAGAGGCTGCGCAACCGTTCAAGGTTCGCTGCGGCCTTGTCCGGCTGGCCCATCATCAGGAACAGTTCGCCCTGATACTCCAACGCACCCAGATGCACGGGATCTAGCTGCAGCGCATAGGCATAGAACTGGCCCGACTCCTCGAGCATGCCCAGTTTACGATAGGAATATCCGGCCAGATTATAGGCATCCGCATTGCCCGGCTCGGCTGCGATGATGCCGCGCAATACGTCGATGGCGCTTCGGTAACTGCCTTGGTCGATGTGACTCTGGACCAGCTCTATTCCGGTCAAATTCGGAGCCGGTGCGCTGGATCCGCCTCCGGAACTGCCGCCCGAGCTGCCGCCCGAGCTGCCGCCGGAGCCGCCACTGGAGCCGCCGCCAGAACTTCCTCCGCCGCCGCTGCCCACCGCAAATGCCGGTGTCGCCGCGATGCCAAGTACCAGTATCAGTGCTCCGATTATGCGTGCCATTGCGCCCTCCACCACAGGATGTCCAATGGTATCACGGCTTTCTGGCGCCGTGCGTTCACAGGTGCGGGAGCCGAAAGCGCGGCCTAGAACCGT
This sequence comes from Marivivens sp., assembly GCA_023263105.1. Classification (GTDB taxonomy): domain Bacteria; phylum Pseudomonadota; class Alphaproteobacteria; order Rhodobacterales; family Rhodobacteraceae; genus JALQXR01. The sequence continues at coordinate 104 of JALQXR010000010.1, read as the reverse complement.
TCGGCGCGGAGAACTTCGCAGTCGCTGACGGACACGACGCCGATATGCCGGTCGACCACCGAAAACGCGGCCTCCAGCAGGGCGTCGACCCGCTCTGGGCGGAT
>JALQXR010000109.1 GCA_023263105.1 Marivivens sp. | reverse complement strand
GGTTGACGCCCGCATCGTCAAGGCGATCTCCGAACACGGCGCCGACATCTGGTTCACCGCGCCGGACAGCGACTTCCTCGGCGCCCACGACCCGGCCCGCTACGAAAAGGTCGAGGACATCCTTGACGTCTGGTTCGACAGCGGCTCGACCCACGCTTTTGTGCTGCGCGACCGCGAAGACGGCTCGGAAGACGGGCTTGCCGACCTCTACCTCGAAGGCACCGACCAGCACCGCGGCTGGTTCCACTCGTCGATGCTGCAGGCCTGCGGCACCAAGGGGCGGGCACCGTATCGCGGGGTGCTGACGCACGGGTTCACGCTGGACGAAAAGGGCATGAAGATGTCCAAGTCGCTTGGGAATACCATCGCACCGGAAGAGGTCGTCAAACAGTATGGCGCCGATATCCTGCGGTTGTGGGTGGCCCAGTCGGACTATACCGCCGACCTGCGGATCGGGCCGGAGATCCTGAAAGGCACCGCCGACAGCTACCGCCGTCTGCGCAACACCATGCGGTTCCTGCTGGGCTCACTGGCCGACTTTACCGAAGCCGACCGCGTCGACCCGTCGGATATGCCCGAGCTGGAGCGCTGGGTGCTGCACCGTCTGGCCGAGTTGGACAAGACCGTCCGCGACGGCTATGCGTCCTATGACTTCCAAGGCGTGTTCCGCGCGGTCTTTGAATTCGCGACGGTGGACCTGTCGGCCTATTACTTCGACATCCGCAAGGACGTGCTGTACTGCGACGGCGACACTGCCCGCCGCCGTGCGGCGCGGACGGTTCTGGACATCCTGTTCCACCGCCTGACCACATGGCTTGCGCCGATCCTCGTGTTCACGATGGAAGAGGTCTGGCTGGAACGCTATCCGGGCGACGCGGCGTCGGTTCACCTGACCGACATCCCCGAAACCCCCGCCGCTTGGCGCGACGATGCTTTGGCCGCGAAATGGGCCAAGGTCCGCCGCGCCCGCCGTGTCGTCACCGGCGCGCTTGAAGTGCAGCGGACCGAAAAGGTCATCGGCGCAAGCCTTGAGGCCGCGCCGGTCGTCCATGTGGACGCCGACACCGCCGCCGTGCTGCGCACCGTGGCGTTCGACGATCTTTGCATCACTTCGGCGATCAGCGTCACCACCGACCCCGCTCCGGCCGAGGCATTCCGCCTGCCCGAAGTCGAAGGCATCGGCGTGGTGTTCGAACAGGCCGACGGCGAAAAATGTGAGCGCTGCTGGAAAATCCTGCCCGACGTCGGTGGCCACAGCCACTCTGGCGTCTGCAAGCGCTGTAACGACGCGCTGGGCTGATCCGACCGTCACAAAGTGACCTGCAAACGCGCCGGGGCCTGCCTCGGCGCGTTTCGTTTGGATAGTCGGCGGCGCTCTGATAGGGTCGCGCAATGATCATGGCAGGAATGAAAAGTCCCGTCGGGGACCTTAGCGTGACAATCACGGCCGGTGGGGTTGTGTCGCTTGACTGGCAAGAGGCACCGCTGTCGACGGATGCTTTGGCAAAACAGGCGCTGGCCCAGTTGGCCGAGTATTTCGCAGGCAGCCGTCGGGCCTTTGATGTGCCGCTGCGGCCCCGAGGCAGCGAGTTTCAGCGCGAATTCTATCGTGCGCTTTGTGACATTCCCTATGGCCAGACCCGGACCTACGGCGACCTTGCCAAACGGCTTGGCGTCAGCGCGCAGGCCATCGGGCAGGCCTGCGGGTCGAACCCGATCCCGATCCTGATCCCGTGCCACCGCGTGCTGGGGTCCAACGGACTGGGCGGCTATTCCGGCGCGGGCGGGGTCGAAACCAAGGTCGCGTTGCTGCGGCTAGAGGGTGCGGCGGGGCTCTTGATCTGACCCGCTGTCGGCCTTACCGATTGCAAAACAGCAGGCGACAGGCGGCAACCACATGAGTTTAGCGGTATTTCTGGCGGTCATGCTGGCCGCGCTCCTTCATGCCGGCTGGAACGCGATCATCAAGACGGGGCTGTCCAAGCAGACGTCGATGCTGATCCTGAGCGTCGGCCACGCGGCCATCGGAGCGGTCGTTGCCGCGTCGAACCCGTGGCCCGCAGCCGAGGTCTGGCCCTGGCTCTTTGCGTCGGGGCTTATCCACATGGCCTACCAGTTGTTCCTTGCCTATGCCTATGACCAAGGCGACCTGAGCCGCGTTTATCCCATCGCTCGGGGCGCTGCGCCGCTGATCGTCATGGTCGTGAGCCTGCTTTGGCTGGCCGACGAAATGGGCGCGTGGGATTACATCGGGGTCAGTGTGCTTGGGCTGGGGATATTGCTGATGGCGCGGGGCGTGTTTTCCAACGGCGAGTCACGCCGCCTGTTGCCTTTCGCGTTGGGCTCGGCGGCGGCGACCGCGGGATACACGCTGGCCGACGGGCTTGGGGCTCGGGTTTCGGGGGCGCCGGTGACCTATGTGGGTTGGCTGATGATGTTGTCGGCGGCCTTTTACACACCGGCAGCAATCGCGCTAAAGGGCCGCGCGGTGCTCAGGGCCGACGCAAAGGGCTGGGCATTGGGGTTTGTCGCGGCGGCGGCGTCTTTCGGGGCCTATGCGATCGCGGTCTGGGCGATGACGGTCGCGCCGCTTGCGCTGGTCGCGGCGCTGCGGGAAACGTCGATCCTGTTCGCGGTTGTGCTGGGCTGGCTGCTGTTCAACGAACGCATCGACCGGATGAAGGGCATCGCTGCGGTGCTGATCGTCTTGGGTGCTGTTCTGACGCGGCTCTAGCCTTCGCGGCCATAGATGATCTGCTGCATCGCGCCCGCGCCCAGCAGATAGACCGACGTCAGCAACAGGCCGGTGTGCGCCCAGCTTTGGGGGTGGAAATCGACCCAGGCAGCCCAACCCGCAAAAAAGGTCCAGGCCAGCGAGGTCGGCAGAGTCACGGTCCGCCAGCGCTTTGTCCGCGTCGGGTGGACGAATTTGACCGGCACGAACATCGTCGCCGCCAGCGCGATGACCAGAACCAGCGTCACCGAATATTCGGGCTTCAGCGCGAAGACGACCAGAACCACCATGTTCCAGCATCCGGGGAAGCCGGAAAAGGAAAAGTCCTTTGTCTTCATCCGAGAGTCCGCGAAATACATCGCGCTGGTGAAGGTGATGACAAGGATTACGATCCAGCCCGCCCAACCGGGCAGCATTTCGGGATGTTTGAACAGCGCATAGGCGGGAACAAAGACGTAGGTCAGGTAGTCGATGATCAGGTCAAGCAGCACGCCGTCATAAATCGGGGCGTTGGTCTTTGTGTCGTATTTGCGGGCCAGAGGACCGTCGATCCCGTCCACAAAGAACGCAACAACCAACCACAGAAACATGAGGCTCCAGTGGCCTTCCACCGCGGCGAGCATCGCCAGCATTGCGAAAACAGCACCAGAGGCGGTGAGCAGGTGAACGCCAAGGGCTTTGTGCTTGATATCCATGCACTCTCATGACCCGAAAAGCGCATGGCGGCAACAGCTACTTTTTCGCGGCTTTCGGGTGGGCCTTGGCGTAGACCTCCATCAGGCGGGCCGTATCGACAGCCGTGTAGGCCTGCGTGGTCGACAGGGACGCGTGACCCAAGAGCTCCTGAATCGCGCGCAGGTCGCCGCCTGCGGACAAAAGATGCGTCGCAAAGCTATGCCGCAAGGCGTGTGGCGTGACCGAGGCAGGCAGCCCCAGTTGCATCCGTGCCTGTTCCACCGCCTTTTGCACCAGCCGAGGGTTCAGGGCTCCGCCGCGTACGCCGCGAAACAGCGGCTGGTTGCGCTCGACCGGATAGGGGCAGAGCGCCAGATACACCCCGACGGCGTCCTTGGCAGCACTCAGCACCGGAACCAGCCGTTCGCGACCGCCTTTGCCGGCGATGCGCAGGGTGTCCGGCAGCGGCACGTCGCGACCGGTCAGGGACAGCGCCTCGGATATGCGCAGGCCGCAGCCGTACAACAGGGTGACGACCGCAACGTCGCGGGCCGCGACCCAGCCTTCGACCGATTGCAATTCGGTGGTGTCGATCAGCGCCCGCGCCGCGTCTTCGGTCAAGGGACGGGGCAGTTTGGCCTGAAACCTTGGTGCGCGGGCCGACAGGATCGCCGTCGGGTCAAAGTCTTCGCGTTCGGCAAGCCATTTCGCGAATGTCTTGACCGCCGACAAGGCGCGCGCCAGCGACCGCGCCGCTACCCCTCGGCCGCGTTCATAGGCCATCCATGCGCGCATGTCGCTGACGGTCAGCCGCGCGATGGCGGCGATGCCTTGGGTGTCACCGTGATGGGTCGATTGGAACGCCAGAAACCCCGTCACATCGGCGCGATAGGCGTCCAGTGTCCGCGGGCTCTGACCCTTGATCGCGCCGGCATGCGACAGCCAGTCGTCGATGCTGCGGGACAGGGCCGGAGAGATCACTGCATCGCCTCGGGCCTAGCCCAGCCAACGCCGCATGACGCGTTCAAAGACGCCCGCAAAGAAGGTCAGCAGATCGGTGCCCTGCTGCGGAGAGAAGTGATGCGGGTCTTCCGATCCCAGCAACAGCATCCCCGGACGGCGGTTCGGGCCAAAGTCCAGCTTCAGGCAGGCTTCGGACCGGATGTATTCCGCTTTTCGGCCATAGAGCCCGCTGTGGTCGGGATGGACCTGCCGCAGGGTGACCTGCCGCTCTGCGTTGCCGCGTCCGAGGCTGACATAATCGTCGATATAGCCTTTGGGGGCCGCGCGGACGACGTCGCCCAACCGCTCTAGAGCTGGATCGGCTTCGCGGTGTTCGGATTCCAGCACCAGCTTTAGGCTGTCGACCCGAAGGATGTCGGCAATGTCGCCGCCCAGATCCTTTAGGAAGGTTTCGAATTTGTTGGCGTCAAGCAGGCGCAGCACTGCCCTGTTGATCTGGTTGGTGCCGGCAAGGTTTTCATAGGCGGCAGCGATCACGGACCGGTGCGTGTCTTCCAGCCGGTCAAGGCGCGATTCAAGCCGGTCCATCGCGATTCCGCGAAGGTCGACCACATTGCTGCCCATCGCGCGTTCATTCGCCGCAACAAGAGCACGCATGATGGCCGCGTCGTCCAAAAGGGATTCAGGGGCGGCGATAATTCGCTCCCGAAGGGCGTCGTCGATGAATGGTTTGATGCTCATGTCAGTTGCTTTGGGTTCAATAGTGCCGGTCTGATAGCACAGGCCCCCCAATGTTGCACTTTTTTGGCGAAACGGCCAAGTCAAACTCGCGCTTGGCCGTCTGGTTTTGCAATTACCCGCCTAGGGCGGAAGGATCAAAGGATCTTGATCCCTGCTTTCTGGATGTCGGCAAGGAAGCCCTGCAGGCCCTTGTCGGTCAGGACGTGGTTCGCCATCGACTTGATCACCGAGGCCGGAGCCGTCGCGACGTCCGCGCCGATTTTGGCACATTCGCTCATGTGGTTCACCGACCGGATCGACGCGGCAAGGATCTGGGTCTCGAAGCCGTAGTTGTCATAGATCTGGCGGATGTCCGCGATCAGGTCCAGCCCGTCAAGGTTGATGTCATCCAGACGCCCGATAAAGGGGCTGATAAAGGTCGCACCGGCCTTGGCCGCCAGCAGAGCCTGATTGGCCGAGAAACACAGGGTCACGTTGACCATGGTTCCTTCGTCGGTCAGGGTCTTACAGGCCTTGAGGCCGTCCCACGTCAGCGGAACCTTGACCGCGATGTTCGGCGCGATCTTGGCCAGTTTGCGGCCTTCGGCGATCATCTCATCGGCCTTCAGCGCGGTGACTTCGGCGGAAACCGGTCCCGAAACGATCGAGCAGATTTCCTTTGTGACTTCGATGATGTCACGGCCGGATTTTGCGATGAGCGTGGGGTTGGTGGTGACGCCGTCGACCATTCCGAGGTCATTGAGTTCTTTGATCTGGTCGATCTCGGCGGTGTCTACGAAAAATTTCATGGAGCGACTCTCTTCGGTAAGGGTTGGCTCTTCGGTGCGCTGCGTTTACCTCAGAAGGGACGGAGCCGAAACCCGAAAAGATGGTGAGATGACGGCAGAGTTCTTCCCCGAAGGCGCATTGGTGGCGGTTCTGACGACCCAGCCGCTGGATCGTCTCTTGGACTACAAGGCCCCCGAAGGCGGCTGCGAAACCGGCGCTTTCGTCGAGGTGCCGCTGGGTCCGCGCAAGGTTCTGGGCGTTGTCTGGGGGCGCGGTAAGGGCGATTTCGACCTGTCGCGGGTCCGGTCGGTCAGCCGCGTGCTGGATGCGGCGCCAATGCAGGACGAGATGCGCCAGTTTCTGGGACGGGTCGCCGATTACACCCTGACCCCGATGCCCGCGATGCTGCGGCTTGCGACCCGCGCTCCGGGTTTGGGGGACAGCCCGTCGATGCGAAAGGTCTACCGTCTGGGCAGCCACCGCCCGAACCGGCTGACCGACGCCCGCGCGTCGGTTCTGGATGTGCTGCACAACCACGGCGGCGCGGCCTTCACCCTTGGCGAACTGGCCGAACTGGCGGGGGTCACGACGTCGGTGGTGAAGGGGCTGGTCAAGCTGGGCGCGGTGAGCGAGGAAGACACCCCCCGCGACACCCCCTATCCGCGGCTGGATCCGATGCGCGCAGGCAAGACGCTGACCGACGACCAGACCGCCGCGGCGCGGGTTCTGACCGATGGCATCCGCTCGGGCGAATACGGCACCACGCTTTTGAAAGGCGTCACCGGCTCGGGCAAGACCGAGGTCTATCTGGAAGCGGTGGCCGAGACCCTGCGCATGGGCCGGCAGGCGCTGGTCCTTCTGCCCGAGATCGCGCTGTCGGCCGAGTTCATCGACCGCGTCGAGGCCCGCTTCGGCGCCCGACCGGCGGAATGGCATTCCGGTGTCACCATGACCGAACGCCGCCGCTGCTGGAAAATGGCGCAGGGCGAAACCCAACTGGTGGTCGGCGCGCGGTCGGCCCTGTATCTGCCGTTCCGCGATCTGGGGCTGATCGTCGTGGATGAGGAACACGATACCTCTTACAAACAAGAGGACGGCGTCGTTTACAACGCGCGCGACATGGCGGTTCTTCGGGCGTCGCTGAACGGGGCACAGGTCGTGCTGGCCTCGGCCACGCCATGTCTGGAAAGCTGGGCGAATGTCGAGGCGGGGAAATACGCCCGCATCGAGTTGCAAAGCCGGTTCGGTCCCGCGGTGATGCCGAAGATGACCGCTATCGACATGCGCGACGAAGACCTCCGCCCCGGATCATGGGTGTCGCCCAGCCTGCGCGAAGCCATCGCCCTGCGGCTACAGAGGGGGGAACAGTCGCTCGTTTTCCTGAACCGTCGCGGCTATGCGCCGGTCACGGTCTGCCGCGCCTGCGGGCACCAGATCGGCTGCGATAACTGCGACGCGCGGATGGTCGAGCACCGCTTTCTGAAGCGGCTGATGTGCCACCAGTGCGGCGAGACAAAGCCGATGCCCACCGCCTGCCCGAAGTGCAACGTCGAGGGCAAGCTCGCGCCGGTCGGGCCGGGGGTCGAGCGGATGGCGGAAGAGGTCACCGCGACCTTTCCGGACGCGCGGGTCACGGTGCTGTCGTCGGACCTGTTCGGCTCGGCGCGGGCTCTGAAGGACCGGATCTCGGCCATCGCGAAGGGCGAGGCGGATATCATCATCGGCACCCAGATTGTCGCCAAGGGGCACAACTTT
>JALQXR010000108.1 GCA_023263105.1 Marivivens sp. | reverse complement strand
CCACTCCACATGCTGCTGGCGACGGCGGGGCCGGGCTCGCTCAGAGATAGGCTGGGCAGGCCTTGCCCTACCGCACGAGGAGCGGGGCTTTCGCAGATCATCCACTCCAACAAGACTTCGCCGTTTTCCTTATGAATTCTTTTACAGAGGCACCAACCAAGTATTTGACACTTGTCGCGCAGATCTCGCAACGTTTTCTGGGATACGTGACAAGGCGCTTCATATGAAACTATCGTTTTACAAATCAAAGTAGAGGATTATTGTATCTGCAATCACATACGGAAAATAATCGACTAGAGTCCATTTACGGATGTGCAAGAGCGGCGCGGCTGAGTTTGCGGGTCTCAACCGTTTCCTTTTGCATCAGGAACCCCAGGTCCGACGCCGTCCGGATCGCCCAGGCATCCCCGATTTTCAACAGGTTCACGCCCCTGCCTTCGTAGCGTTTGCGCAGATGAACGAGCGCCTCGGCGGGATCGCAGCCATGCGGCATCCGCGCCGACAGTTCCCGCACCGACACAGGTTCCGCGGTTGCGAACAGGATGGCCTCGACCATGCGTTCCTGTTCGCCCATGGGCGGAGCCTCGAACAGGGTGTCCTTGGCGCGGCGCGCGGTCGGATCAGAGGTTTCGGCCCCCTGCGGCAGGTCGTCGGAAGCGTCGGTGTCAGACATCGGGTCGGCTCTTTCTGCGGATCTGGATCGGGGCAAAGGTGTCGCCCTGCCGGATTTCGATGCGGCCTTCCTTGGCCAGTTCCAGCGTGGCGGCAAAGGTCGCGGCTGTCGACGACCGCCGCCGAGCGGGATCGGCGCCCCACCCTTCGGGCAGGTAGGATTCGATGTCGGTCCAATCCCCCGCGAAGCCGATCAACCCGCGCATCCGGTCCAGCGCCTGTTCCATCGTCATCACCGCGTCGCGGTCCATCACAAAGGGGCGGAATTCGTCCTTTGTCCGAAGACGGGCATATCCCTGCATCAGGTCCAGCAGCGTCGCGGTATAGACCACACGGCGCACGCGGGTGACGTCTTCGGTGATGCCACGGGCAAAGAAATCCCGCGACAACTGGTCCCGCGCCATCAGTTTCGCCGCCACTTCCCGCATCGCTTGCAGCCGCTCCAACTGGAACGCAAGGTGCGCGGCCAGTTCTTCGCCCGACGGACCTTCGTCACCCGGCTCGGGGGGCAACAACAGCCGCGATTTCAGGAAGGCGAGCCAAGCCGCCATGACAAGGTAATCCGCCGCCAGCTCTAGCCGCAGCTGTTTGGCGCGTTCGACAAAGGTCAGGTATTGCTGGGCCAGCGACAGGATTGAGATCTGCCTCAGGTCGACCTTTTGGGTCCGTGACAGCGACAGCAAAAGATCCAGCGGGCCCTCGAACGCGCCCACGTCGACGATCAGCGCCTCGGCGGCGAGCCGGTCGCTGATGCTGTACTCTTGCTCTTCGAAATCGTCCGACATCCGCCGCCTAACCCCTTGCGCAAGCCGAGAGTGCCAGCCCCCGCCCGATTGTCAACGTGCGCGGGGACCAGAGCGGTTGGGCAAGGGTGCTCACCTTTCGACCACGGGGACGCAGTCCGCATTGCCGGCCATCAGGGCGGCGCAGAACCGGCGGGCGTCGGCAAGGTCTTCGAACCCGCGGGCACGGAGCCGGTAAAAGGTCCGTCCGCCGCGCTCTGCCTGTTGGATCAGCCGGTCCTTACCGGCCATGAAATCGGTGAACCGGCCATTCAGCCGCCGCCATTCCTGCGCCGCGATTTCGGGCGAGTCAAAAGCGCCAAGCTGGGCAAGGCTGGTGCCGGCGGGGATCGTTTCGGTCGAGATCAGCAAGACAGGGTCGATCACGTCATCGGGATCGGCAGAGCTGTCAGTCACAGCCGCCGAAACGCTGGTCGACAGGGTTTCGGGCCGCGTTTTGGGCCGCAAAGACGCAGAGACCCCCGGCACGGACGACGGCACGATATCCGCGATCACATCCGTCGGCACGCCGTTGATGGCGGTTTCGACCTCTGGGGCGGGTTCGTCTTCCAGCGGGGCAAGCGGGGTGGTGCCCGATGCGATCTGTTCGGCCAGAGCAAGGATCTGTTCGGCGGTCAGCGGGCCGTCCGACGCGGCTACGGGCGCGGTCGGGTCCACCTGTTCGGACGTATCGGCCAAGTCAGAGGAGGTCACGGGTTCGGATGTGGCGTCGGTCGCGAGGTCCGCGACAAGCGCCTCGGTCGGCGCGGCCTCTGCCGTTGCCTCTGTTGACCCCGGCGTTCCGGCCAGGTCTTCGGCGGCTTCGGCGGTGGGCTGGACGCTCAGGTCCTCTTCGGTCAGGTCGCTCGTGGCAGGAGCCAGCACCAGCACGTCCTCGGGTCCGGCCGCGCCACCTTCGGCTGCGACCTCATACACCGAAAGCCCGGTGTGCAAGGCAACCTCTCCGCCGGGATCATCCGGCGACAGCCGCATCGGGCCGTCCAGAGCCTGCACCACGGGGATGCCGGTCACGTCACGCATGACCAAACGGTAGCCCCAGACGCCGACACCGACCAACAGACCCAACGACACAAGCGATGCCACAAGGTTCAGGACCGTGCCTGCCCTTGGACCGGACTCGGGGCTTTGCCCGGGGTCGTTGGAATAATCAGCCATACCGCCTCTTAGCTTGCGTCCCGACCAGTTCGGACCGCGTCCAAGTGCCTCTTGCCGGCGGCCTTCGTCGCTTAGCGCATTTCTTCTGCCGGCTTGACGCCCAGAATACCAAGGCCGCTGGAAATCACAACTGCGACCGCCCGGATCAGCGCGATTTTGGACTGACTGGTGGCGGCGTCGCCCTCTTGCAGGAAGCGAAGCGACGTGTCGTCGTTGCCGCGGTTCCACAGGCCGTGGAAATCAGAAGCCAATTCATACAGGTAGAACGCGATCCGGTGCGGCTCGTGCCCGCGGGCGGCGATTTCCACCAGACGCGGCCACTCGGCGATTTTCCGCGCCAGAGCGATTTCGGCGTCGTGGGACAGGCCAGTCAGATCGGCGGCAGCCAGCGTCGCGTCATCCACCGCAATGCCGGCTTCACGGGCCTTGCGCAGGACCGAATTCACGCGGGCGTGGGCGTATTGGACGTAAAAGACGGGGTTGTCCTTGGACTGCTCGATCACCTTGTCAAAGTCGAAGTCCAGCGGAGCGTCGTTCTTGCGGGTCAGCATATGGAACCGCGTGACGTCGGACCCTGCCTGTTCCACCACGTCGCGCAGCGTGACAAAGGTCCCTGCCCGCTTCGACATCTTGAACGGCTCGCCGTTCTTGAACAGTTTCACCAGCTGCACCAGCTTGATGTCCAGCGGCACCCGACCGCCCGACAGAGCCGAGACAACGGCCTTCATCCGCTTGACGTAGCCGCCGTGGTCGGCGCCGAAAATGTCGATCAGCGCGTCAAAACCGCGTTCGATTTTCGAGTAGTGGTAGGCGATGTCAGGTGCAAAATAGGTCCAGCTGCCATCGGATTTCTTCACGGCGCGGTCGACGTCGTCTCCGTGCTCGGTCGATTTGAACAGCGTTTGTTCGCGCGGCTCCCAATCCTCTGGGGTTTTGCCCTTTGGCGGCTCCAGCGTGCCTTCGTAGATCAGCCCCATGCCGCGCAGGCTATCGATCGCGGCTTCGATCTTGCCGGTCCCGTACAGCGCCTTTTCCGATGAAAAGACGTCCATTTTCACGCCAAGCAACGCAAGGTCGTCGCGGATCATGTCCAGCATGGTCTCTGTCGCGAATTCACGCACGTCGACCAGCCAGTCTTCTTCGGGTTTGTCGATCAGGCTGTCGCCGTATTTCGCCTTTAGCGCCTCGCCCACAGGGATCAGGTAGTCACCGGGATAAAGGCCCTCGGCGATCTGGGGGTCCAGCCCGTGGGCTTCGCGGTAACGCTCATAGGCCGACCGCGCCAGCACGTCGACCTGCGCGCCGCCGTCGTTGATGTAGTATTCGCGGGTGACCTGATAGCCTGCGAAATCCAGCAAGCTGGCCAGGGCGTCCCCGACGACCGCGCCGCGGGTGTGGCCGACATGCATCGGGCCCGTGGGGTTGGCCGACACGAATTCGACGTTGACCTTCTGGCCCGCACCCATGGTCGAGCGGCCAAAGTCCGCATCGGTCAGTGCGCTTTTGACGACGCCTTGCCAGATCGAATTTCCCAGCCGCAGGTTCAAAAAGCCCGGTCCCGCGACCTCGGCCGTGGCGACGCGACCGTCCGCGACCAGCCGTTCGGCCAGCGCCTCGGCGATTGCGCGGGGGTTCTGGCCCGCCGGTTTCGCAAGCACCATCGCAGCGTTCGTCGCCATATCCCCATGAGCCGCATCGCGCGGCGGCTCGACCGCTACGGCGCCAAAGTCCAACCCCTCGGGCAGCACCCCATCACGGACCATCCCGTCGAGACAGTCGATCACGAGCACGCGGATATCGGAAAACAGGTTCATGGGTCGTCCTTTCGGCCGGAATGCGGCATCAGCGGGCGGTTTACCACGGCCAATCCCCGCGTCAACGCGCGAGGATGGCTTTTGATCAATTTGTGGGCCCGACGACGGGCTAGGTTGCGGGCTGTTCCGCGGCCTCGGGGGGCAGCAAGGACAGGATCCGGACCCCAGCGGCAGGCTTTACGTCTTCGTCCTTGCGGATGAACCGGATGACGTCGGTGGGGGAAATCCGCGCCACCAGCAGGGCCTTGGGCCGCTTGGTGCGCCAGTCGTCAAGGGTGAATTCCTCGGTCAGTCGGGTCACGCGGAAGGTCCAGCCGTCCCGCACCAGTTGCGCCCATCCCGCGTGGGTCAGGTCCGGTCCGAAGGGCCGCCCGCCCAGAGTGCGCGGGAGCGCCAGACGCGCGCTTTCGCCCTTTTCGCGGGTGATCTGGAACGTGTTGTCCCGCCCGAATTCGGGGGCAAGGTCGGTGGCGACCAACGTGTTATAGGCGTCGTTGTCCGTGGCGGCGATGATGGTCGCATAGCTGACGAACTCCAGCCGGTGCTCTGCCGCCTCGGACAGGATGTCGCCCGAAAAAACCTCGGCCCCTGCGTTGCGGGCACCGGTCAAATGGCCGTGGTTGATGTCGGCCACCAGCACGGGCAGTTCGGCTTTCTTCAGCACGGTCGCCAAGGCCGTGGTCCAAGGCGAGCCGCCCACGATGATGACCCCCGGCTTGGCCGATCCGGTCAACCCGAGGAAGCGCGCAAAGGGTTTGAGGGTGAAGCCGTGAAGCACAACGGTAAAGGCCACCAACACAAAGGCCAGCGGTCCGACCAGCTCTCCGTCAGGGACGCCAAGCGCGGCAAGCCGCTCTCCGAAAAGTCCCGCGACCGCGACCAATACGACACCTCGCGGGCCGGTAAAGGCGACCAGAACCTGTTCCCGCCATGGTATTCCGGACCCAAAGAGAGAGATGAAAACCGTCAGCGGCCGCGCCAGCAGAACGACCGCCAGCACAAAGAAGACCGCCCGCGCGTCCAGTTTGGCCAGCGCCGAGAAATCAAGGCTGGAGGCAAGCAGAATGAACACGCCCGACACCAGCAAGACGGTCGCGTGTTCCTTGAAGCGGCGCAGTTCTTCGTAAGAGGCCAGCTTTGCGTTGGCGATCACGATCCCCATGATGGTCACCGCCAAAAGGCCGCTTTCATGCAACACGCTGTCCGACACGGCGAACGCCCCCAGAAGGACGGCAAACAGAACCGGCACCTTCATGTATTCGGGCACCCAGCCACGGCGGAACCCGAACGACAGCCCCACTCCGCTGAACAGACCCAGCAGCGACGAAACGACAATGCCGTCGATCAGATCCTGAACCGCGCTGCCCGCGGCGGTCACGGTGTTCAGCACCAACACCACTTCAAAGGCCAGAACCGCGGCCAAGGCGCCGATGGGATCGTTGACGATTGCCTCCCATTGCAGCAGAGCCGCAGGCCGACGCGACAGCCGCGCCTGCCGCAGCAGAGGCGCGATCACGGTCGGGCCGGTGACGATCATGATGCCGCCGAACACGGCCGAGGTTTCCCACCCCAGACCGGCGGCGTAGTGCAGCGCCAGCGTCGAGGCGATCCAGCCAAGCGGAGCGCCGACAAAGACCAGCCGTTTCACCCCTGTCGCGGCGTCGCTGAGCGCTGTGAAATTCAGCGTCAGACCGCCCTCGAACAGGATGATCGCAACGGCGATCGAAATCATCGGCTTCATCAATGGCCCGATGTCGCGCGCGGGATCCAGAACGCCCAGCACCGGCCCGACAAGGATACCCGCGACCAGCATCAGAACGATCGCAGGCATATTCAGCCGCCACGCAAGCCACTGGCTGCCGACCCCCAAAGCCCCGATCATCGCAAAAGCCGACACCGGCGCCATCGCGCCCGCTACAGTTTCAATCGCCACTGGTAACCCTCGTTCGTTCGATAATGTCGGAGCCCGTCAACCGTGCGTGCTCTTGCAGCGCAAAACGGTCGGTCATTCCGCTAATGTAATCGGCCACGATCCGCGCCAGACCCGAACGGTCCTGAACCTCGGCCACGTCCTTGCGCCATTGTTTCGGCAATTCGTCCGGTCGGTCCATGAATAGCGGGAACAGGTCGTTGATGACACCCGTGACGTGGCGGCGCATCTCGACCACGGCGGGCGCACGGTACATCCGGTGGAACAGGAATTGCCGGATCACCTTCAGGTCCGACCACAGTGCGGGTGTAAACTGGATCACCATCCGGCCCGCGTGCCGGATGTCGTGGACGGTCGCGGGGTCCAGCTCGGCCAGATTGCGGCGGCTGACGACGATCACATCCTCGACCAGTATCCCGAAGAACCGCCGGAGGGCTTCGTGGCGGCGGCGGTAATAGTTCAGGCCGGGGTATTTGCGGTCCACCTCGGCGAAACAGTCGCGCAGCACCGGCAGTTCGGCCAGTTCGTCGGTCGAAAACAGTTCGGCCCGCAGCCCGTCGTGCAGGTCGTGGTTGTTATAGGCGATATCGTCCGCCAAAGCCGCGACCTGAGCCTCGGCGCTGGCATGGGTCGACAGTTCCAGATCGTGGCGGGCGTTGTATTCGGCCAAAGCATAGGGCCAAGGCTCGGCCACGGGGCCATTGTGCTTTGCGATGCCTTCCAACGTTTCCCACGTCAGGTTCAGCCCGTCCCATTCGGCGTAGTGACGCTCCAGACTGGTGACGATCCGCAGGGCCTGCGCGTTATGGTCAAAACCGCCATAGGGCTGCATCAGCTCGTCCAGCGCGTCCTCTCCGGTGTGGCCGAACGGCGGATGGCCCAGGTCGTGGGCCAGAGCGACGGCCTCGGTCAGTTCGACATTCAGATCCAGCGCGGCGGCGACCGTGCGGGCGACCTGAGCCACCTCGATCGAATGGGTCAGACGGGTGCGGAAATAGTCGCCTTCGTGTTCCACGAAAACCTGCGTCTTGTGCTTTAGCCTGCGAAACGCCGACGCGTGAATGATCCGGTCGCGATCGCGCTGGAAGGGCGACCTGAAAAAGCTCTCGTCTTCTGGATAAAGCCGTCCCCGAGCAGATTCAGGGAGTGTGGCGTAAGGGGCTGCCATGTTCCGGTCTTGTCCCAACTTGTGTCTTTGCCTGCGGCCTCTATATTCCATCACAACGGCTCGTGATAGGTGAAACCATGCTGAATTTGCCCCCGAAAGTCACAGATCGTGCCTTT
>JALQXR010000107.1 GCA_023263105.1 Marivivens sp. | reverse complement strand
CGTGCCGATAAACTTTGGGAAATAGATGCCGAACGACCCGCCGGATGTCGCCTGCGTGATGACCGTCAGCATGATCAGGCCCGGCACGATGAACGAGCCGTAGCTCACGCCCTCGACCGTGTCGATACGGCTGCCGATGGCCGCGCCAAAGACCACGAAATACAAGGTGGTCGAAATAACAGGAGACAGGATCGACTGCATCACCGTGCGGAAGAACCGCGCCATTTCAAAAACATAGATGGCTCTGATCGCAGAGAGGTTCATGCGCTTTCCTTCACCAGATCGACAAAGATTTCTTCAAGACTGCTTTCGCGGGTCCGCATGTCCGTCATTTGCAGACCGGCATCACGAAGGGCAACAAGCAGGTCGGTGATACCTGTCCTCTCGGCCGCGCTGTCAAAGGTATAAACCAGCGCCGCACCGTCGCGGATCGGCTCTAGCGCATATTTGTCCAGCGCCTTCGGCAGCTTGGTCACGGGTTCGGACAGTTCGATTTCCAACTGCTTCTGCCCCATCCGCGCCATCAGCGCCTCTTTGTCCTCGACCAACAGGATTTCGCCTTTGTTGATGACGGCAATCCGGTCCGCGATGGCTTCGGCTTCTTCGATGTAATGGGTGGTCAGAATGATGGTGACGCCATTGCGGCGCAGGTCTTCGACCACGGCCCACATGTCTTTGCGCAACTCGACGTCCACACCGGCTGTCGGCTCGTCCAGAAACAGGATGCGGGGTTCGTGGGCCAGCGCCTTGGCGATCAGGACACGGCGCTTCATGCCGCCTGACAGCATCATGATCCGGCTGTCGCGCTTATCCAGCAGGCTGAGCGATTTCAGCACCTCGTCGACACGGGCATCGTCGCGGGAATGGCCGAACAACCCGCGCGAGAACCGCACGGTATTCACGACCTTTTCGAACGGTTCGAGGCTGATGTCCTGCGGAACAAGGCCGATCATCGCGCGCGCTTTGCGAAAATCGCGGACCACGTCATGCCCGCCCACGGTAATCGTGCCCGAAGTCGGCAGGGATATCCCGCAAATGGTAGAGATCAGCGTGGTTTTTCCCGCGCCATTCGGCCCGAGAAGGGCGATGATCTCGCCCTCTTGAATGCTCAGGTTCACGCCCTTCAGCGCCTCGAACCCCGTGTCATAGGTTTTGTTGAGGTCCTTGACCTCGACAATTGCAGCCATCGCCATCCCTTTCCCGAATGTCGCGAAACTAGTCCATGCGACGGGAAAGGGAAAGCAGGGTCAGTGGCTGCCCAGAACGCCCGTGCGAACGCTGTAATCGACCGCAAGCACATAGTCGGGGTCGTCGTCGCTATCGATCATCAGGTGGCCCGCTTTTGACAGCAGCGCATGACAATCCCGGCTAAGGTGGCGCAGCGCGATCCGCTTGCCCTCGGCTTCGTATTTCGCGGCGACGGCCTCGATAGCCTGAAGCGCGGACTGGTCCACGACGCGGCTGCCGGCAAAGTCGACGATGACCTGCTCAGGGTCGCCCGCCACGTCAAACAGCTCTGCGAAACCGTCGCTGGAACCGAAGAACAGAGGACCCTGGATTTCATAGAGCTTTGCGTCGCCTTCAACGGCGGTGTTTGCGTGGATACGGCGCGCGTTGTTCCACGCATAGGCCAGCGCCGAAACGATCACACCGACGACGACAGCGGTCGCAAGATCGGTCGCGACTGTGACCACGGTGACCAGAACGGTGACGAAGGCATCCGTCAGAGGAACCTTTCGCAGGATCATAAGAGAGTTCCACGCAAAGGTCCCGATCACCACCATGAACATCACGCCAACCAAAGCGGCCAACGGGATCTGTTCAATCAGCGACGAGGCAAAAAGGATAAAGGCCAACAGGAACAGCGCGGCTACGGTGCCCGCGACACGGGTCCGCCCGCCGGACTTAACGTTGATCATGGACTGGCCGATCATCGCGCAGCCGCCCATGCCTCCGAAAAAGCCGGTCACGGTGTTCGCGACGCCTTGGGCCACACATTCCTGACTTGCCCCGCCGCGCTTGCCGGTGATTTCGCCGACAAGGTTGAGGGTCAGAAGGCTCTCGATCAGGCCGATGGCCGCAAGGATCAGCGCATAGGGGAGGATGATTTCAAAGGTTTCCCAAGTCAGCGGCACCATGGGAAGGTGGAACATCGGCAAGCCGCCTTGGATCGACGCCATGTCACCGACGCGCGGCACGTCCAGTCCAAAGCCGATGACGATGGCCGCCACGATCCCGATCGCGGCCAGAGGCGCGGGGATGACGGTGGTCAGGCGCGGCAGCAGCCAGATGATGCCCATGGTCAGCGCGACCAGCGCCAGCATGGAGTAAAGCGCCATGCCCGAGAGCCATTCACCGCCCGCCAATCCGTGACCCGCGGCCTCTGCCGAACCGGGCACCTGAAACTGGCTCATCTGGGCAAGGAAAATCACAATCGCCAAGCCATTCACAAAGCCCAGCATGACCGGATGCGGCACCAGACGGATGAACTTGCCCCATTTCAGGGCGCCGACGACGATCTGGATCAGACCCATCAGAACGACCGTGGCAAACAGGTATTCGACCCCGTGCTCTGCCACGAGGCTGACCATGACCACAGCCAAAGCGCCGGTTGCGCCGGAAATCATGCCCGGGCGTCCGCCGATCAGGGCCGTGATCAGCCCCACGATAAACGCCGCATACAGCCCCACCAGCGGATGCACACCCGCCACAAAGGCGAAGGCGACCGCTTCGGGAACCAGCGCCAGAGCGACGGTCAGCCCCGACAGGATCTCGGTCCGCAGGCTGGTGTTCTGCAGGGTCATCGGGCTTTGGAAATAACGGTCGGCAATCGCCGCGAGTTTCGCGCGTGGCATGGGGCTCTCGTGTCTGGTCAATCTGTTCGCTGCGCGCCGGATAAAGCCAAATGCCCCCGAAGACCACCCGCCGCTTTGCCAAAGACCCGCCAGTTGCCGGTATGCAACGTGCGCGCGGGCGTCGCGGCTACAGGCAAAGGCTGGAACCGTCGCACGTCCGACGCTAGGGTCCGTGGCAAATAACGCAACTCAGAGGTGACTCGGATGCAGACTCGGCTGGGGATCATCGGTGGATCGGGCGTCTACGACATCGAGGGCCTGCAGGACGCGCGATGGGCCACGGTCAAAAGCCCGTGGGGCACGCCGTCGGACCAGATACTGACCGGCACGCTGGACGGCCTTCCGATGGCCTTCCTGCCTCGCCACGGGCGCGGCCACACCCATTCGCCCACCACCGTTCCCTATCGCGCGAACATCGATGCTCTCAAACGGCTGGGGGTCAGCGATGTGATTTCGGTTTCGGCCTGCGGTTCGTTCCGGGAAGAACTCGCGCCCGGCGATTTCGTCATCGTCGACCAGTTCATCGACCGCACCATCGCGCGGGAAAAGAGCTTTTTCGGAACCGGTTGCGTGGCCCATGTCAGCGTGGCGCATCCGACCTGCGACCGGCTTGGCGACCTGTGCGAAGCAGCGGCCCGCAATGCCGGCGTCACCACCCACCGGCGGGGCACCTATCTGGCGATGGAGGGGCCGCAATTCTCGTCGCTTGCCGAAAGCCGGTTGTACCGCGACGTCTGGGGGTGCGACGTGATCGGCATGACCAACATGCCCGAAGCGAAACTGGCCCGCGAGGCAGAGCTTTGCTACGCCAGCGTCGCGATGATCACCGACTACGACAGTTGGCATCCGGATCACGGCTCGGTCGACATCAGCGCGATCATCGCAACCCTGACCGGCAACGCGGCTCAGGCGAGGGCCACGGTGGCAGGCGTCGCCGCGACCTTGCCTCGGTCCCGGGACATATGCCGCTGCGGCTGCGACCGCGCGCTGGATCACGCCATCATGACGGCCCCGGAAAAGCGCGACCCCGCCCTGCTGGCAAAACTGGATGCGGTGGCGGGTCGCGTGTTGAAGTAACAGGGCGCGACGATCAGGCAGTGGCACCTTGCCTAGCGGCGTGTTAGCAAAGATTGCAACTACACGAGGCCAAAGATGCGCACCGTCAAAGACTATATCCGCACCATCCCCAACTTCCCGCACGACGGCATCATGTTCCGCGATGTCACGACGCTGTTCGGCGACGCCCGCGGGTTCCGGATCGCGGTGGACCAGTTGCTTCATCCCTATACGGGGATGCAGATCGACAAGGTCGCGGGGCTGGAAGCGCGCGGCTTTATTCTGGGCGGCGCGGTCGCGCATCAACTGGGCAAAGGGTTTGTCCCGATCCGCAAAAAGGGCAAGCTGCCCGGCAAGACGGTCGAGCAGACCTATAAGCTTGAATACGGAACCGCGACGGTCGAACTGCACGACGACGCGCTTCAGCCCGGTGAGAAGGTGTTGATCGTCGACGACCTGCTCGCCACCGGCGGCACGGCCGAGGCTGGCATCAAGCTGGTCGAAAAGCTGGGCGCCGAAGTCATCGGCTGCGCCTTTGTCATCGACCTGCCCGCGCTTGGCGGTCGCAAGCTTCTGGAATCGATGGGGATGGCGGTTCACACTCTGTGCGAATTCGAAGGCGAATAATCAGCCTTTGACCCGCAGCACCGCGCCCGGATTCATGATGCCGTTGGGGTCCAGCGCATCCTTGATGGCGCGCATCAGCTTCAGCTTTACGGGATCGCCATAGCGTTCCAGATCGTCGACCTTCAGCCGCCCGATCCCGTGTTCGGCACTGACCGAGCCGCCAAATTCATGCACCAAATCGTGCAAGGCGACTTTGACCCGCTTTGCGTCATCAGGGTAGTCCGAGCGGGTCCGGCCTTTGGCCGGAAAGACGTTGTAATGCAGGTTCCCGTCGCCCAGATGGCCAAAGCAGTTGATCCTGTAGTCCCCCATCTCTGCAAGCATCGCATCCGCTTGCCGGATGAAATCAGGCACCAGAGAAATCGGGATAGAGATGTCCTGAGAAGAGATCGACCCGATCCGGCGGTTCGCCGCGGGGATCGATTCCCGCAGGGTCCAAAAGTCGGCCCGTTGCGCTTCGGATTGGGCGATTGCGCCATCGTGGACCAGCCCTGCCTCATGCGCGGCAACGAACAGCGTCTCTAGCGCCTCTTGCGGGTCCAGCCCCGCTGGCAGCCCAAGTTCACACAGCACCATCCAATCGGGAACGGGATCGAGCGGGATCCGCACCTCTGGCCCGACCTCGGCCAGAAATTCGGGTCCGCGCCTGTTGATCAACTCGAAAGCGGAAATCCCGTCGCCCAATTGCGCAGCCGCCAGCGACAGAAGCGAAACAGCCGCCTCGGGCGACGGCACAGCAAAAAGCGCAACCGCGACCCCCGCCGGACGGGGCAATAGCCGGAGCGACGCACCCGTGATCACCCCCAAGGTGCCTTCGGCCCCGATCATCAGGTCGCGCAGGTCATATCCTGTGTTGTCCTTCCGAAGCCGGCTCAGGCCGTTCAGCACCTCGCCGTTTGCCGTGACGACCTCTACCCCCAGACACAGCGCTCGGGCGTTGCCATAGCGCAGGACATTGACGCCGCCCGCGTTCGTGGACAGCAGCCCGCCGATCCGCGCCGACCCTTCCGAGGCCAAGGACAGTGGAAACAGCCGGTCGGCGTCGCGCGCCGCCACTTGGACAGTGGCAAGGATCACGCCCGCATCGACCTCGATCACATTTTCCGAAGGGTAGACAGCGCGGACGCGGGTCATCCGTTCAAGCGACAGGATCACCGGCACAGGGCCCTCTGACGCGATCTGCCCGCCAACCAGCCCCGTTCCGCCGCTATAGGGCACGACCGGCACCCGAGCCTCGTTACACAGGCTCAGCAGCCGCGCCACATCGGCGGTCGAGTCCGGCGCGACGACGTGGCCCTGCCCTGTCCACCGCCCGCGCGGCTCGGTCAGATAGGCTTCGGACGTTGGCCGGATCGCGCCCTGCCCCAGATCCGCGGCGATGCGGTCCAGAAACTCCGGTGTCACGGGGTTGAGCATGGGCGGCTCCTCTCTCGGTCAGCCGGCGTCGGTCTTGCCCCGACGATCGGCCCGCAGATTGGCGTAAAGCACATGGTTGCGCCAGCGCCCGTTGATTTGCAGATAGCTTTGGGCGACGCCTTCGTATTTGTAACCACAGCTTTCCAACAGCTTTCGCGATGGCGTGTTCTCGGGCAGGCACCCTGCTTCGATCCGGCTCAGGTCAAGCGTGGTGAAGGCGTAATGCACCAAGGCGCGGATCGACTCGCGCATGTAGCCCTGACGGGCATGGGGCTGGCCGATCCAATAGCCCGTCGTGCCCGCCTGCGCAGGGCCGCGCCGGATATTATCAAGCGTGATTGCCCCCAGCAGCGCGTCATCCTCGCGGCGAATCAAGAACAACGGCAGGGCGGCACCGGACGAAATCGACCGCTGGGCCCAATAGACTCGGTTGGTGAAAGCGCGCCGGCCCAGATGCTCGGGGTCCCAAGTTGGCTCCCACGCGGTCAGAAAGTCACGGCTGTCTTCACGCAGCGAGGCCCAAGCCCGCCAGTCGCCATGCACAGGAGGACGCAGCGTCATCCGCTCGGTTTCGATCCGGACCTTGCTGCGGCGTCCTATCATCAGGCGACAAGCCTTTCGCGCAACGCCTCCAAAAGCGGGGTTTCGTCCGCCGGACCGTAGACCGCCAGCGCCGAGCCATATTGCGTGGCCGTGCGGGCGGCATAGTCGCGGACATCCTGAACGCTGACCGCGTCGATCCGGTCGATTGCTTCGGACAGGGCGGGAATACGTCCCCAGATCTGGAGCATACGGGCCAGTCGCTCGGCACGGTTGGAGGGGCTTTCCAGACCCATCAGCAGCCCCGCCTTCATCTGGGCGCGGGCGCGGGCGACTTCGGCCTCGGACATGTCGTCGGCGGCGCGCTTCATCTCGTCGATGGTGACATTGGCCAGTTCACCGATCTGGTTCGCGGATGTGCCGGCATAGATCGTCGTCATGCCGGTGTCTTCGTAGGCACCGGTCTGGGCAAAGATCGAATAGCACAGACCACGCGTTTCGCGGATCTGCTGGAAGGTAACAATCATACCTGTAACGGTTCCCAGCAATCCTGCTAAGGGAGCCACAACAGAAATAATTTTCACAACATTGATCCCTCTCTCAATTGCTGGCCTTTCAGCCATAATAGCCTCTGCTAGTTTCAATTCTAGAGTTTCAATATCTTTGCTTAGATTATCTTTTCCAACCTGCAAGACCCTACCTAGAGGATTGTCATTGCTTGGTTTATCAGCAGCTTTAGCCTGTTTCTTAACAGCAAGACCCATCATATATAGAGTGTAAAGCTTCCAAAGCGCAATACCGATACCAAAGATACCAACAATAATAATAATGTAACCAACTTCCCTGCCCTGGTTGATTCTTTCCATAAGGCTAGGAGTTTGAATTAGATTTGCTAGAAGACTTCCACCAGCTGGTCCTGTTGGGTCGACACCAAATTTGACCTGCTCTCCTGCATCTGCATTGGAAAGCTTTTTAGCAGTACTGGTGTATTTTCCATCAGGCTGTTTTGGTAAGAATGCGTATTGCCCTTTAGAAGGAACGTATTCTAAATACTTGCCATCACAAACTGCGTTATACAAACCAACCCTGGTTACAACACAAGTTGTAGTTGCCCCATCTAAATCGATGACTTCTGTTTCAAATCTGACTACTTCACTACCAGCAACCAT
>JALQXR010000106.1 GCA_023263105.1 Marivivens sp. | reverse complement strand
ATACAGACGTCTGATCCATCGAATGAACCCTAAACCGCCCGCATATCTCTTCAGATATTACCAATGTCAAAAAGCGTGAAAGCAACAACCGAACCTTGCGCCTAACTTGTCGGCGCGCCGCCCGATCTGCTTTCGAAGTCTTCCGTCCGTCTGCGTTCCCGCTTCCGTCCGCCCCGTTGCAGCGTGTCCGCCGCTTCGGTGAGGGGGTGTTTACGTCTGGCGGTCGGGGGCCGCAAGAGCTTTTTTCGATGAAAATGAATTTTTTTCGATTTTCTGTATTTCGCCCAGATTTCCGTGCCTTAGCGAAATTTCAGAGCCCTCTGGCAGCCGTTTTGCGCAAGAATCTGATCCCCCGCGCCCCGCGCCGCTAGATATTGAGGAGGGACTCGGGTCCAGACACTATCCCTCCGCTCT
Source organism: Marivivens sp. (assembly GCA_023263105.1). Taxonomy (GTDB): domain Bacteria; phylum Pseudomonadota; class Alphaproteobacteria; order Rhodobacterales; family Rhodobacteraceae; genus JALQXR01. The sequence goes on along the minus strand of JALQXR010000106.1, from coordinate 7,301 downwards.
CAGGCGGCCTTTGCGGGTAGGAATCGGCGAATCCGTGTGGCCAGAAGCACCACGATCACGGCCCCATAGGCGAGCGGTTCGTAGGGAAAGCCCTTTGTCAGCCAGATGTAATGGACAATCACCAGTAGCGACACGGGATATGTCAGCTTGTGCAGCTTGCGCCACGCCGCCCCGCCCATGCGGCGCAGGCTTTGGTCGTTCGAGGTCAGCGTCAAGGGGATCAGCATCAGGAATGCAGCCATCCCGATCGTGACATAGGGACGTTTGACGATGTCCGCCCAAACCCGCGACAGGCTGTGAACGTCCAGCACCGCCCAGACAAGGAAATGCGCCATAACAAAGAAGAAGGCGGTCAGCCCCAGCGCCCGCCGGAACTTGATCAGGTTCAGCCCCAGGAAACGGCGGAGCGGCGTGACCGCCAGCGTCACGACCAAGAGCTTCAGCCCGACCTCTCCGTAGGCGCGCTCCAGTGCGTTGATCGGCTCTGCGCCCAGCCCGCCGGTCAGGCCCAGCCAGAACAGCCAGCCAGCCCATGCGGCGCCTGCTATATATATAGTCCACGCCGGAACGCGGCGAAGCTGGCGGTTTGCGGTGTCGACGAAAGCCATCATATGCCCCTAGAAGTTCCGGCGAAGGTCCATGCCTTCGTAAAGCGAAGCGACCTCTTGTTCGTAGCCGTTGAACATCAGGGTGTCCTGACGCGCGTTGAACAACCCGCCGCCGATGCGACGCTCGGTGGCTTGGCTCCAACGGGGATGGCTGACCTCGGGGTTTACGTTCGAATAGAATCCGTACTCGCGCGATTGCAGCATGTTCCAGGTCGCAGGGGGCTGCTCTTCGGTCAGGGTGATGCGGATGATCGACTTGATGGACTTGAAGCCGTATTTCCACGGCACCACCAGCCGGATCGGTGCGCCGTTCTGGTTCGGCATCGGGCGGTCATAGAGTCCGGTGGCCATGATCGTCAGTGGATGCATCGCTTCGTCCAACCGGAGTCCCTCTACATAAGGAAAGGGAATGACCTGACGCCGCACGCCGATCATCGTCTCGGGATCGGCCAGTGATTCAAAGGCCACGTATTTCGCCTCGGGCTTGATGCCGACCTTTGTCAGGATGTCGGCCAGCTCGACCCCGTTCCACGGCACCACCATCGACCATGCCTCGACGCAGCGGAACCGATAGATCCGCTCTTCGGCCGTCAGACCGTCCAGAAGCTGTGCAAGAGAATAGTCGCCCGGATTATCGACCAGCCCGTCCACGCGGATCGACCACGGGTCGGTCACCATCGCGCCCGCGTTTTCCGCGGGGTCGGACTTGCCGGTGCCGAATTCGTAAAAGTTGTTGTAGCTGGTGATGTCCTCATAGCTGTTCGGCTCTAGACCCTCGTCTGCCTGCGCGGCACCGGCCGCGGCGATCGCGCCCAGCCCTGCTGCACCCGCGATGATCTGCCGCCGGTTCAGCCACATCGCCTCTGGGGTGACGTCCGCGCGGGTCAGGGTGTTTTTCCAACGATATGCCATAGGGAACTCTCCGGTCCTGAAATCTCTGACGATCCATATAGAGCAATCCCGGATCACCCGCGCGTCACGATGCCGTTTGCCGTTTGAAACATGACAAAACGGGGCCGGATTTTCACAAACATTCAAGGAATCGTGACTTGAAACCGAAAATCGCGACGGCTTAGCGCGCGGGGGTCGTTCGGCAAGGCCGACATACCGGTTTGTGAGAGTGAACCAATGGCGGGTTCGTCCGTAAACCCCTTCGATGCCAACTGAGGCATTTGTCCAATCACGGAGTACACAACATGTTTCGCAGAACCTTTATCGCTCTGACCGCAGCCACCGCCATTTCCGCTCCCGCATTCTCGGGCGGCCACGCCATGGATATCGTTGACACCGCAGTCAGCGCTGGCACCTTCACCACTCTCGTTGCCGCTGTCGAAGCCGCCGGTCTGGTGGAAACCCTCAAGGGCGACGGCCCCTTCACCGTCTTCGCGCCGACCGATGACGCATTCGCCGCCCTGCCCGAAGGCACCGTCGAAGCTCTGCTCGCCGATCCCGAAGCACTGGCAAAGATCCTGACCTACCACGTTGTCGCCGGTAAGGTGATGTCGACCGACCTGACCAACGGCATGATGGCCGCCACCGTCAACGGTGCGGAAATCACGATCATGACCGAAGGCGGAGTCATGGTGAACGACGCCAACGTCATTCAGGCTGACATCGAAGCCTCGAACGGCGTGATCCACGTCATCGACAAAGTCATTCTCCCCCCGATGTAATTGCCTGCATTAGGGTCTCCCTCGCGGGCCGGTGTCCTAGATCGGGATGCCGGCCCGTTTGTATATAAAGCTGATAAGCCAAGCGGGCCCGATCAGCAGGAACTGAATGTCTTTGAAAAACGACGGCTTCTTGCCCTCGACCTTGTGGCCCCAGAATTGGCCGGCCCAAGCGGCAACGAACAGAACGGCGGCCACCTGCCAGACGGACCAACCCGCCCCCGCGACCAGAGTGATGATCCAAAATCCCAAGGCGGCATAGGCTGCGACACCGACAGCCAATGTGACGGACAGCGCCAGATAATAGACCAGCGCCAGCACCAGCACGACCACCAGCCAGTCCACCCCGCCCATGAACGCAGGGACCGGCAACGACCAAAGACCGGCCATGACGGTCCACACGATGACCGGCACGCAGATCCAATGGACCGCTTTGTTGGTCGGGTTCTGATGGCTTTCACCATATTCAGCCAAAAGCGCTTCGATCTTGCGGGTCATTGTCCGATCACTCCCCTGTTGCGGACTGTTACCTCAGACTAAGACAGTCCCTTTCCCATCGCCTAGCGCGACCTTGGGTCACCGGCTGCGGGCGTCTTGCACCCAAGCCACGATCAGCGCCCGCGCCTCGTCGTCCATCTGGATGGCATTGGGCGGAGGCATCGCGTGCGACAGGCCCGCGTGCAGATAGATCTGGTCGGCGTGGCGGGCGACGTCGCTTTGGGTTTCCAGATAGACGTTCTTCGGAGCCCAGCGGATGCCGTCCCACGACGGCTCGCGCGCGTGGCACATCGAACAATTGCCCAGCACCGCGTAATAGGCGTCTTCAAACCCCGCCGCCGCGACAAAGCGCTGCTCTGTCGGGGTCAGGGCCCGCGCCTCTGCCTCTTCGTAGCTATCGCCCGCAGGTGCCGTCGAAAGCCAAGCGATGACGATCATCAGGATCACCGTCACCGCCCAAGTCCAATGCGGTCCGCGTCCGGTCTTATGCATGGTGTTAAAGTAATGGCGGATCGTCACGCCGGTAAGAAAGATCAGGCTGGCGATGATCCACGAAAACTCGGTCGCAAAGGCAAGCGGGTAATGGTTCGACAGCATCAGGAACACGACCGGCAAGGTCAGGTAGTTGTTGTGGGTCGATCTGACCTTGGCGATCTTGCCGTATTTGGCGTCAGGAGTCCGCCCCGCCTTTAGGTCCGCCACGACGATCCTCTGGTTCGGCATGATCTGGAAGAACACGTTGGCGGTCATGATCGTAGCGGTAAAGGCGCCAAGGTGCAGCAGCGCCGCGCGCCCCGTAAAGATCTGGTTATAGCCCCACGACATGGCGACAAGGATCACAAACAGCAGCAGCATCAGCAGGGTCGGACGATCGGCCAGCTTCGACTTGCACATCGCATCATAGGCCAGCCAGCCCACGGTCAGGGACGCGCCGGAAATCAGGATTCCCTGCCACAGCGACAGGTCCGCCTTGGTGGGATCAAGCAGGTAGATCTCTCCGCCCACCCAATAGACGATCATCAGCAACGCCGCTCCGGACAGCCAGGTCGTATAGCTTTGCCATTTGTGCCACGTGAGGTGTTCGGGCATCCGCGCGGGGGCGACCATGTATTTGACGGTATGGTAGAACCCGCCGCCGTGGACTTCCCATTCTTCGCCGTGCGCTCCGTCGGGCAGGGCTTCGTTGGGCTTCAGCATCAGGTCCAGCGCGATAAAATAGAAAGAGGCACCGATCCACGCCATGGCCGTGACCACGTGCAGCCAGCGGATCGAGAAACCGATCCAGTCCCAAAGCACAGCCATATCGTACATGGCACCCTCCTCTGTCAGGTCGTTGACGCCACTCTAGGCGACAGTTCTTTGTTCTGGTATTCCCAAGAAACGCCAATCAGCATCAAAATTTTCCAAAGAATGTCCTACCTCGACAATATCCGCACCTTTGTCCGTGTCTATGAACTGGGCAGCATGTCCTCTGCGGGGCGCGACCTGCGGATATCGCCGGCGGTGACGTCGTCGCGGATTTCCCAGCTAGAGGAACATCTGGGCGTCCGGTTGTTCCAGCGCACGACCCGCAGCCTGACCCCGACCGAACAGGGCCGGTCATTCTATCGCGGCGCGACCGAGATTCTGGAGGCCGTCGAAACCGCCGAGGCGCAGATCGCCAGTATCACCGACAACCTGCGCGGCTCGTTATATGTTGCCGCGCCTTTGGGGATCGGGCGGCGGCTGATAGCGCCTGTGGTGCCGGATTTCCTGCGCGATTACCCCGAAGTCAGCGTCCGCCTGCGCCTGACCGACCGCAAAGTCGACCTGACGACCGAAGGGCTGGATCTGGCCTTCTTTCTTGGCCAGCCCGAAGACAGCACCCTGCGCATCCGTAAGATCGCGGATGTCGAGCGGGTCCTTTGCGCCTCGCCCGCCTATGTCGCCCGCAAAGGGATGCCGCATAGCGGTGACGACCTGATCGCGGGCGGACACGAATGTCTGAACCTGCGCTTTCCGGGCGCGACAGAGTTCCAATGGCTCCTGACCACAGCCTCGGGACCCAAGAGGTTCAGGGTCGCGGGGCGCTACGAATCCGATGACGGCGACGTGCTGACGGATTGGGCTCTGGCGGGTCACGGCGTCGCGCTGAAGCCGGTCTTTGAAATCGCCGAACACCTGAAGTCCGGCGCGCTGGTACCCGTCGCGATCCAGACACCGCCAGAGCCGATCCAGATGGCCTGCCTGTTCGCCCATCGCCGGATGCAGGACCCAAAGACGCGATTGTTCATGGAATTCGTGATCGACCGGATCGGCGCCGCCGTCCGGCAACGGGCCTAGCTGCCGCGATAGGTGCTCATGCCGTAGGGCGACAGCAACAGCGGCACGTGATAATGGGCCGAAGCGTCCGACATGCCGAACCGGATGGGCACCTGATCCAGAAACAGGATGTCCCCGTCGGCCTGACCCGTCGCCCGCAGATAGTCGCCCGCGAAAAAGATCAGCTCGTACGTGCCAATCTGGAATTTCCCTGCCGGCAAAATCGGAGAGTCCGTGCGGCCGTCATCGTTGGTCACCGTTTCGGCGATTTTCTTGTGGGAATTGCCCGACACGCGATACAGCGCGATGCGGATACCTTCGGCAGGACAGCCGCGCGCGGTATCCAGAACATGGGTCGTCAGAAATCCGGTCATCGCGGCGCCTCCTTCGGGGTTCGGACATTGATAGCCTTACACTGCCCCGACGCAAAGTCGGCCCAGACAAATGCTGCTTCTGAATTTTTTTGAAAAACTTCGCGCCGATCTGGCGTATTCAGAAGCAAACAAGAAGGACGCGCCCCGTGAACCGCTACCCCCGAGATATGACCGGCTACAGCAGCCGGATCCCCGCCCCCAACTGGCCCAACGGCGCAAAGATCGCGGTCCAGATCGTCTTGAACTACGAAGAGGGCGGCGAAAACAACATCCTTCACGGCGACCCCGCGTCCGAAGCGTTCCTGTCCGAAATCACTGGCGCGGCGCCTTGGCAGGGCAAGCGGCACTGGAACATGGAATCGATCTATGAATACGGTGCGCGGGCGGGTTTCTGGCGCGTCCATGCCTTGCTGAAGGACCTGCCCGTCACGGTCTACGGGGTGGCGACCGCGCTGGCCCGCGCGCCCGAACAGGTGGCCGCGATGAAGTCCGCAAACTGGGAAATCGCCAGCCACGGGCTGAAGTGGATCGAACACAAGGACATGACCCCAGACGAAGAGCGCGCGCAAATCCGCGAAGCGATCCGCCTGCACACCGAAGTCACCGGCACCCCGCCGCGCGGCTGGTACACAGGCCGTTGTTCGATGAACACCGTCGATCTGGCGGCGTCAGAGGGCGACCTTGCCTATATCGCGGACAGCTATGCCGACGACCTTCCATACTGGGTTCGCGCGGGCGGCAAGGACCAGTTGATCGTCCCCTACACCATGGACTGCAACGACATGCGCTTCGCGATTCAGGCGGGCTATACGAACGGCGACCAGTTCGAAAGCTACCTGAAGGACAGTTTCGATATGCTTTACGCCGAAGGCGCTGCGGGATCGCCAAAGATGCTGTCGATCGGTCTGCACTGCCGGATCGTCGGACGTCCGGGGCGCGCGATGGCCCTGAAACGCGCGCTGGACCATTTCCGCGGCCACGACGGTGTCTGGTTCGCCACCAGAGAAGACATCGCGGATCATTGGGCAAAGCACCATCCTCCGGCCCGCGGCCTGACCCCGTCACAGATGGACAAGGGCAGCTTTGTCCGCGAATTCGGCGGCATATTCGAACACAGCCCGTGGATCGCCGAAGGGGCGTTCGATCTAGAGCACGGGCCGACCCACGACAGCGCCACAGGGGTCCACAGCCTGCTGGCCCGCGTGTTCCGGTCGGCAAGCGACGACAAGCGCCTGCAGGTGCTGAACGCCCACCCCGATCTGGCAGGCAAGCTGGCCGCCGCGGGCCGGTTGACGGCCGAGAGCACCTCTGAACAGGCGGGTGCCGGACTGAATATGCTGACCGACGAAGAACGCGCGACGTTCACGCGGCTGAACGCGGACTACACGGCAAAGCACGGCTTTCCCTTCATTATCGCGGTCAAGGACAACACAAAGGCCACGATCCTCGATTCCTTTCACCGCCGCATCGGCAACTCTCGCGCAACAGAATTCGCCGAAGCCTGCCGACAGGTCGAACGCATCGCAGAGCTGCGCCTGATCGAAAAGTTCCGCAAATGACCCGATCCATCACGATCCAACCGCTGACCGTCAAAGCCTTTGCGCCTTACGGCGATGTGCTGGACACCTTTGGCACGCCGGACAAGCTGATCAACGCGGGCCTCTGCGAACGCCACCACGACCGCGCAAAGCTGGACTTTGTGGACGGTCGGGCGGGGATCAGCCTGTTCAAGGGCCTGCCGCGAGAGCTGCCTCTGACGCTTGATATGGTCGAACGGCATCCCGACGGCAGTCAGGCCTTTATCCCGATGAGCATGACGCCGTTTCTGGTCATCGTCGCTCCGGACGACG
>JALQXR010000105.1 GCA_023263105.1 Marivivens sp. | reverse complement strand
TCCCCGATCAGCACAGGGTCAGGGTCCATGACATGGCCCACAAAGGGCACGCCGTCCGGTTTGTCGGCAAAGCCGAGGATGAGAAGCTCGGTGCCCGTGTCGACGATCCGCGCGGCATACCGCCGGCACGGAAGATCACCGTCCAGAAAGCCCGGCGCGATCCGCCATGGACCTCTTGGCCCGTCGCCAATCAGATAGTGGTTGCCGGTGACAGGGCCGCCGTCTGTTATGCTGGCCTGATGCGCACTGAAATGTCCGGCCGCGGTGCAGAACAGGCAATACCAGTGCCCGTTTTTTTCAAAGACCTGCGGGACCTCTAGCTGACCGTAACCGCCTGTAAAGACGGGTGGTTGCAGCGTCCACGCATATCCATCCGGCGACGTCGCAAAGCCGATGCACCCCGCGTCGTTCGCTTCTGCGATGTCGGGGGCACGGGCCGTGAAATACATCAGCCAACCGGTTCCTTCGGGGTCCTTTATCACCCAAGGATCGCGCATGGCCCGATCATGCCACGATCCTTCGTGGTTGACCTCGTAGAGATGCGCATTCGGCCCCTCCAGATCGAGCGTGAAGCCTCCGTCGACCCGCGTCCAATTGTGCAAATCGGTCGAGGTCGCATGACCGATGCGCTGGATCAGCCCGTTGTCGGCTTTGCTGGTGCCCGTGTAATAGAGATGCCACAGCCCGTCATCGCCCATCACGGTCGACCCCGTCCATGTGGTGTAATCGTCCCAAGCGGGCGACGGCGCTGGGCGAAAAGTTTCGCCCAGGTGATGCCAGTTCACCAGATCGGTCGAGGTCGCGTGGCCGTAGCTGACGTTGAAGTGGCGCATTTCAGGGTCGGGCAGGGACCGTGGGGCCATCAGGTAATACCCGTGCCAGAGGTCTCCGTCATGGACGTACCAGCTATCCCAAATATACTTATCTTTCAGTGAAATGACCATCAGTTCACCCTTTGACACCGGTTGAGGCAATGGACGCTATGAACGCCCGTTGCAGGACTAGATAGAATGCCAGCACGGGCAGGGTGATCACGGTCAGATAGGCCATGATCTCGCCCCATGCGGTGTTGAGTTGGAAGAAGTATTGCAAACCGACCAGAACGGGTCGGTATGTCTCTTCCTGCACGACGATCAATGGCCAGAGGTATTGGTTATACATCACCAGAAACTTCAGGATCGCAGCGGTCGCCAACACCGGGCCGGACAGCGGCATGACCACCCGGCGGTAAATCTGCCACCAGGTTGCACCCTCGACACGTGACGCTTCGATCAATTCGCGGGGCAGGTCTTTGAAGAACTGCACGAACAGGAAGACCGTCAAACCATCAGCGATCCACGGAATGATTTGCACACGGTAGGAGTTGAGCCATCCAAACGAAAGCCCGTCAAACCCGATCCAGGGCAGTTTGGATACCAGCAGCAGCAACGGGATCGCGATGGTTTCGAACGGCACGATCAGGGTGGCGATGATAACCGACAACAGCAGATCCCGTCCTTGCCAATTCAGGAACACGAACGAAAACGCAGCCATCGAACACAGGAACAGGGACAACACCACCGTCGCGCCGGTGACGAGCACCGAGTTGAAAACGAACAGCCCGACGGGCGCGCGCGAAAACGCTGCAGTATAATTGTTCAGGCTGATGTCACCCACGGGCAGGAACGCCCTCACGCTGGAGGTGTCGCGAAGCAGTTGAAGGTCAGGCTTCAGGCTCGACACCATCATAAAGATCAGCGGGAAAATAAAGATGATCGCGATCAGCGTGAGCACCACATAACGGGTGACCAGACGCAGGCCGTGATTGTCTGCATTGACAGCAGCCATGTCTATTTCTCCCGTGTCAGGTAACGTTGGATCAGGCTGATGCTCAGCACGAGCAGGAACAAGATCACCGAGATTGTAGAGGCGCCCGAAATATCCTGCTTTCCATAGCCGCGGACGACCGTCTGGTGGACGACCGTGGTGGTGCTATCCAGGGGGCCGCCGCTGGTCATGATGTCCACTTGGGCAAAAAGCGCGAAGGCCTGCATGGTAATCACGATCAGCACAAGTATCGCCGTGTTGCGCAAGCCGGGCCATGTCACATAGCGGAATGTCTGCCACTTGGACGCGCCTTCGATCGACGAGGCCTCGTATAAGGTTGGCGAGATCGTTTGCAGCCCTGACAGCCAGATCACCATATGGAAACCCACAGCTTGCCAGATCGACATCGCCTCGATCGCGCCAAGCGCGGTGTCTGGGTCGCCTAGCCAATCCCGACCTTCGAACATACCGAAACTAAGGGCGCCGAGGATATTGTTCAGCAAGCCTTCCTCTGCATAGAGGAACCGCCACAGCAGCGACACCACGACAATCGAAACGACGACGGGCATGAAATAGATCGCGCGGTAGATGTTGATCCCGCGCAGCCGCTGGTTGATCAGCAAGGCAAGTCCAAGAGCAAGAGTGCCCTGCACCGGAGCCACGACCAGCACGAACATCAACGTGTTGCGCAACGATTTCCAGAAAACCACATCGGTGGCGACAACAACCTTGGCGGTTTCGCCCGAATGCCATCGGAACCATTCGCGCATGCCGTCGTATTGCGGATAGTCGGGGTTGTTGCGGGTAAAATCGCGGACTCGGGGATACTCGGGGTTGCCGTCCGCATCGCGCACAATATCGCCGGCGTCATTGACCACTGGCTCGATGCTCAGAACCCGAATGCTCAGCAGGTTGCTGTAGTTGTCCAAACCCACAAACTCGGTCGGGTTGGGCGAGATCAGGCGCTGGTTGGTCAGCGACAGGAAAAAGGCAAAGAAGAAGGGCACCACAATAAACAACGTAATGAGACCAAACCCCGGAAGGGCAAAGCCCCAGCCTGCGCGGTTCGATGTCGTGAGCTTGGATGCCATTGTTCTCGACCTCTTGGGGGTGAGTTCGGGGGCGACAGCGACGCCGCCCCCAAACAGGGAGAAACCTTAGTGGCCGTATCCGCCGTTACGTTCGATGTCGGCGTCGATCTCGTCGACTGCGGCATCCAGCGTGTCGGCCACGTCTGCACCGTTGGCGATGTCGGCCAGTGCCTTTTCAAAGACTTTGGCAGCAACCACGTAGCCGGGCGATACAGGACGCACGAGGGCTTGTGCTTCGGACAGGCCGAAGAACGGCTCAAGAGCGCCACCAGCGTTATAGTTGGCAGTCAGGGCAGCGCCCTCGGTGGTGGAGGGGATCAGGCCAATGCCGTCAGAGAAGGCGGCAAGGTATTTGTCCTGCAGGGCATGCTCGACAAAGGCTGCGACACCTTCGGGGTGTGCACATGTGCCCGATGCACCGAACTGCCATGAACCCGCGCCGATCACAGAGCCGTTCCCAAAGTCGGGGGCGGGCAGGAACACGACGTCTTCGACGCCACCGTCCAACGTCGCGACACCAGCCCAGTTTCCGTTCCAGGAGAAGGCATATTTGCCGTCGATAAAGCCGGTGTCACGGTCCGCCGGATCCTGGGACGTGCCCGGTGCGTAACCTTCGGTGAACAGGGACTGCCACCACGCACCAAACGCGAGTCCGGCGTCGCCGTTCAGGACGCCATCAGCGGTCTGATAGGTCGACCGGTCCACGATGTCGCCGCCAAAGGACTGAAGGAACGGGCTGAAGGCATAGGGATACCATTCGCCAGTCCAAGCCATGCCCGGATCGAAAGCATATTCGTATTTGCCCGAAGCCTTGGCCGCCTCGAGTGCGCCCATGAATTCTTCCAGAGTCCACGGGCTGTCCAGCGTCGGGGTGCGCAGGCCCAGTTCGTCCAGCGTGGACTGACGGGCATAAAGCGCCACGGCCGCTTCCCACAAGCCGACAGAGTAGACTTCGCCGCCCCAGCGACCAATCGTTGACTCCAGGTGGCCTTCGATCGCCGCGTCCGAAATCGGGAGCGGCTGCATATAGCCGGCCCAAGCCCAGTTCGGCATGACAGGCCCGTCGACATCGAGGATACACGGCAGGTTGCCCGCCAGCGCACCAGCGACGACGGAATCGTTATAGCTGCCCTGCGGGAAGCTCTCGACCGTCACCATCCAGTCGGCCTGACCGGCGTTAAAGTCATCGACGATCTGGGTGATGATCGCGCTTTCGACTTCGTTACCACCGCCATGATACCACATGGTCAGTTCGGTTTGCGCCATGGCCATCGAGCCAAAGCTTGTCGTCAGCAGAAGTGCCCCTGCCAGGGTTTTGGTATTGGTCATCTCGTGGTCCTCCCGATTGATGAGATGTGTGTAATTGGAGTAGGAAGTGTCTTTGCTGACCCGCCGATGTGTACGGGGCCGTTGACCAGAACGGGTTCGGGCGCGGCTGTCGTTGTGCCTTCGATCAGGCCAAGCAGCATCTCGGTGGCGCGAATTCCCATGGCCACATAGGGCAACTCGACAGACGTCAGAGTCGGGTAAAGCGTTTCGGTAATCAGGCGATAGTTGTCATAGCCCGCCACGCTGATGTCTTCGGGCAGCGACAAGCCACGCGACCGCAAGATGCCGTAGGCCCGCATCGCCATCTGATCATTCCCGAAACAGATGACGCTGGGCGGGCGGGGCAAGGTCAGGACACGATCAATCGCATCCCACAGCAGTTGAACGTTCGTTTCACGGTCTTGGCCGCCCACCTCGGCGGGGATGACCAATGCGGGGTCATATTCGATACCCGCCTCGTTCAGCGCCTCGCGATATCCCGCTGTGCGCAGTCGCGTCGCATCCAGCGACGACCGCAACGACAAATAGGCGATTTGGCGATGCCCCTTGGCAATTAGGTCGGCAACAAGGCTCTTTTGACCTTGCTTGTCATTGGGCAGGACGGACGGCGTTCCGGCATCATCGTAGCAGTTGGCCAGCACCAGCTTTGTGCCGACCGACATATGCGGAAGCTCGATCTTTCGGTGATAGTCGGCGACATAAATGATGCCCTCGACGCGGTGTTCTTCAAAGGTCCGCATCAGATCGGACACCCTCTCGGGCCGCCCGCCTGTGTCGGCGATCAACAGCGTCTTGCCGCTGGCTTCAATCGCTTTCTGTATGCCTTGGACAATGAACAGGTCAGGCAAACCCGTCGCACCCGTCTGACCCGAATTGGTAGAGATCGCACCCGTGACCAGACCGATAAGGCCCGACTTGTTCGACCGCATCGCACGGGCCGCAGAAGAGGGAACATATCCAAGCTCTGCGATCGCTTTCTTAACCGCCTTTACGGTCGCTTCTTTTACCGGCGCGTCGCCGTTTAGGACGCGGCTAACGGTCTTTGGTGAAACTCCGGCCACCCGTGCAACATCGTAAATCGTGCTCATGGACCCAACCCCGATATCATCATGAACGCCCCCACGCCGATTGATGACATCGGTGTCATGACATCGGTGTCATAACAAGTCATCCGCGATTCGGTCAAGCCTCGTGAAAGGGCCGTCGCTGGTGGGGCTCCTCTCTTGTGGGGCGGGACGCGTCGAACCTGCGTGGAATCGCAGGCACCCGCGATGCCATCACCAGTCTAGGGCAGAGAACTCTGCCAAAGATTTTCAGCCGACGATTGGTAAAGGAGAATGGTGGGCGACCCTGGAATCGAACCAGGCGTGGGTCTCCCCGGCGGAGTTACAGTCCGCTGCCGCACCTTGCAGCCCGTCGCCCGAAACAGTGGCTTGCACCGTTTGCGAGGGCGTGTCTATGCGCGGAGCAATGGGGCGTCAACAGGAAAAACGACGCTCCGGAGCGGGCTCTTACCCCTTGCTTAAGGCAGGCGGTTTCGTCAGGAAGGAGCCAGTCTGAAAGGGGTCGTCATGAAAAAGCCGAAGTGGGTCGTCGAAAAGGAACGCTCGAAGCGCGCCGCCGCCAACGAGACCGTCTGGCTCTTTGGTCTGCACGCTGTCCGTGACGCATTGATGAACCCGCGCCGCGAAAGATTGCGGCTTGTGGTGACAAAGAACGCCGAAGCGAAACTGGCCGATGCCATCGCCGAAAGCGGGATGGAGCCCGAAATCTCGGATCCGCGGAAATTCGCGGCACCCATCGACGCCGAGTCGGTCCATCAGGGCGCGGCGCTAGAGGTCAAGCCGCTGGCTTGGGGGTCGCTGGCGGACGTCGCATTGCGCGAGGGACCGATGCCGCCGCGTATCGTCCTGCTGGACCGGGTGACCGACCCGCATAACGTCGGGGCGATCCTGCGCTCGGCCGAGGTGTTCGGCGCCCGTGCGGTGGTTGGCGTGCAGCGCCACTCCGCCCCTGAAACCGGCGCTCTGGCAAAGACCGCAAGCGGTGCGCTGGAACGGCAACCCTACCTGCGGATCCGCAACCTGTCAGAGGCCATGGAAGAACTGCGCGATCTGGGCTTCATCCTGTTGGGTCTGGACGGCGACGCGACCGACACCATCGACACCGCGCTAGAGGGACGCCGAGACCGGCCCGTTGCTCTGGTGCTTGGGGCCGAAGGACCGGGGTTGCGTGAAAAGACCCGCGAAACCTGTGACGCGCTGGTGCGAATTGACGCGGCGGGTGGATTTGGTTCGCTCAATGTCTCCAATGCGGCGGCAGTCGCCCTATATGCAAGCAGAGGAAACGCATAGAAGGGCCTGCAATGCCTGAAACAAAGCTTGCCACGTGCTGCTATTGCGGCACCCGAACCGCGCTTGCCCTGCGGGGCACTGTCCGGCACGAGCTGAGTTGCGGCAGTTGCGGCGCACCGCTCCGCTATATCAAATTGTTACGAAAAGAGGCCGAAGCCCCCCGCCCGAAGGTCGCGGCACAAAGGGTGTCGGCACCACAGGACCGGCGGGTCGACGCGCCGCGCCAGGTGACAAAGACCACCAAGAAAAAGAAGAAAAACAAAGGCTTCGCTTATCGTCTCATGTCCAAAATCGTGGACGAGATCGAGGATATCCTTGACTGACGCCGGTTGACAGCTGGTCACGCCTTAGCGAGGCATCTTTGCTTTTCACCCCGTTGGCCGCATCTTTGGGTCATCGAAACCAAGGGCCTTTTGCGGGGACGTCATGTCAGAAAATCAGCTTCACCGACCAATCGGACGCAGGGGCGTTCTGAGCCTGCTGTCTGCCGTCGCGCTGGCTGGTCCCGCGTTTGCATCGCGTCGGGCCGAAGTCTTCAACACCGGCGGGCTTGCCATCAGCGGCTGCGATCCGGTCGCCTATTTTACCGCCTCGGCCCATGTGTCGGGGCAGGCCAGCCATTCGCTGATGTGGCGCGGGGCGACGTGGCAGTTTTCCAGTGCGGAAAACATGGAACGGTTTGAAATGAACCCCGAAGCCTATGCGCCCCAGTACGGCGGCTATTGCGCCTATGCGATGGCGCAGGGTGCGGTCGCTCCGACGGTGCCCGAGGCATGGACGATCCACGAAGGGCGGCTGTATCTGAACTATTCCACAGGTGTGCGCGACATCTGGAGACAGGACATGGCCGCAAATATCGCCCGCGCCGACAGTTTCTGGCCCGCAGCGCTGGACGGGTAACGGTTCGTTCACATTTTCCGGAGAAGGTCTGGCAAGGTCGGCTCGGCGACCTATCTCTGGGATACGGATGCCTTGGAACAGACATCCGGTCCAATTTGTCCCTCGTTCCATACCTTGCGCCCGGAGATTTCCGGGCGCATTTTTCTTTGAGCCTATTCAAAGGGAATATCCACATGACCGAGACGACCGACCTGATCCGTACGATCTTTGAGCAAACCAGAACGATCGCCGTGGTCGGCGCGTCGGCCAATCCTGCGCGCCCGTCGCATTACGT
>JALQXR010000104.1:3464-7800 GCA_023263105.1 Marivivens sp. | reverse complement strand
GGTTGCTTTCGGCTTTCAGCTTCTTTTCGACCTGCAGCTGGGTTGCGATGCCTGCGTGGTCCTGACCGGGTTGCCACAGGGTGTCGTGGCCCTGCATCCGGTGCCAGCGGGTCAGGATGTCTTGCAGCGTGTTGTTGAAGGCGTGACCGACGTGCAGCGCGCCCGTGACGTTGGGCGGCGGGATCATGATCGAGAAGCTTTCGGCCCCCGGCTTGGCATTCGCGCCGGCACGGAAAGCACCGGCCTTTTCCCACGCGTCATAGATGCGCGGTTCGGCGGTGGCGGCGTCAAAGGTCTTTTCCATCGTCATCAGATCACCCGTATTCATATGCGGAGTGCTGTTTAGCTGCGAAATGGGCAGAGGAAAAGCAGATTGCGGGTCTAGCGGCGTGGCGGGGCGGGACGGTGCCTAGAGCGCGCCTCGGTCGATCCGAGTAGACAGATGCACCAGCGTTTCTAGCGCCAGAACCCCGTCGATTTCCCCGATGGTGTCCAACGCCTGATCCAGCGCCAGAGTGGTCGGAGCGCGCAACTGGCAGGCAAGGTCGAACCGGCCCGAGGTCGTATGCACCTTTTCCACCGCCGGAAGCCGTTCGAGCTGGCGCAGCACGGGGGCCTGCGCGACCGGAGTGATATGGATCAGCACGGTCGCGCGGATCTGGCTGGCGCGGGTTTCGTCCGACAGGCGCACCGTATAGCCCGCGATCACGCCGGACCGTTCCAGTCGATCCAGCCGCGCCTGAACCGTGGTTCGCGCGACGCCCAGCTTCGACCCGAGTCGGGCGACAGGCGTGCGGGCGTTGGCCCCCAGCAGGGCCAAAAGCTTGCGGTCGATGTCATCCAGATCAATCATAATGACGCCAATATCGGCAATATGACATGAAATTCAATAGAAATGCACAAGCTGCCGAGACAATCTGACATTCCTCTCCTGTATGATTGGACAAAATCAGTCAGAGGCAGGGCCAAAGAAATGCTGCAACAACCCATTATCGCGCGCGATCCGGTTCGGTTCCTGTCGGGCTACGCTGGTACGCTGCCTGTTCATTTCTTCTCGCCCGAGGCGCTGGACGCCCGTCTGGCCGCCTTCATGACCGGGTTTCCCGGACTGGTGACCTATGCGGTCAAGGCCAACCCCGCCGATGATGTCATCTCTCGGCTTTATGCCGGTGGCATGCGCGGGTTCGACGTCGCGTCGCCCGATGAAATCGACCTGATCCGCCGCCTCTGCCCGGACGCGGCGATGCACTATAACAACCCCGTCCGCAGCCGCTCTGAGATTGTCCATGGCATCGCTGCCGGTGTGGCATCGTGGTCGGTGGATGACGCGGGCGAGTTGGAAAAACTGATCGCCATGGGTGCGACCGGTGAAATCGCTGTCCGGTTCAAGCTCCCTGTTGCGGGTGCGGCTTACAACTTTGGCGCCAAGTTCGGTGCCGAAGAAGCCGAGGCCGCACGCCTGCTGGCCCGTGTGGCCGAGGCCGGATTCAAACCCGCCATCACCTTCCACGTCGGCACCCAATGCGCCGATCCCGCTGCCTATGCGACCTATGTGCGCGCGGCTGCCGGCATCGCGAAGGCCGCCGGCGTGACCATCGAACGGCTGAATGTAGGCGGTGGTTTCCCGTCGGCCCGCGATGGCCGTGCGGTCGACCTGACGCCCTATTTCGCGGCCATCACCGGTGCGCTTTCGGCTTTTGACACCGCCCCCGCTCTGGTCTGTGAACCGGGCCGTGGACTGGTCGCCGACAGCTTTGCCTATGCCGTTCAGGTCAAGTCGGTCCGCGCGGGCCGCGTCTATCTGAACGACGGCATCTACGGCGGTCTGTCCGAGTTCCCGTCGATGGTCATTCCCCGTTTCGCAGTTCTGTCGCAGTCGGGCCGGATTCGCGGCGGCTCCTCCCAGCCGCGCGTCGTCTTTGGCCCGACCTGCGACAGCCTTGATACGCTGCGCGAACCCCTGCCGCTGCCTGCGGACATGGAGGAGGGCGACTGGGTGCTTTTCGGCTCTATGGGCGCCTATCTGACCGGCGTGACGACGCGGTTCAACGGCTACGGCGAATGGACCACCGCAATCGTGAAATCGGTCACCTTCTGATCGTCAGCGCTGCAACACGGCAGAGGACCACTCCGACAGGAACCTCTGCCGCATCAGCGGATCTACAAACACCAGCAACCCCGGATCCAGCCGGATCGGACGCAAATGCGGACCGGCTCTTAGGTGCTGGGCGCTGATTGCGGGCAGGCCGGTTTCGGTGTCCACGACCGCCTGACCCTCTGGCGACAGCAAGAAATCGACGAAAGCGGCGGCCAGTTCGGGTTGTTCGCTGGCCCGCGCGATCAGGGCCGTTCGCAGCAGGATGTGGGTGAAATCCTCGGGCTCCACGATCAGAAGGCTTTCGTCCGGATCCGGTCGCGTCGCGGCATAGGACCCCAGCACGTTATAGGCCAAAACGATCCGGCCCTCCTTCAGATCGGACAGCATCGCAGAGCTTGTCGCATAGAGCCGCGGCGACAGACCCCCCATGACTTCGGACAGGCGCCAGTAGGTGTCCGATTGCCGCGCGTCCTGCGTGGCGAACAGGTAGCCCGCGCCGGACACATTCGGGTCGTAGGTGCCGATCCGTCCCCGCAGCATATCGGGGCGGTCGCGCATCAGGCGGATCAGGTCGGCACGCGTGCGGGGCAGGGGGACACCTGCAAAGGCCGCGCGGTTCAACACGGTGACCACCGGTTCCTGGGCAAAGCCGAACAGCCGGTCGCGCCACCGCGCCCATTCCGGCAAGGCCAGCGTCCGGTCCGACCGGTATCCCTGCGCCAGCCCGTCATTGGCCAGCTTCATCTGCAGGTCCATGGCAGAGGAAACGACCACGTCAAAGGCCGCGCCCTCGTTATGGATCGCGCCGAAAACCGAGGTCGTGCTGGCCACCGTATAGCGGACCGTGACCGACGGGTTCCGCGTCTGAAACGCCACGATAACAGGGGCAAAGACCACGGTGTCCGTGGTCGAAAGGATTGCCAATTCGCTATCGCCGCTGCCGTCAAGAGCGGGAAAGCTGCGCTCCTCTTCGATGTCCAGCGCCCAAAGCGCAGACGCCACCGTCGACAGGATCAGCCCAAGGGCAAGGACAATACCGCGCATGCGCCGCCTCCGTCTCTTTCGGTCAGGTCAAAGCGGCCCGACTGGGCGCGCGCGACCTCTCTTACGATTGTCAGGCCAAGCCCCGATCCGACCACGTCGCCGACATTGGCGCCTCGGCGGAACCGGTCGGTCAGGTCGGCCTTTTGCGCGCCGTCCAGACCCCGCCCTCGGTCCATGACGGTGATCACGGCCCGTCCCGCATCCTGTTCCAGACGCACGTCGATCTGGCCGTCGACATGGGAATACTTGACCGCGTTGTCGATCAGGTTGCGCAGCGCGCTTTCCAGCAGCAACAGGTCCGCGACGATGGTCACCGGCTGGGTCGGCAGTTGCGTCGCGATGACGATATCGCGCAGATCGGCGGCGGGGCGGAACCGGTCGCAGACCCGCGCAATCAAAGAGCCAAGGTCCAGCGATTCCTCGGTTCTCTGGTCGGTGCGATAGACCACGGCGGCATGATCCAGAAGCTGGCTGGCCGAGCGGGCGCTGTCATCGACGGACCGGATCATCGACCGGATGCGGGCGCGCATGGCATCGTCTTCGGTCAGGCGAAGCGCGGTCTCGGCCTGCGTGCGCAAAGTGGCGAGAGGTGTGCGGATGTGATGGGCCGCCTCGGCGATGAAAGTTTCGGTCCGTGTCAGCGCGCCTTGCAGGCGTCCGATGAACCCGTTCAACGCCCGCACCATCGGCTGCAATTCGCGCGGCACCGACCGGACGACCGGACGCAGGTCATGAGGCCCCCGCCGCCCGACCGCCTCGGCCAGATCGTTGACGGGCCGCAGGACCGACCGCGCCGTAAGGATCGACAGCGCCGCCGCCACCGCAAAGAACCCGATCCCAAGGAGCGCCGCGCGGTTCGTCATCTGGGCAACGATTGCGTCCTTGGCCGACTGGGTCTGTGCGACCAGAATACTGACGGTCTTCGGCATGCCGGCGACCAGAACGGCGCGTTCGACCGCCGCGATGCGGACAAAGACGTCCTGAAATTCGGCGGTGTAATAGACCGGCTCCAACCCCGAGGGCGGGGACGCGGGCACCGGCAGGTCGGGGTAGCCGGTCACGGTCTCGGACTCGACCAGAATACGATAGAACACGCGGTCTTCCCCGATCGAACCCAGCATCGAGAAGGCGCTGTAAGGGATTTCGATGTCGATCCCGTCGTCCCCGCCGCGCAGTTCTTCGGCAATGGCGATG
>JALQXR010000104.1:0-3454 GCA_023263105.1 Marivivens sp. | reverse complement strand
CACGCCGCGCACCGAGACATACAGAATCGTCGTCAGCACCACCGCGATCAGCAACATCTGAAGGATCAGGCGGCGGCGAATCGACGTCTCTTTTGGCATGCGCCAATCGGGTGTTGGGGGGCGCTGGGTCATCCTCCGGTCAGCCGGTAACCCACGCCGCGCACGGTTTCGATGCGGGCGGTCGAGCCGTCTAGTTTTTTGCGGACGCGCGCGACATAGACCTCGATCGCGTTGTCGCTGACCGCCTCGGACGCGGAAAACAGCCGGTCGCAAAGGTGGCTTTTGGAATGGATGCGGTCGGGGGCGGTCATCAGGATTTCTAGCAGCCTCAGTTCGCGGTTCCGCAGATCGCGGGCGTCACCGCTGACCGTGACCGTCGCGCCCAGCGGATCGAACTCTAGGTCGCCATAGCTGATCTTCGGTTGCGCCGCCCCGCGCCGCCGCCGCAGGACGGCCCGCACCCTTGCCTCCAACTCTGCGAAATCAAAGGGTTTTGTGATGTAGTCGTCGGCGCCGGTGTCCAGCAAGGCAACCCTGTCCGACACCGCCGACCGCGCGGTCATGACGATGACGGGCGTGTCGCGGCGTTCTTTTCGGTGGCGTTCCAGAAAGTCACGGCCGTCCCCGTCGGGCAGCATGATGTCCAGCAGGATCAGGTCATAGGTCGCCACGGAAAGGTGATCTTCGGCGTCGGAGAGGATCGCGGCGTGATCCACGGCATGCCCGTCCAGCGCCAACCGGTCGCGGACCGAGTGGGCCAGTTCGGCGTTGTCCTCGATCAGCAGAAACCGCACGTATCCTCCTTTGTGCCCAGACCCGTCTGCGCCAAGACCGCAGAGTGTCCCCCAAGCCAGCCCGTGACAAGCCCCAGATATTTCCCAAAGCGTGACAGGTTGCTGTCAGGTTGATGGCGCAGCCTCTGGTCGCAGCGACAGACCGGCGGGAGGCCGGCGTCTGCTCGAACACATTTTGGGAGGACCCACATGACCATGACTTTCCGCGCGCTGATGACCAGCGCCGCACTCACCCTGACTGCAACCGGCGCTTTCGCGACCGAATGTATCGCTCCGGCCAACCCGGGCGGTGGCTGGGACTTTACCTGCCGCCAGATCGGCAAGATCCTGTATGACATCGGTCAGGTCGATAGCCCCGTTCAGGTCACCAACATGGCAGGCGGCGGCGGCGGTCTTGCGTTTGCCCACGTGGTCAACGAACGCAACACCGATGCCGACCTGATCGTCGCGGCGTCGTCGGCCACGACCACCCGTCTGGCCCAAAACGCCTATGGCGGCGCAACGGCTGACCAGGTCCGCTTTGTCGGCTCGATCGGCGCTGACCCCGGCGTGATCGTCGTGGCTGCCGACAGCCCGTTCCAGACCCTGAACGACATGGTTGCGGCCATGGTTGCTGATCCGGCATCGGTTGCCTTTGCGGGCGGTTCGGCTGCTGGTGGCTTCGACCATCTGAAGGTCCTGCAGGTCGCCAAGGCCGGCGGCATCGACGACATCACCGGCATCACCTACATCGGTGTCGACGGTGGCGCGGATGCGATCACCCAGACCATCGGCGGCTTTACCCAAGGCATGACCGGCGACATGTCCGAAGTCGTGGGCTTCCTGCAGTCGGGCGAAGTCCGCGCACTGGCCGTTCTGACCGAAGAGCGCGTTCCGGGCTTTGATGACATCCCGACCGCACGCGAGCAGGGCTTTGACGTCGTCGCCGTGAACTGGCGCGGCCTCTATGTCCCGGGCGGCATTTCCGACGAAGAGTTCCAAGTCTGGGCCGATCGTCTTGCCGCAGTCGCAGAAAGCGAAGAGTGGAAGCAGGCGATGATGGACAACGGTCTGGCACCGTTCACCAAAGTCGGCGGCGACTTCCAGTCGTGGATCGATGGCGTTGTCGCTCAGACCGCTGAACTGAGCCGTGAAATCGGTGTGATCCAGTAATGAAAAGCGACCGCATCCTAGGAGCGGTCGTGATCATCGGGGCGCTGGCATTCGCTGCCAGCGCCTCAACGATCCCGACCAATTTTCTGTCCGGACCTGTCGGGTCCAAAGTCTTTCCGATGGTGATCGGGATCACGGCAGCGATTTGCGGGGCCGTGATGTTTCTGCGCCCTGACGAAGAACCGGGCTGGCCGTCTCTGGCCACGCTGGGCTCGTTGCTGTTTGCGACGATCGTGATGACCGCCTATGCCTATTCGCTGAAACCTTTGGGCTTTCTCGTCCCGACCGCCATCGCCTCGGCTGTGCTGAGCTTTCAGATCCAGCCGCGCGCGCGCTTTGCCGTGCTGGCAGGGATCGGGCTTTCGTTGGGGCTGTTTATCTTGTTCCGTTACGGGCTTGGGCTGAGCCTGTTTGCCTTTCCGCGCACATACGGCGGCTGATCGGAGACTTTCATGGACCTATTTACGAACCTGGCGCTCGGATTCTCGATCGCGCTGTCGCCCTACACGCTGATCTTGGCGGTGGTGGGCTGTTTTCTGGGGACGATCATCGGTGCGCTGCCCGGCCTTGGGCCGTCGAACGGCGTGGCGATCCTGATCCCCGTCACCTTTACCATGGGGCTGGACGCAACCGCCGCGCTGGTGCTGCTGACAAGCGTCTACTACGGGGCGATGTATGGCGGGCGGATCAGTTCGATCCTGCTGAACATCCCCGGCGACGAACCCGCGATGATGACCACGCTGGACGGCTATCCGATGGCCAAACAGGGCCGTGCGGGCGATGCGCTGGTGATTTCGGGCGTGGCATCCTTTGTCGGCGCTCTGGCCGCGACCATCGCGCTGGCGCTTGTGGCGCCCTACCTTGCGCGGATCGCCTATAAATTCGGTCCGGCCGAGTATTTCGCGCTATACCTGCTGGCCTTTACCACGCTGGGCGGCATCGCCTCCAAGAACCAGGCAAAGGCCGCACTTGCGGCCTGTATCGGTCTGGGCATCGCGATGATCGGGCTCGACAACAACTCTGGCCAGCCGCGTTTCACGGGCGGGAACCTGCACCTGTATGACGGCGTCGATTTTCTGGTCGCGATCGTCGGCCTGTTCGCGGTGTCCGAGGTGTTCATGTTCATCGAAAGCCACGGCAAGAACACCGCCGTGGGCGTCAAACTGGACAAGGTGATCATCCCTTGGAAAGAGCTGTGGCGGACCCGCTGGGCGATGACCCGTGGCACGGTGATCGGCTTTGTCGCCGGTGTTCTGCCCGGAGCGGGGGCGTCGCTGGGATCGTTCCTTGCCTATATGGCCGAGAAAAGCTCGGGCGGATCAAAGATCGGGTTCGGCAAAGGTGAACCCCGCGGCGTCGCCGCGCCCGAGGCCGGCAACAACGCCGCCGCCGGCGGTGCGCTGATCACCGTCACGCACAACCGTGACTTCCTCAAGCGCTGCAGCAAGAAGTTCCTGTCCATCACCCCGGGCGCCTTCCTGTCCTACGATACCATGAAGGAGGCCGAG
>JALQXR010000103.1 GCA_023263105.1 Marivivens sp. | reverse complement strand
GACGACAGAACCAGCATCGGCACGCTGTCGGAATAGGCCTGCCCCATCGGCGTCATGATGTTGCACAGACCCGGGCCGGTGATGACATAGGCCACACCCGGACGGCCCGTGGCACGCGCATAACCGTCGGCCATAAAGCCCGCGCCCTGTTCATGGCGGGCAAGGATGTGGCGCAGGCCGGACTCTTCGATCCCGCGATACATTTCCTGATTATGAACGCCGGGAATGCCAAAGATCACCTCGACCCCGCGCGATTTCAGCATGTGGGACAGTTGTGCGCCCAGCGGGCGGGTCGCCGTTGCGTCGGTCATCAGTTTCTCCAAAAGCGGGGCAGGAACAGCACGTACACGGCGACGATCTCCAGCCGCCCCAGCAGCATCCCGACGATCATCAGCCATTTTGCCATGTCGGGAAACAGATGGATCGCCCCCGAGGCAGAGACCTCGGGTCCGAAAACCGGTCCGATGCAGAAAATCGCGGTCCAAGCGCCGGTGACAGCGGACATGAACGACAGGCCCGTCATGCTCATCAGGACGATCAGCACGCCAAAGGTCACCACGAAACCGGTGAACAGGAACATGATCGAATCGATGACTTCGGGCGGGACGACGCGATGTTCGAACCGGACGGCCACGATGCGGTTGGGGCTGTGCATCTTGCGGATCTGCGCGCCCACGGCCCGAAGCGCAATCTGGTAGCGGAACAGTTTGATGGAACAGCCGGTCGACCCCGAACAGGCCCCGATCGTGCCCACGCAAAACAGGATCGCAAAGGGAAACGCCCCCCAGGCCAGCACATCGCCGTCGCCGTAACCGGTGCCGGAAAAGATCGAAACCACATTGAACAGCGTCGAGCGGAACATCTCTTCGGAATATTCGCCGTGGGCCAGCATCCGGAATGCCACGATCAGCCCGACCGCATAAGAGGTCCAGACAAAATAGGCCCGCACCTGCATGTCCTGAAACAGCGGTTTGGGATCGCCGCCCAGCACCTGCAACAGCCGCACAAAGGGCAGGCCCGCCAACATCATAAAGATCACCGCGACATACTGCGGCGCTCCGGGAAAGGCTGCGAAGCTGGCGTCGGTGGTCGAAAAACCGCCCGTGGCAATCGTGGTAAAGGAATGGACGATCGCCTCTTGGGTGCTCATGCCGGCCATCATGTAGGCCAGCGCGCAGACAACCGTCATCGCGACATAGATGCCCAGCAGCCCGCTAGAGATATCCAGCGCGCGCGGCAGGGCCTTGCCAAAAGTATCGAAGCCTTCGGACTGGAAAAACTGCATTCCGCCCACCTTCATGACGGGCAGAAAAATCATCGCCACGATCACGATCCCCAGTCCGCCAAGCCACTGGAGAATGCCTCGCCACAGCAGAATTCCGTAGGAATGATGTTCGAGCCCCGGGATCGCGGTGGCGCCGGTCGTCGTCATTCCCGACACGGCCTCGAACATCGCCTCGACCACGGTCAACTGGGTTTCGCCGATGATAAAGGGAATGGCCCCAAAGGCAGGCAGGGCGATCCAGACGCCGGTGGTCAGGATAAAGGCGTGGCGGACGCTCATCGACACCTTCACGCCATTGGCGCAGGAAATCGCGGTCGCGCCGCCAATCGATACCGTGATGACCGAGGCCTGAAGGAAGGTCTTCCACTCGGGATCGCCTTCGAACAGGTCGAAAATCAGCGGGCCAAGCATCGCCGCCCCCAAGACGGCGACCAACAAACCGATCACATATCCAACGGGGCGTAGGTCCAACATGGGCGAAGGGTTGGCCCGCGCCTAGCCGGGTGTCAAGGTCCGCCGGTATCAGCCGTGATGAATGAGCGTGGCGAACAGCTTTGGATCAAGGCTTTCGCTGGCAAACAGTTCGCCTTCGGTCAGGACGCTGATCGCGTCATGGCTGTGCAGGCTTTCCTGATGGCTGGCGACGACGCGGAAATCACCGATCCGCGGGTCCTTTTGCAGTTCGGCGCAGAACAGGCGGGCGGCGTCTTCGACAAAAATCGGATTCGCGGCGTTCAGCTCCGCAAACGCCTGCTCGTCCTCGCGTTTGACCATCACCTGAGTTTCGGTCGGAACCGCGCGGCGGGCCATGTCCACCAGATCCTCGAACCACAGAACCTCCGACGACGGCTCGACCACCAGCGACATCCGCGCGACCGACCGCTGCGAATGGGGCGTGGCCAGCTGTCCGCGGGTGCGGCGGGCGTGTTCGCTCAGTTCCAGCGAACAGGGGCAGGTCGACGAATAGACATAGTCGAAATGGACGATCCGGTTGCGGACGCCGTTCTTTTCGACCAGTTCGATGGCGATGTCGTAATACTGGTATCCCCAAAGCCCCGACCGCAGCGAACTGACCTTCATGGGGAAGGAAAACTGCATCTGAAGGCGGGCATCAAAGCTTTCCAGATCGGCTTTGTAGTCGTCCAGCGCCGCTTCCATCACGTCAAAACTAAAGGTGCGTTCGGCATGCCGGTAGAAGGTCCGCATGATGCGGCTCATGTTGATACCCTTCTTTTCGGCCTCAAGGCTGACGGTGCCGGTGACCGAGGTCTCGAGCGTCAGGTCGCCGTTGTCGCGGGTATGGAATTTGATCGGCAGGCGGAAATTCGAAATGCCGACGTGCTGGATCTGCTGGCGAGCGCCGCGAATAAGGCTGGTCGGGCCGTTCTGCAGGTCGGGCATCGTGGCTTTATAGGCGTCGTCCGCGCGGAAATCTTCGGGATAGGCGCGGGCCAGAGTCGGGTAGGACGATACCGGAGTCCCCGCCAGCAGCTTTGCCACACCGGGGTCCA
The DNA here is from genome assembly GCA_023263105.1 of Marivivens sp. Taxonomy (GTDB): domain Bacteria; phylum Pseudomonadota; class Alphaproteobacteria; order Rhodobacterales; family Rhodobacteraceae; genus JALQXR01. Next base: position 5,040 of record JALQXR010000103.1, on the reverse strand, counting down.
GCAAATCGCGTTCGTCGGCGGTGACTTGTCCGGCCCAGCGCCGCAGCAACGCAAGTGCCGCCTCAGCTTCATCTCTGCTGGGGTCGCGGTCGAGGTCGGACGAGTGATAGTTCATATTCCATCCCTTCTGAGCGCAGTACCATTATATGGCCACTGTAAGGTCGATTACCAATGAAAGTGTTAACGATACGTTAATACTAACGGATTGGATCACCTCAGAGGCGAGTTTGTCAGGAAATTGCCGCCACCAAATCTGCAATCAGATCATCGGTTTCCTCTAGGCCGACGCTAAAGCGGATCAGGCCCGGGCTGATGCCCAGCGCGACCTTCTGTTCGTCGGGCAATCTTTGGTGCGTGGTGGTCGCGGGATGGGTCGCGATCGACTTTGCGTCACCGAGATTGTTGGAAATCACCGCGATTTCCAGCGCGTTCAGGATGGCAAAGGCGCGGTCTTTGGACCCCGCGTCAAAGGCCAGAACCGTCCCGCCCGCGCCCATCTGCTCCATCGTCAAATCATGCTGCGGATGGTCGGCAAGTCCGGGGAAGATGACCCGCTCCAGCTTGCCCGACGCACGCAGGGCCTCGGCTATGGACTGGGCGCTGTGGGCTTGGGCGCGGACCCGCAGGTCCATGGTTTCCAGCCCCTTCAGCAACAGCCAAGCCGACAGCGGCGACAACGCCCCGCCGGTGTGCTTCAGGTAGGGCTCGACGGTTTTGCGGATGAAATCCTTTGTCCCGAGGATGACGCCGCCCAGCACCCTGCCCTGCCCGTCGATATGCTTTGTCGCGGAATAGACCACCACATCCGCGCCCAGTTCGATGGCACGGGAAAAGGTCGGAGTGGAAAAGACGTTATCGACCACGACCGTCGCGCCGACCGCATGCGCGATCTTCGACACCGCCGCGATATCGATCACCTGCAGCGTCGGGTTCGAGATGCTTTCGAAAAAGACGGCTTTCGTGTCGGGCCGGACGGCCGCGCGCCACTGGTCCAGATCGGTGCCGTCGACAAAGGTGACCTCGACCCCGTAGCGGGTCAGCACCTCTTCCAGAATATAAAGACACGAGCCGAACAAAGCGCGCGACGACACCACATGGTCGCCGGACCGCAGCATCGACGTCAGCGCGCCATTGACCGCCGCCATACCGCTGGCGGTGGCAAAAGCATCCTCTGCGCCTTCCAGCGCGGCGATGCGGTCTTCGAACATGCGGACGGTCGGGTTGCCGTATCTGGCATAGATGAATTCGTCGTCGCCCGCCTTCAGGAACCGCGCCTCGGCCTGTTCGGCGCTGTCATAGACGAAGCCTTGGGTCAGAAAGATCGCCTCGCTGACTTCGTTGTACTGGCTCCGGCGGGTGCCCGCGTGGACAGCCCGCGTCCGGCGGGCCCATTTTGCTTTGTTCGTGTCGCTCATTCTCTGGCACCCCTTCGGCCAACAAAAAACCCCGACACCGGAAAAGGCGTCGGGGCGCGTGGCCCTCACCCTTTTAGCGGCATGTTTAACGTGGCCCGCAATCCGGTACAAATCGCCACGGGTTCCAATTATCGCAGGCCGCGGCCCAAGGTCAAGCCGCGCCGGATCCTTCGTCGTCCTCGTCGATGCCGAATGCTTCGAACAACCGGCCCTGGGCGAACATGAACCCGATGATCAGAACCGGCAGGCCAAAGGTCTTGAAACTGACCCAAGTGCCGGTGGACATGAATCGCCAGATGACTTCGTTCAGTATCGCGAGGCTCAGGAAAAACAGGGCAAAGCGCTTTGTCAGGATCATCCAGCCTTCGTGTTTCAGCGGCAGGAGGTTTTCCATGACATAGGCCAGATAGGATTGCCCGCGCAGCAGGCCCAAGCCCAGGGCCCCCGCGAAGAACAGGTAGATCACGGTCGGCTTCATCTTGAAGAACCGCTCGTCGTTGAACCACACGGTCAGCCCGCCAAAGACGATGACCAGCACCGCGGTCAGCACCTGCATCCGGCTGACTTTGCCGGTGAGCCGCCACAGCACTCCGATCGAGATCAGCAACAAGGGGACAAATGCCGCCGTCAGCACGATGAACGGCTTATAGCTTTCCCCCCCGATCACGATGTCGTCCCCGCGGAACACGAAATAGCCGACGAAGAACAAAAGCACCGGCCCCAGTTCGAGCGCGGTCTTGAGTTTCTGACTGATCTCTTTGCCGGCCATGTGCCTAGCCTCCTGTTTCAACAATAATCGCACCGAGCGCGATCATACCCATCAGCACGAGCCTGCGCGGCCCCACCTTTTCGCCCAAGATGAACCACCCGATCAAGGCAGCAAACACGGGCGAGGTCTCGCGCAGGACGGCGGCCTCTCCGACCTTGTCCAGCCGCGTGGCCAGCATGACGCCGCCAAAGCTGATCCAAGCGATCACAGCGCCCGCGATCCCGCGCCACATCAGGTGGCCGATGTCATCCGGCCTGCCCAAGGTCCGAGACCGCCAAAGCGCAAGCAAGGGAAAGTCGATCGCCGTCACAAAGAAGAACCACGCCAGAAAGGTGAACGGGTTGGCTGTCTGACGGATCCCAAAGGCGTCGTACACGGTATAGAGCGCCACAAAGACGCCGCCCAGAACCGCCCAAGCCAGTCCGATCATCAGGCCTTTGCGGTCGATCCGTTCCTCGGTGTAGTTGCGCGCCGCAAGCAGCAACATCGCGATCGACAGACAGCCAACTCCCAGCCATTGCTGCAGCGTAAAATGTTCGAAAAACAGGACGGTCGCGCCCATCACGGTCATCAAGGGGCCGGTGCCGCGGATCACCGGATAGACCACCGTATAGGCGGCCCGTTGATAGGCCAGCGCCACCGTCACCTTGTATCCGAAATGGATCACCACCGCGCCAGCAAGGATCATCGCCGTGGTCGCATTGGGCCAAGGCACCAGAAACAACGCCACGGGGGCAGAGATCACGACAATCCAGAAATCGATCGACGCCCGCGCGACGAACGGATCATGCCGCCCCTTTTGCAGCGCTCCGAAGACCGCATGCGCCACCGCCGAAACCAAGGCCAGCAGCGTGGCCAGAGTGGCCCCTTGCGGCGTTCCGGCAATCGAGACGAGCCAGTCCCCCATGCTGCCGGTCAGACCCGACCGACCAGCGCTGCGGCGAATTCTTCGGGATCGAACGGCGAAAGATCGTCGATCTGCTCACCCACGCCGATTGCATGGATGGGCAGGCCGAACCGGTCCGCCAGCGCCACCAGAACCCCGCCACGCGCGGTTCCGTCCAGCTTTGTCATGACCAGACCCGACACATCGGCAAGCTTCTGGAAGGTCTCGACCTGATTGAGCGCATTCTGCCCCGTGGTCGCATCCAGCACCAAAAGGGTGTTGTGCGGCGCGTCGGGGTCCTTTTTGCGGATGACGCGGACGATCTTGGCCAGTTCTTCCATCAAGTCCTGACGGTTCTGCAAACGGCCCGCGGTGTCGATCATCAGGATGTCGGCCCCGTCGGCCTGCGCGCGGCCCATGGCGTCAAAGGCAAGGCTTGCGGGGTCCGAGCCTTCGGGCGCGGTCATCACCGGCACTCCGGCGCGTTCGCCCCAGACCTGAAGCTGCTCGACCGCCGCGGCGCGGAACGTGTCACCTGCCGCGATCACGACCTTCTTGCCTGCACCGCGCAATTGGCTGGCCAGCTTGCCAATGGTGGTCGTCTTTCCCGCGCCGTTGACACCGACCACCAGAACGACCTGCGGCGACTTTGCATAAAGCGGCAGCGGACGGGCCACCGGCTCCATGATCCTTGCGATTTCAGCGGCCAGCAGGTCCTTGATTTCCTGCACCGACAGCTTTTTGCCCAAGCGCCCTGCCGCCATGTTGGCGGTCACGCGCATGGCGGTGTCGACCCCCATGTCGGTGGTGATCAGCAGCTCTTCCAGTTCCTCGACCATGTCGTCGTCCAGCGTCCGCCGAGCGACGGGCGCCGCATCGCCACGACCCATCAATCGGCTGACGAGTCCCTTTTTCGGAGCCGCGTTAGGCGCCGCGACCGGCTCGGCCGGTTTGGCGGTCGGCTGGGCTGCCGGAGCCACCGGCGCCGAGGCGGCCGGTTTGGGTGCCACCGGTTTGGCGGCGGGCTCGGATTGGGGTTTACGGATAGGCTCTGGCGCGGGCTCTGCCGCGCGTTCTGGCGCGGCTGCGGGCTCTGGCGCGCGCTCGGGTCCCGCCTCGGGCTTGGGCTGGGCCGGAGCCTCGGGTGCGGGCGCTGCGGCCTCGGGGATGTCGGCGACCTTGGACCCTTGGGGTTCTGCCTCTGGCTGATCGTCCTGATCGTCGTCGGCGGTATCGCCCACAATCGCTTCCAGACCCTCGTCGATCTTGGACGAGGATTTAAGCAGACGGTCCTTGAGCTTCTTGAAGAACGACATGGTTCGCGGATCCCTCGGGTGACTGTTACCCCGACCTAATAGTCAAATCCCCCAGTGGAAAGGGGTCAGATGACCGAAGACAATGCGAAGACCCAAGCGAAACCGGCCTGCGCGGCCCAATATGTCACCCAAACCGCATAGGGCGCCCAGCGCCGCGCGCGGTGGTTTTCGGGCCAGACAAACAGCAGTTTCGACAGGATACTGTCCGAAACGACGAACAGAAACGCCGCGATGATTGCCAGTTTATAGGGGTCGGGCAGCATCAGCGCGCTCATCCCCATGACCGAGATGATGACAACATAGATCATCACAGGCAGGCGCATCGCCCCCGACGGACCCCAAAGCTGGCGCAACATGACGATCCCGTAGATCGCCACCGGCCAAGCCGTCAGAAAGGTCGGCACCGCGCCCAGTCCCATAAACAGCGCGATATAGGCCACATGTGACACCGCAAAGGCCGCCACGCCGGTCAGAAACGGCCCCTTACCCGGAGCCGACAGGAAGGCGTCGCCAGCCGCTCCGAAACCCAGCGCAACCACCAGCAGGCCCGGCCCGCCCGCCAGATGCGCAGCCACCGCCAAAAGAGCAACCGACGCTGTCTTGACCAGCGTTTTCAGAATTCTGGGACGACTGTCGGCAAAGGCCAAAAGGAAC
>JALQXR010000102.1 GCA_023263105.1 Marivivens sp. | reverse complement strand
GTTCACCGTCACGCAACGTGGTGTCGAAAATCAACACACGATCTTTGGTCATTGGTCTGTTCCTTAGTTGTCCTTAGCTTTGATCCGGCGCGCTGTCCTCCTCTGAGCGGTCGCGCCGAATGGCACGCTCAGAGGCGGCTAAGGAGCAGCAGAATGCCGAGGCCGAAATCGGCCCCGTGCTGGCAGGTCACATTGTTGTTCACGCTGTGCATGGCTTGGGACTATAGTCAGCGGTTCGGGGAGTAAAAGCGAAAATGGCGCTCCGAAGAGCGCCATTTGGCTAAGATACGCGGGCAATCGGTCCTGTGGCGACAGATCAGTTGCCTGCGCCTTCCGTCGGGGCAGTCTGGGCGTCCGCGCCGTCATCGACCAGCGCGCCGTCCTGCCATTCGCCAGAGACAGATTCGCCCGAGGCATAGCGCATGGTCCCATCGCCTTGGCGGCGGCCCGCGACAAAGGTGCCTTCGTAGATATCGCCATTGGCGTAGGTCGCGACACCCTGTCCCGAGATTTCCCCGTTCGCCCAGTCGCCGTCGTAGATAAACCCGTCGGGCATGGTGATCTTGCCGCGTCCGTGGCGCTGGCCGTTAAGGAAATCGCCTTCGTAGACGGTGCCGTCGGCATAGGTCGCCGTGCCGGTGCCGTTGCGCTGTCCGTCTTCCCACTCGCCGGTGTAGGTATAGCCATCGGCATAGGTCATCGTCCCTTGGCCGTGGTTCTTGGCGTTCAGGAACTCTCCGTCATAGACGATGCCGTTGGCATAGGTTGCGACGCCCCGTCCGTTGATGACCCCTGCGACCCACTGGCCGTCATAGGTCGAGCCGTCGGCATAGGTGATTTTGCCATTGCCGTCGGCAAGGTCGGCCTTGAATTCGCCGTTATAGACCGAGCCGTCGGGATAGGTGACCTGACCCGTGCCTTCGATCATGCCATTGACCCAAGAGCCGACATAGCTGTAGCCGTCGATCCCGCGAAAGCTGCCCTGACCGTGGCGTTTGTCGTTCTGGAAGGCGCCTTGGTAGACGTCTCCGTTTGCGTAAGTGACGGTGCCGATCCCCTGACGGCGGCCCGCGACCAGTGCGCCTTCGTAGATGTCGCCGTTGGGCTGGATCAGGCGGCCCTGACCTTCGATCTGGCCGTTGACCCAAGTGCCTTCGTAGATCAGGCCGTCCGGCATCGTCAGTTTGCCTTCGCCTGCGCGTTCATCACTGGCGAGGTTGCCGACATAAACAGCGCCGTCGGGATAGGTGATCGTGCCCTGACCCTCTTTCTCGCCGTTGACCCAAGGTCCGGTGTAGGAATAGCCGTTGGGGCTGGTCATGGTGCCGATGCCGTGGTGCATCGCGTTGCGGAATTCGCCCTGATAGACCACGCCATTCGCATATACGGCGATGCCCTGACCGGTGATATTGCCTTCGACCCAGTCGCCTTCGTAGGTGCCACCGTCTGCAAAAGTGATCTTGCCGGTGCCATGCGGTTTGCCCGCGGCAAACAAGCCTTCGTAGACCGAGCCGTTGGGAAAGCGCGCGGTCCCCTGACCGCGGATTTCGCCTTCGAACCATTCACCAGAATATTCATAGCCGTTCGGCAGGCGGTAGGTTCCGATGCCGTGCTGCCGTCCGTTTAGGAAAGAGCCTTCGTAGACTCCGCCGTCATCATATTGTTTCGTCTGCACAGTTTGCGCAGCCAAAGGCGTCGCCAAGGCAATCATTGCCCCGAAAATGACGTAGCCAGCCCGATTCACAGTCATCCTGTCCCACCCTCAGTATTAGCGTGACCGACACTAATAGAGCCTCCACCATCCGGCAACGCCTTAGCGTGGTGAAGGTATTCACCTTTTCCTTGGGCGGTGATCTGCTACATGATGCGGCAAAGATCCGAGGACCAGATGACCGACCGTTTCCGCATCACGCTCGCCCAGTTGAACGCCACAGTTGGCGACCTGAAAGGCAACGCCGCCAAAGCGCGCGCGGCTTGGGAACAGGCGAAGGCAGCCGGATCGGACATGGTGGCGCTGCCGGAAATGTTCATCACGGGCTATTCCACGCAGGATCTGGTGATGAAGCCCGCCTTCCACCGCGACGCCATCGCGGTGATCGAGTCTCTGGCCCGCGACTGTGCGGATGGCCCGATCCTGTCGATCGGCGGACCGGCGCTGACGGACGGACGTCTGGGCAATGCCTATCACATCTGCAAGGGCGGCAAGGTGATCGCCACCAAGATCAAGCATTACCTGCCGAACTACGATGTTTTCGACGAAGTGCGCCAGTTCCGGCGCGGGCCGCTTCAGGGTCCCTTCGACGCCGGTCCTCTGCGTATCGCAACACCGATCTGCGAAGACGCGTGGTACCCCGATGTCTGCGAAGCCGCTGTCGAAAGCGGGGCAGAGATGATCCTCGTCCCCAACGGATCGCCCTACTATCGCGGCAAGATTGAAAAGCGCGTGAACACTATGGTCAGCCGCGTGATCGAAAACGATGTGCCGCTGGTCTACCTGAACCTTGTGGGAGGGCAGGACGATCAGGTCTTTGACGGCGGGACATTTGTCCTGAATCCGGGCGGTAAACTGGCGATCCAGCTTCCGATGTTCGACGAAGCGATCGCGCATGTCGATTTCGTGCGGTCCGGATCGGGTTGGGCCGCGGTCGAAGGCGCGCGCGAAAGCTATCCGGCTCTGGTCGAACAGGACTATCACGCGATGGTTCTGGCATTGCGCGACTATATGAAAAAGACAGGGTTCCAAAAGGTCCTTCTTGGGCTTTCGGGCGGGATCGACAGCGCGATCGTGGCTGCCATTGCTACCGACGCTCTGGGCGCCCAGAACGTGCGCTGTGTCATGCTGCCGTCGGAATACACGTCCAGCCATTCGCTCGAAGACGCAGCCGCCTGCGCCAAGGCACTGGGTTGCCGACTGGACGAGGTGTCGATCGCGGCACCCCGCGCTGCGGTGACGGACGCGCTTGCGCCTCTTTTCGCGGGGCTCGCGCCCGACCTGACCGAAGAAAACATCCAGTCGCGCCTGCGCGGCCTCTTGCTTATGGCGCAGTCAAATAAATTCGGTGAAATGCTGCTGACGACCGGCAATAAATCCGAAGTCGCGGTCGGCTACGCCACGATCTATGGCGACATGGCGGGCGGCTACAATCCGATCAAGGACATGTACAAGACCCGAGTCTTTGAAACGGCCCGCTGGCGCAATGAAACCCACAGGGATTGGATGAACGGCCCCGCCGGCGTCGTGATCCCCGAGCGGATCATCTCTAAGCCGCCCTCGGCAGAGCTGCGCCTAGACCAAAAGGACGAAGACAGCCTGCCGCCCTACGATGTGCTGGATGGCATACTCGATCTATTGGTGGACCGCGAAGCCAGCGTCGCGGACTGCGTGGCGGCGGGCTACGACCGCGCGACGGTCAAGCGGGTCGAGCACCTGCTCTACATCAGCGAATACAAGCGGTTCCAATCGGCCCCGGGAACACGGCTGTCAAAAAGGGCGTTCTGGCTCGACCGCCGCTATCCCATCGTCAATCGCTGGCGCGACGAAGGCTGACCCCCGGCGGCACTTGACCGGAGCGCAAAGTGGCCCCATTAGGCGCCACGCCTTTGGAGTGTCTGCACGTGATAACTGTCCACACAATCCCCGACGCTTTCACCCCCGCCGAATGTGACGTCATCGTCGGGATCGCCCGCGACGCCGAAAGTCAGGACGCGCGTCTGGTTGGGTTGGCAAAGGACCATGACATCCGGCGCGCCGATCTGGTCTGGCTCGATGATGTCGAAGGCACCGACTGGGTCATGAACCGCATCATCGACGCTGTCCGCGTGGCCAATCGCGAAGTCTTCGATTTTGAAATCCGCGAATTCGCGGAAAGCCCTCAGGTCGCCCGCTACGGCGCCGAGCGCAAAGGTCATTTCGACTGGCATTCGGACATCGGCGAAGGGCTGTTGGCCCGCCAGCGGAAACTGACGATGGTTATCCAGATGTCCGAGCCGTCGGACTATACCGGCGGGCTTCTTGAACTGATGCCGTCGAATTCGGTCATTGCCGCAGACCAGCGACGCGGGGCGGTCACGTTCTTTCCGTCCTACATGCTGCACCGCGTGACGCCCGTCACGTCGGGCGAACGCTTTTCGCTGACAACTTGGGCGCACGGACCGGCATTCCGGTAATCGACAGGTCGCGAATTCAACCTGCGTTGGCGCACAGAACCCACGCGGGAATGTCCAAAGACAGGGCTGACCGGACTGCTTATCTGACGATCATCAAAGTCATTCAGGAGCAGGCCATGACCAGTCCCAAGATCACCATCGTCTTCTATTCCACCTATGGCACCAACCATGGCGTCGCCCAAGCCGCCGTCGAGGCCGCCGAAGCCGCCGGCGCCCAAGTGCGTCTGCGCCGCATCCCGGAAACCGCGCCCGCTCAGGTAGTTGCGTCGCAAGAAGGGTGGAAGGCTCAGGCCGACCGCGCCCATGACATTCCCGTTGTCAGCCATGACGATCTGACATGGGCCGACGGCATTTTCGTGTCCTCGCCCACCCGCTTCGGCGGCATGGCCAGCCAGACGCGCGCATGGCTCGATACACTTGGCCCGCTGTGGCAGAAAGGTGCGCTGGCGAACAAAACCGTCACCGCGACCGCCTCTGCCCAGAACCCCAACGGCGGCACCGAAGGCGCGATCCAGCAGCTTTACGTGACCACCATGCACATGGGCATGATCATCGTCGCTCCGGGATATACCGATGCGGTAAAGTTCGAAGATGGCGGTAATCCATACGGCTTCAGCACCACTCCGGGCGCCTTGTCCGAAGTCGGCCGCCGGTCGGTCGCGCATCAGGCAACCCGTCTGGTCGAAGTGACCGCACGGCTGGTCGGTGCCGATTTGGCGCGGGCCGACGCGGCCTGATTGCCACCGTCTTACCACGGTCAGCAGAAACGGGGGGGCGGGCACCACGGTGCGCGCCCCTTTCTGTTGTGCGCCCCTCTGGCTGGAGTAGAATGATCACGACGCCAACCGCCGGAGGCTTTCATGGCCGAGATCAAGACAAAGGTGACTGCGGTCGAACCGCTGGACTTCATCCAGGCGGTGGACCACCCGCAACGACGCGCCGACGCTTTGGAACTGAACGACCTCTTCCGCCGAGTGACAGGTTGGGAGCCGCACATGTGGGGCCCCAGCATCGTGGGCTATGGCAAATACGCCTACAAATACGACTCCGGTCACGGAGGCGAATACCTTGCCACTGGTTTCAGCCCGAGAAAGGCGAACCTCGTGGTCTATATCATGCCGGGATACACGGACTTTGGCCCGATCCTTGACCGGCTGGGCAAGTATAAGATGGGTAAGAGTTGCCTCTACCTTAACAAGCTGTCGGACATCGACATGTCCGTTCTGGAGGAACTGGTCAGGGCCGGTCTGGATGACCTGGCCAAGACCTATCCGGTCAGCCCGAGCTAGGGTCAGATACGCTCGATCGGGGACAGGTTTCGCAGGCGCTCGGCGTCTTCGCGGCGGCACAGTTCGGTCCCGTCGGTCATGACCGCAGCCGAGGCCGCAGCCGATCCCCAGACCATGGCTTCGTCGATCGACAGGCCAGAGGCGAGCGCATAGGTGAACCCGCCGACAAAGCTGTCGCCAGCGCCGACGCGACTTTTGACCTGAACATCCGCGGCAGAGACGTGCAGGCGGTGGTCGGACGTGGCAACGACCGAACCGTCCGCCCCGCGGGCAACGATCACCACCTCGGCGGCACCGCGTTGCACCAGTTCAGAGGCAAAGTCGGCGGTATCTTCGCGGCGGGGAAGGGCGTAGCGGGTCAGGCCCTCGGCCTCGGCCTGATCCATGCGCAGCACGAAAGGCGGGCTCATCTGACCAAGCGCAAGCAGCGTCAGCGCCGGACCGGACGTGTCGACAATGACTTTGGCGCCTGTGTCGCTAAGTGTTCCGCAGATGCGAGAATACAGATCGGCCCGCGATCCCGAAGGCCCCGAGCCCGACAGAACCACATATCCGTCGCGGGGCGTCGCGGCATGGATCGCTTCGGTGACTTCTTCGATGTGTTCGAATTTCCAATGCGGCCCGGGCAACATGAACCGGAACTGGTCTCGGATGCTCAGGTCGGTCACGGCGATGCTTTGGCGGGTTTCGCCCGGTGCGTCATAGACGCAAAGGTCCATGTCGAAGTTTTCCAGAAGGTTGCGCAGCGACTGGCCGGTGTCACCACCAAGGGCGACAAAGGCTTTGGCGCGACCGCCCAACAACTGCACCGCGCGGGCGACGTTGATACCGCCACCGCCCGGATCGGTCTGCGGCTGCGAGCAGCGAAGCTTTACGCCCGGCACGACGTGATCCACGCTCGTCGCGATGTCGAGAGCGGGATTCAGGGTGACGGTCAGGATCGACGACTTTTGGTCCGGCATATTGAGTCCTCGGCGGGCCTTCGGCTGTTGGCGCTAACATACACAGCGCGGGGGCTTTGCCAAGTCCGGTCGGCGGATTCGTGCGCGGGGGGATGACGCGGGCGGTCAGGTCCACCACTGGTCGATCGCGGCGATGTCCTCGTCGCTCCACCCGAAATGGTGGGCGAATTCATGAACCGTCACATGGGCGATCAGCGCTTTCAGCGACACATCCCCGCGCTCTGCCCATTCATCCAGGATCGGGCGGCGGAACAGCCAGACGGTATTGGGGGCCATCGGCTGGTCGAAATTCGACTTTTCGGTCATCGGAATGCCGTCATACAGGCCGGTGAGCTCAAAGGGCTGCATCTGCATTTCGGACAGCAGGTCGTCAGAGGCGAAATCGGTGACGCGGATCGATACCATCTGCGCCAGCCCACGGAAGGCATGGGGAAAGCGGGCGACGGTGCGGCGGGCGATTTCTTCGATCTCGTCGCAGGTGGGGGCTGTGTAATCCATGGGCGTCATATGGACAAAACACCAAGGGTATGAAAGAGCATCCCCGCGTATTGGAGACAAGAAATGACCATCACCCGTTTTGCACCGTCGCCCACTGGCTGGCTTCATATCGGCAACCTGCGTGCCGCTTTGATGAACTATGCCATTTCGCGGCAAAACGGCGGGACGTTCATTCTGCGGATCGACGACACGGATCAGGAACGTTCGAAGCCGGAATATATCGAAGGCATCAAGGAAGACCTGACCTGGCTTGGCCTGTCGTGGGATCGTGTCGAACAGCAGTCCGCGCGGATGGACAAATACCTTGCCGCAAAGGACCAACTGATCGCGATGGGCCGCCTGTACGAGTGTTTCGAGACACCGACCGAGCTGGACCTCAAGCGCAAGAAGCAACTGAACATGGGCAAGCCGCCGGTCTATGACCGCGCCGCGCTGAACCTGTCCGAGGCTGAAAAGGACCGCCTGCGCGAAGAACGCGGCGGGAGTCACTGGCGTTTCAAGCTCGATCTGGAGCGGATCGAATGGACCGACGGGATCCTTGGCGACATTTCCATCGACGCGGCCAGCGTCTCTGATCCGGTCCTGATCAAGGAATCCGGCCAGATCCTGTATACATTCGCCAGCGTCGTCGATGACGTGGAATTCGGCGTGACAGATATTGTGCGCGGCTCGGACCACGTGACCAACACCGCGACCCAGATCCAGATCATCGAAGCGCTGGGCGGCACCGCGCCTCGGTTCGCGCACCATTCGCTGCTGACCGGTCCGGACGGCGAAAAGCTGTCCAAGCGTCTGGGCAACCTGTCACTGCGCGATCTGCGCAAACAGGGGATCGAGCCGATGGCGATCCTGTCGCTGATGGCACGTCTTGGCTCGGCTGATCCGGTCGAACTGCGGGCTTCGGTGGACGAAGTCGTGGGCGGTTTCGATGTCGCCAAATTCGGTGCAGCGCCGACCAAAT
>JALQXR010000101.1:3286-7885 GCA_023263105.1 Marivivens sp. | reverse complement strand
CGGATCCGTGCCGCCGGTTCCGCCAGTGCCTCCGGTTCCACCGGTGCCTCCGGGTCCACCGGTACCCTTGGTCCCGCCAGTGCCGCCAGTGCCTCCGGTTCCACCGGTGCCGCCGGTGCCCTTGGTTCCGCCAGTGCCGCCGGTCCCACCAGTGCCCTTGGTTCCACCGGTTCCGCCTGTGCCTCCGGTTCCATCAGTGCCTCCGGTTCCACCGGTTCCGCCAGTGCCACCGGTCCCACCAGTGCCGCCGGTGCCACCGGTACCTTTGGTTCCACCAGTTCCGCCAGTGCCTCCGGTGCCGCCAGTGCCGCCAGTGCCCTTGGTTCCACCAGTTCCGCCAGTGCCGCCAGTGCCACCGGTTCCACCAGTGCCCTTGGTTCCTCCGGTTCCGCCAGTGCCTCCGGTACCCGATCCGGCAGAGCCACCATAGGTCTTACCGCCGGCAAAATAGTCGGTCGATTCGGTGTTTACAGCGTCTTTACCGGTTCCAGTCGTCATCACGTTCCCCAAAAGGCAATGCACGGGCCAAACCCTGACCCACCAAAAATTTCAAATAAGTCGTGCACGACCGAGTTTTACTCCAAGTCCATGCAAAACATCCCCGCCCTAAGAATTCGTTATTGCGGCTTCTGAGGCAAACTTATTTCGCCATCGGGCCATAAATCCGGCTTGTTTCGTAACGTCCTGCAGACAATTGAGACGGGCTTTGATGATTGTTTCCTCATTGCCAGAAGGTGTTCGCCCTATGCGTGAAGATCTATAGGGACAGAACCGCCCTTAATCCCGATTTCGGCATGATTTCGTCACTTTTCGTTGGTCCGACGGGTTGCACGAATCGATGATTCGACATGGAGTCCCCGTGATCGGTCCGGTCTGTCGGACGCTCCGAACAATGGGAACGTCATGGCCCGCAAAGAACTGTCCAAGACCGAAGTCGCCAGTCTGGTCCGCGCGGCAGAAGCGACGCTTGGGGCGCGGGTCCTGAAGGTCTCGGCACCGGGTGGTCGGAAGCGGGAGAGCTTGCGCCTGCACCTGAGCGAGGCCACCGTGATCGCCACGCGGCGCGGCGTTTCCGGAGCCGGAGCGCATGAGGTCCATGTTCTGGCGTCACTGTCGCCTTACTCGGGCGCTCTGCCAAAACTATTGGGTCAGGCGGGCGATTGGTATTTTCAGGAAGACGTCGGAACCAGCCGGCTTTCGCAGGTCGTCAACGGCGCAACGCCCAAGGACCAGCTGGCTTTTGCGCGTGCCGCGGTCGAGGGTATTTTTGATATTCAGGAGGCAGGCGCAAAGGCCGGTCTGGACCGGACTCTGGACCGGTTGGGGGCCAGTCAGGGATGGCTTGCGTCCGCGGTCGGTGGCGACGAAAGGTTGGCCTCGGGGCTGGGGTTGATTGCACCGGCGCTGGACCGGCCCGCCCTGATCGACGCGCTGTCGCCCGACCGGACCCGCTTTGTGAAATGGGACTGCCGGTCCGGCAATGCTGCCGTCGATCCGGCGGGGCGGTTGCGGTGGTTCGATTTCGAATTCGCTGGCACCCGCCACGGCGGAGAGGACTTTGGCTGGCTGATCGGGGACGAAGTCTGGCCGGTTCCGGCACAAGAGATGATGACCGTCGTCGAAGACGCGGCACGGCCCTATGGGCGTCACAGCGCCGAGGAAATGGACTATATCGCGGTCTTTTCGACGATCCATATCGTCCAGCGGCTAAGGCTGATCCGGTCCGAGGTCGCAAAGCGCGGCTGGCTGGGAATGTCCCGCATTCTGGGCAAGGACGATGTCGGCGCCTCGCCCCGGCTCGCTATTCAATTGTGCGACAACGGGATATTTTTGGCGGGTCTGGTGCCGGTGTTGCGGCCCTATGGACCGTTCCTTACCGATGTCAGGGCAAAGTTTCAGGCCAGCCTTGGGCCGCAGCCGGAGGCTTAGCGAGCGCACGTGGCACGGCGGGCCAGTCCGCGGGCCCGACCCCACCCCAAAGGGCCGCAGGGTCGCCCGCGTCGGTCGGGGCGGGTTCGTCCGCTACAGGTTCGTCAGTGCGGGTCAGAGAATAAGTGGTGCCGGTGGAGAGATTCGAACTCTCACGATGTTGCCATCGGCGGATTTTGAATCCGCTGCGTCTACCATTCCGCCACACCGGCGGCACACGAATGCCCGTCTAGCGGTAGGCGCATTTGGCGTCAACTGCCCTCCTTTAGGCTAGGACGAGTTGACCGCCCCTAGCTACCTGTGCGCTAAGAGGCGCGACAGATTTCGCCGATAGGAGGATCCGATGATCCGCGCGCTTTATGACTGGACCATTTCGCTTGCCAATCACCCCAAGGCTTTGTGGGCGCTGGCGATTGTTGCGTTCATCGAGTCCTCGGTCTTTCCGATTCCGCCCGATGTGCTGATGATTCCGATGATCATCGCCGCTCCGAGGCGCGCGTTCCTGATTGCGTCGGTGGCGACGGTGGCGTCGGTGCTTGGCGGGCTGCTGGGATATTACATCGGTTGGGGTCTGTTCGACGCGGTCGGCAGGCCGGTTCTGGAATTCTACGGCAAGGCCGATTACTTCGACCAATTCGCCCAACGCTATAACGAATGGGGGGCATGGGCGGTTCTGATCGCGGGCGTCACACCCTTTCCGTTCAAGGTCATCACGATCGCCAGCGGAGCGACCGGCCTGAACCTGATCGTGTTCACGGTCGCCGCGATCATCGCGCGGGCGCTGCGGTTCTTTATCGTTGCGGCTTTGCTGTGGAAATTCGGGGCCCCTATCCGTGACTTTATCGAAAAGCGGCTCGGGTTGATGTTCGCCCTGTTCTGTGCGCTTCTCATCGGCGGATTCTACGTGGTGAAGTACCTATGACGCGCAACCAGACCATTCTGCTCGCAGCCGGAGGCTCGGCCGCGCTGCTGATCGGAGCCTATACATTCCAAGCGCTTGGCTACCTGCCCTGCCAGATGTGCCTGTGGCAGCGCTGGCCGCATTTCGCGGCGGTCGTGATCGGTGCCGCGGGTCTGTTCGTTGCGGGGCGGTTGATGCCTGCGTTGGGTGCGCTGGCTGCGTTGACCACGGCATCGATTGGCGCGTTTCACGTGGGCGTCGAAAAGAAATGGTGGGACGGTCCCAGCAGTTGCACGGGGAATGGCGGGCTTGACGGGCTGTCGGGCACGGACCTCTTGGCGACGGGCGGACCGAAACTGATCATGTGCGATCAGGTCAGCTGGGAATTCCTGTTGATCTCTATGCCCGGTTGGAACGCGCTGTTTTCGGTCGCTCTGGTCGCGATCTGGGTGTCGGCGCTGCGCAAGTCCTGAGCCAAGCGGCGTTTCGGGTATCGGGTGCTGCGTCGGGTGCCGTATCTAGCGCCGTGTGGCGCGGCGTGTCGACAGCAGCAGGTTGGTTTCCGAACGTGTGACACCTTCTAGTCTGCGGATCGCGAACAGCGCGTCGTCCAGCGTCTCTAGCGTTTCGGTCCCGATCTCGACGATCAGGTCCCATGTGCCGTTGGTGGTGTGGATGCCGACCACCTGAGCCATCCCCGACAGGCGCTGGATGATCTTGTCGGTGCCGCGCCCTTCGATCTCTAGCATCATCAAACCGCGAACGGGGCTGGTTGCCACGTCGTTGCGCGTCAAGACGGTAAAGCCCGCGATTTCGCCCGACTGCCGAAGCCGTGACATCCGCGCCCGAACGGTTGTGCGCGTGACCTTCAGGTCGGCGGCAAGCTCGGACAGGCTGGCCCGCCCGTCCCGTTTCAGAGCCGACAACAGCGCCTGATCCAATTCGTCCATAACATCTATCCAATTCGGAACTTATGCGTCCAACTTGCACGATTTGCTCTCTTTTTCCAGCGCCATTTTGTGCAATAGTCCGGCCATGAAACAACAACATTGCATATTGATCGGCGCGCCGGTCGACTGCGGGAAGCGTCGACGCGGCTGCCTTATGGGCCCTGATGCCTATCGCACCGCTGGCATGGCCGAGGCGATCACCGCCCTTGGCCATACCGTCACCGACCTTGGCAACCTTGCCCCCGCAGATGTCGACGTCGCCCCTGCCCGCAATCCTGCGGTCCATAAGCTGGCCGAGAACGTCGGCTGGACCCAAACGCTGATGGCTGCGGCTATGGACTCGGCGCCCAAGGGCCTGCCGATCTTTCTGGGCGGCGACCATGCGCTGTCGCTGGGTTCGGTCGCCGGAATGGCCGAACATGCAGCCGCGGTCGGGCGCCCCCTGTTTGTCCTGTGGGTCGATGCGCACACCGATTTCCACACCCCCGACACCACCGAAAGCGGCCACCTGCACGGCACGCCCGTCGCCTATGTCACGGGCCGAGACGGCTTTGACGCCTTCCCCAAACTGACGACCACCGTTCCGGTCGAAAACGTCGGCATGATCGGTCTGCGGTCGGTCGACACCGCCGAACGTGTCGCTCTCGAGGCAGGGGACGCGACGCTGGTCGACATGCGCACCATCGACGAAGTCGGTATCCGCAAACCGCTGGCCGAGTTCCTGGACTATGTCAAAGCGGCCAACGGCCTTTTGCATGTCTCGCTGGATGTCGATTTTCTGGATCCGTCGGTTGCCCCTGCGGTCGGAACCACGGTTCC
>JALQXR010000101.1:0-3276 GCA_023263105.1 Marivivens sp. | reverse complement strand
CGGGCGGCGCGACTGTCCGCGAAGGCCATCTGGTGATGGAGATGCTCTGCGACAGCGGGCTGGTTTCGTCGCTTGATCTGGTAGAGCTGAACCCTTTCCTTGACGACCGTGGCAAAACCGCAAGCCTGATGGTGGATCTGACCGCCTCTTTGCTTGGCCGCCGCGTATTCGACCGTCCGACACGCAGCTACGCCTGACGCCGCAGCTGCCGACACTGTGCCGACCCCGGGGGCCCGTGCCCCCGGCCCTTTTCCCGATACCCCGCCCCGCTTCCAGGAGCCTCCGATGACCCCGCCTTCCCGCAAAGCTCTCGTCCCGTTTGTTTCTGTCGCCGACATGATGCGGCTGGTCCATCACATCGGGCTGGAAAAGGTCCTGATCGACCTCGCCGCCGAGATCGAAGGCGACTTTCTGCGGTGGGAGTTGTTCGACAAGACCCCGCGCGTGGCCAGCCATTCGGACGTGGGCGTGATCGAGCTGATGCCGACCTCGGACGGAGAGCACTACGGCTTCAAATACGTGAACGGTCACCCCAGCAACACGCGGTCGGGCCTGCAAACGGTCACGGCCTTCGGGCTCTTGGCCGATGTGGCGACGGGGTATCCCATCCTGCTGACCGAAATGACCCTGCTGACCGCGCTGCGGACGGCGGCGATGTCGGCCCTTGCGGCCAAACACCTGGCCCCCAAGGGCGCGACGACGATGGCGATGATCGGCAATGGCGCGCAGTCGGAATTCCAGTGCACCGCGTTCAAGGCCGTCTGCGGCATCGACACCGTCCGGCTTTATGACATCGACCCCGCCGCCACCGAAAAATGTGCCGCGAACCTTGCGGGGTCCGGACTCAAGGTCGTGCCCTGCAAATCCGGCGAAGAGGCAATGGAAGGCGCGCAGATCATCACCACCTGCACCGCCGACAAACAATACGCCACGATCCTGACCGACAACATGGTCGGCCCCGGCGTGCATATCAACGCGATCGGCGGCGACTGCCCGGGCAAGACCGAATTGCACCGTGACATCCTGCTCCGCTCGGACATTTTTGTGGAATATCCGCCCCAGACGCGGATCGAAGGCGAAATCCAGCAGCTGGACGAAGATCACCCCGTGACCGAGCTGTGGCAGGTCATGTCCGGCAAGGCCAAGGGCCGCACCGGCGACCGCCAGATCACCCTTTTCGACAGTGTGGGCTTCGCGATCGAGGACTTCAGCGCGCTCTATTATGTCCACAAGGCAATCGTCGGGACGCCCTATTTCGTGCAGCTCGACATGCTGGCCGATCCCGACGATCCGCGCGATTTGTTCGGCATGCTGCAGCGCGCCAGCTAAGCCGAAATAAAACCTATCTAAAACAATGCATTAACGGACGGATTCTGCCCAGCGGCAGCGCCCGTCCGTTATCGCATTGCACCCTATATGAGGGGTCGTGTATAGTTCGGTGAGCTAGATATAGAAGCCGGCAAGAAACAGGCGGACAACGTGAACGACACCCCGGAAACCCCTGAAAACGAAGAAGATTCCGCGCCAAAGCGTCCGGAGTACCACGGCCCCACGGTCTCGATCATCCAAGAGATGAAGACCTCTTACCTCGATTACGCCATGAGCGTGATTGTCAGCCGTGCGATCCCCGACCTGCGCGACGGTCTGAAGCCGGTGCACCGCCGCATCCTTTACGCGATGCATGAAACGGGCAACAGCCACGACAAATCCTACCGCAAATCCGCCCGTCCCGTCGGCGACGTGATGGGTAAGTACCACCCCCACGGCGACAGCGCGATCTATGACGCCTTGGTCCGGATGGCGCAGGACTTTTCGATGTCGCTGCCGCTGCTGGATGGGCAGGGCAACTTTGGCTCGATGGACGGCGATAACCCCGCCGCCATGCGCTATACCGAAGTCCGCATGGACAAACCTGCGTCCTTCCTCTTGGCCGATATCGACAAGGATACCGTCGATTTTCAGGACAACTACGACGGCAAGGACCGCGAACCGACTGTTCTGCCCGCCCGTTTCCCGAACATGCTGGTCAACGGGGCCGGTGGTATCGCGGTCGGCATGGCGACGAATATCCCGCCGCACAATCTGGGCGAGGTTATCGATGCCACGCTGGCGCTGATCGACAACCCCGATCTGTCCTCCGAGGACCTGATCGAATACGTGCCCGGTCCGGACTTTCCGACGGGTGGTCTGCTGATGGGTCGGTCCGGCGCGCGCAAAGCCTATCTTGAAGGGCGCGGCAGCGTTGTCATCCGCGCTAAGACCCACGTCGAGGAACTGCGCAAGGACCGCTGGGCGATCATCGTCGACGAAATCCCCTATCAGGTGAACAAGGCATCGATGATCGACAAGATCGCCGAAGCCGCCCGCGACAAGCGGATCGAAGGCATCGCCCATGTGCAGGACGAAAGCGACCGCGCCGGTGTCCGTGTCGTGGTCGAACTGAAACGCGACGCGACCCCCGATGTGGTCCTGAACCAACTGTTCCGCTTTTCGCCGATGCAGACCTCTTTCGGGTGCAACATGCTTGCGCTGAACGGCGGGCGTCCGGAAACGCTGACGCTGCGCAGCTTTCTGACGAACTTCATCGATTTCCGCGAAGACGTGGTGGCCCGCCGGACCGCCTTTGAACTGCGCAAGGCCCGCGAACGCAGCCATATCCTTTGTGGTCTGGCCGTGGCCGTGTCGAACGTGGACGAAGTCGTGGCGACCATCCGGTCCTCTGCCGATGCGGCCGACGCCCGGGAAAAGCTGATGACCCGCCGCTGGCCCGCCGCCAGCATCGCGGATTACATCCGGCTGATCGACGATCCGACCCATACGATGAACGACGACGGCACCTACAACCTGTCCGAAACGCAGGCCCGCGCGATCCTTGACCTGCGCCTGCAGCGCCTGACCCAGATCGGCGTCAAGGAAGTCACGGACGAGCTTCAGGACCTTGCCGGCAAGATCAAGGAATACCTTGCCATCCTTGCCAGCCGCGAACGGATCATGGGGATCATCGCCGCCGAACTGCGCGAAGTCCGCGACCAGTTCGCCGTGCCGCGCCGGACGGTCATCACCGACTGGGCTGGCGATCTGGAAGACGAAGACCTGATCGAGCGCGAGGACATGGTCGTCACCGTGACCTCGGGCGGCTATATTAAGCGCACCCCGCTTGCCGATTTCCGCAGCCAACGGCGCGGCGGCAAGGGGCTGTCGTCGATGCAGACCAAGGAAGAGGACGTGGTCACCACGCTCTTCGTCGCCAACACCCATACCCAGCTTCTGTTTTTC
>JALQXR010000100.1 GCA_023263105.1 Marivivens sp. | reverse complement strand
CTTTGGTGTCCGATGACATCGGCAAGTTCCGGCGCGGCGATTACCCCGCTGGCACGACGTTTCACGATCGGGACGAACTGGACGCCCTGCAGCGCGACCTGCGCGACGTGAAAGGTGTCAGCGTCCTGATCTACGAACAGACCTGCGCCACAGAAAAGCGCCGCCGCCGCAAGCGGGGCGAGATGGAGGACCCCAAGCGGTTCGCCGTGATCAACGATCTGGTCTGCGAAGGCTGCGGCGACTGTTCGGTCGCGTCCAATTGCCTGTCGGTCGAACCCAAAGAGACCCCCCTTGGCCGCAAGCGTAAAGTGAACCTAAGCACCTGTAACAAGGACTTTTCCTGTCTTGACGGCTTTTGCCCCAGTTTCGTGACGATCGAAGGCGGAGAGCGGCGCAAGGCGCAGGTCGATCTGGAACTGGGTCCGTTGACCGACGGGTTGCCCAGCCCCGTCGCCGACCCGCTGGGCCGACCCTTTAACCTGCTGGTCACCGGCGTCGGAGGCACCGGCGTCGTGACCGTCGGCGCTTTGATTTCGATGGCCGCGCATATCGAAGGCAAAGCCGCCTCGGTGCTTGATTTCACCGGCTTCAGCCAGAAATTCGGCACGGTGCTGAGCTATGTCCGACTGGCCCGTGACGAAGACGCCCTCAATCAGGTCAGGATCGACCCGCGCGGGGCGGATGCGGTGATCGGCTGCGATGTGGTTGTGACCTCGGCTCCGAAAGCCTCGCCGCATTATCGCAAGGGCACGCAGGTCGTCCTGAACCTTGCGGAAATGCCGACCGGCGATCTGGTTCTGCGGCGCGATGCCGATCTGATGGTCGCGACCCGCCGGCAAGAAATCGCATCGGTCGTCGGGGCAGAGAACCTGTCCTCGTTCGACGCCAATAAAGCCTCTGAGGCGCTGTTCGGCGATGCCGTTTTCGCCAACGTCATGATGCTGGGCTACGCATGGCAAAAGGGTCTGGTTCCCGTCGGGCAAGAGGCGCTGGACCGCGCGATGGTGCTGAACGCGGTGGCTGTGGACCGCAACCGGTTGGCCTTTGCCGTGGGCCGCGCGCTGGCCTCTGATCCGTCGCGGGTGCCGGGATATGCCGAGCCGACCGCAGAGGTCGAAACGCTGGACCAGATCGTCGCCCGTCGGGCCGCCCATCTGACAGGCTACCAGAACGCCGCCTATGCGCGCCGCTATACCGACCGGATCGGGCGCCTGCGCGCGGCCCTGCGGGACGACGAACTTGCCACGCTGGCGGCAAAGGCCCTGTTCCGGTTCATGGCCTATAAGGACGAATTCGAAGTCGCCCGCCTGATGCTTTCCCCGTCATTTACGGACGACGTCACGGGCAATTTTTCGGCCGGAAAGATGACCTATCACTTGGCCCCGCCGTTGCTGGCGTGGCGCAAGGACGGGCGCGGGCGGCCAAAGAAAATGGCCTTTGGGCCTTGGGTCAGAGGTGTGTTCCGAGTTGTCGGCGGCCCGTGCCCTGCGAGGCACCGCGCTGAATCCCTTCGCCTACCACGCCGAGGCGCGCGGCCATCGCCGCACCCTGTCGTGGGTCTGCGATCTGCTCGACCGGATGGAGCGCGACCTGACCCCCGAGAGCCGAAGCGTCTGGCTTAAGGTCATGGCGCAGACCGCCGAAATCCGCGGTTACGGGCCGGTCCGCGCCAGTGCCGAGTCCGCCGCTCACGCCGAAATCGACCGGCTTCTGTCGCCCGCCGGCTGACCTGCCCCGAAATGGGGCCGATGGTCATTGGGCGTTTGACCGCACCCTTTGTTCGGTCATTATGCCTGTGACCGGATCGGACCACAGAAGGAGCGGCCATGGCGACGAGGACGATCGACACGCTGGTGATCGGCGCGGGTCAGGCGGGCGTCGCAACGAGCGAACATTTGTCCAAGGGCGGGGTGCCTCATCTGGTGCTGGAACGGGGCCGCATCGCGGAACACTGGCGGTCGCGGCGGTGGGATTCACTGGTGGCCAACGGCCCCGCTTGGCACGACCGCTTTCCCGGAATGGACTATCCGACCACTCGGGCCGACGCCTTTCCCGACAAGGACTCTGTCGCCAGCTATTTCGAAGACTACGTCCGGATGATCGATGCGCCGGTCGAATGCGGGGTCGAGGTCACCGCGTTGACCCGGCTTGACCATCGACCCGGTTTCCGCGCGACCACCTCGACCGGAGAGGTCGAGGCCGCCCGAGTCGTGGTCGCCACCGGCCCGTTCCAAAAGCCGACGATTCCCGCGATCGTGCCCCCGACGGACGACTTGACCCAGATCCACTCGGCCGACTATCGCAACCCCGACCAGCTGCCCGCGGGCGCTGTTCTGGTGGTCGGAGGAGGCGCCTCGGGCGTGCAGATCGCCGATGAACTTTGCCGCTCGGGTCGCCGCGTGTTCCTGTCGGTTGGGCCACATGACCGGCCGCCGCGCGCCTATCGCGGGTTGGATTATTGCTGGTGGCTGGGCGTGCTGGGCAAATGGGACATCGCCGCGCCAAGGCCGGGCACCGAACATGTCTCGATCGCGGTGAGCGGGGCGCATGGCGGCCATACGGTCGATTTCCGCAACCTCGCGTGGCAGGGCATCACATTGGTCGGGCGGACCGAAAGCTTTGACGGCAAGAGCCTGCATTTCAGCCAGGACCTGGCCGCCAATATCGCGCGCGGAGACGCGAATTATCTGTCCGTGCTGGACGAAGCCGACGCCTATGCCGCCGCGAACGGGCTGGACCTGCCCGAAGAGCCCGAAGCGCGGGTCTTTGCGCCCGACCCCGATTGCGTGACCCAGCCGCTTGGCTCGGTCGATCTGCGGGCCGAGGGCATCGCGGCCATTGTTTGGGCGACGGGCTATGACCTTGATTTCGGCTGGATCGACATCGACGTATTCGACGACCGTGGCCGCCCGCGACACCAGCGCGGGGTGACGCCCGTGCAGGGGTTGTATTTCGTGGGGCTGCCGTGGCTGTCCCGGCGCGGCTCGTCGTTCATCTGGGGCGTCTGGCACGACGCGCGACACATCGCCGACCAGATCGGCATCCAACGCAGCTACGCGGCCTATCAGGCTGGCAGGGCAGAGGGCTAGGACATGGCAGACGGGAGCGGACCGGATCCGATTGCGGACCTTAGGGCGAACACCGACGCCCCCTTTGAACGCGCGCGCGCCATGCCGCGGTCGGTCTATACCACCGACACCTTTCTGGCAGCAGAGCTGGACCACATCTTTGGCCGCGACTGGTACTGCGTCGGGCGGGCCGATGCGTTGTCGCAGGCAGGGGACTATGTGACCGGAACCCTGGCCGGAGAGCCGTTCATCGTCCTCAGGGGCCGCGACGGCGCGCTTGCTGCGATGTCGAACGTCTGCCGCCACCGGATGTCCACTCTGCTGGAGGGGCGCGGCAACACCCGCGCGATTGTCTGCCCGTATCACGCCTGGACCTACAATCTGGACGGCACGTTGCGCGGAGCGCCCGCGATGGAGCAGAACGACGCCTTCTGCAAGTCGGACTATGCCCTGCCGAAAATCCGCTGCGAAGAATGGCTGGGCTGGGTCTTTGTCACGCTCGATCCCGACGCTACCCCTGTCGCGCAGCAATTGGCGCAGGTCGAGGCAATGGTGTCGGGCTACGACATGACCAACTACACCGAAACCTTCTACGAAGAACATGTCTGGGACACCAACTGGAAGGTGCTGGCCGAGAATTTATGGAGAGCTACCACCTGCCGGTCTGCCACGCGGGCACCATCGGCGGCCTGTCGCGGCTCGAAGACATGGTCTGCCCGCCGGGACTGCCCGCGTTCAACTATCACACGATCCTCAAGGACGACCGGCTGCGCATCGCGCTGGCCCATCCCGACAACCATCGGCTGACCGGACAGGAACGCCGCACGACGTTTCTGCTGGCGATCTACCCCAGCCTGCTGATCACCCTGACGCCCGGCTATTTCTGGTATCTCAGCCTGCATCCCGTCAGCCCCGGTCAGGTCCACATCCGGTTCGGAGGCGGCATGTCGGACGACTATCGGAACGACGCCGACGCGCATCAGAACTTTACAGATCTCAAGACGTTGCTGGACAAAGTTAATGTTGAGGACCGTGGCTGTACCGAAAAGGTCTATCGTGGTCTTCTGTCCGCTCGGGCCGAACCGGGACACCTCAGCCACCTTGAGCGGCCCAACTACGACTTTGCCCGCTACCTGCGTCAACGGATCGACGCCGGCACCCTTTGACGCCCCATTCACAGGACCCAACATGGCCCATACCCGCATCCGCAAATTCAACACCCGCGACACCTATCCCGAACAGCGGCTGGACAACGACCTGTGCCAAGCGGTCGTGACCCAAGGGGGCAAGACGGTCTGGCTGCGCGGGCAATGCCCGCAGGATCTGGACACCGCCCGGAACCTGCCCAGCCACGATCCGGTCGAGCAGACCCATAAGGTGATGCAGAACATCCGCCAACTTATTGAAGAAGCAGGCGGATCCATGGAACATCTGGTCAAGGTGGTGGTCTATATCACCGATGTCCGCCACCGAGAGTCCGTCTACAGGACGATGGGCGAATACATCAAAGGCGTGCATCCGGTTTCAACCGGTCTGGTGGTCAGCGCCTTGGCGCGGCCCGAATGGCTGGTCGAAATCGACGGCACCGCCGTGATCCCCGAAGGGTACCAGAGATGACCTTTTCTATCGTCGCCCGCTGCGCCGACACGGGCATGTTCGGCGTGGCAATTTCTTCGTCTTCTCCGGCAGTTGCGGCGCGTTGTTCATACGTGCGGGCAGGTGTCGGAGCGGTCGCCAGCCAGAATGTCACCGATCCGACCTTGGGTCCGCGCGCTTTGGATCTGTTAGAGGCGGGTCGCACGGCGAAAGACGCCGTCGCGACCATCAGGGCAGAGTCGAAGTTTATCGAATATCGTCAGGTACTTGCGATTGATAATTCAGGTGATACTTCAATTCATTCCGGACCGAACTCTTTGGGCATCTGGACACAGGCCACGGGTTTGAATGCGGCATCGGGCGGGAACCTTTTGGCCAATGACACAGTTCCTGCGGCAATGATTGCCGGTTTCGACGCGGCGCGGGGCCATTTGGCCGACCGGCTCGTCGCGGCGTTACGCGCGGGGCTTGCGGCAGGTGGCGAAGCCGGTCCTGTCCATTCGGCCGGGATAAAGGTCGCGGACACCCAGTCCTGGCCGCTGGTGGATTTGCGCTGCGACTGGACTCTGGACTGCCCGATCGAGACCGTCGCCGCCGCGTGGGAGGTCTACAAGCCGCAGGCAGCGGCCTATGTCCAGCGGGCTCTCGATCCGCGGGCCGCGCCGTCTTATGGCGTGCCAGGCGACGAATAGATGACCCGCACGCTGCAGATTCTGGACCGGCTGGTTGCCTTCAGAACGGTAAGTTCGGCCAGCAACCTTGATCTGATCGATTGGGTAGAGACGCTGCTGCGCGACGCCGGCTGCACGGTCTGGCGGCGCGGTTCGGGCTGTGGAACCAAGGCGGGCCTGTTCGCCAGCACGGGCGGCTCTGGTGAGGGGATCATTCTGTCGGGCCACAGCGATGTGGTGCCGGTGGACGGTCAGGATTGGACCGTCGCGCCTTGGACGCTGGGGCGGGACGGATCGCGCGTGTATGGGCGCGGTACGACCGACATGAAGGGCTTTGTCGCCAGCGCGCTTGCCGCGATGGAGCGCGCGGGCAGCGCGGTGTCGCGCCCGCTGGGGTTTGTCCTGTCCTATGACGAAGAGGTCGGCTGCAAGGGTCTGGCCGAGATGATGCCCGATCTGCGACGCCGACTGGGGCGTCCGGAACTGGTCGTGGTCGGAGAGCCGACCGGCATGAAGGTCGGTGTGTCGCATAAGGGCAAGGTCGGGCTTCGGGTCCGGTTTCACGGAGAGTCGGGCCATTCGTCGCTTGCTCCGCGGTTTGTGAATGCGCTGCATCCGGCCGCGCGCTTTGTCGGAGATATGGCGCGGTGGCAGGACGATCTGGCCAAGGGTCGAGCCGACGAACAGATCAGCTATCCCACGGTTCATGTCGGTCGACTGACAGGTGGTCGCGCGCTGAACATCGTGCCCGACAGCGCGGTGGCCGAGGTCGAAATCCGGCATGGGCTGGACGACCCGATCGGGCCGTTGGTCGCGCGTCTGACGGAACTGGCCAAAGCCGCGTCGCAAGAGGCGGGCTGCTCCTTGGCGGTCGACGTCGAAGAAACCTCGGGCTATCCCGCTTTCGCGGCGACGGATGGCGCGGTCCTGCACCTGGGTCGCAGCCTGACGGGGCAGGAGGCCACCGCATTGCCCTATGGGACCGAGGCGGGACTGTTCGCCCAAGAGGGCCATCCGGTTCTGGTCATCGGACCCGGCGATATGCAGCGCGACGGGCACAAGCCGGACGAAGGGATCGACCAGAGCGAGCTTGCGGCCTGTGACGCGATGATGGACAGGGTGATCGCGCGTCTGCGCTAGTCCACGGTGACGCTGTAACCGGCGGAAAACGATTGCCCTGCGGCCAGCCGGACAATACCGGGCCGGTCGGCCATTTCGGGGCCTTTACCCTGCAGGGCGTCGGTCCCGTGCCAAGGTTCGATGCAGACAAAGGCCGCGCCGGGTTTTGACCAGATGCCAAGGTCGGGCAGGCCGGTGAAATCAAAGGTCAGCCGCGGCCCGCTGTCCGATTGCAGGGTCAGCCCCGTTCCGCCCCAGTTGTGAAAAATCATTGCGTCGTCGACGAACTGGTCGGGGTGGAGCCTTAGCTGACCGTCCTGGAACGGGCTTTGGTGTTCACTGGCGGCCAACGCCCTTCCGACGATCCGGCGCAGCGGCGGGGCCGAGGCTCCGGCCAGCGATATCCGCGTCTCGCCCGTGCCGCCGGGCAGGGGCCATTTGAACGCCGGATGAAACCCGAGGGAAAACGGCATCTCGGTCGCGGAGCGGTTGAGGATACGGGCGGTCACCGAGAACCGGTTGCCCTGCACCGCAAAGAGCAGATCGAACCGGAAATCAAACGGCCAGAGCGCGGCGATCTCTGTGGTCGGTTCCAACCGGAGCGTGGCGCGGTCGGCTTCGGCGGTCACAACGTCAAAGGTCGCGCCTCGGGCAAATCCGTGCTTGGGCATCGGGCCGCTGTAGTCCCCGATCGTGATGCGATTGTCCGGCGCGCGCCCGACGATGGGAAACAGGATCGGTGACCGGCCGGACCAGACGTTTGCGTCGCCGGTCCACATCAGGTTGTCGCCCGCGGCGGTGGTGAGGTCCTGCACCTCGGCCCCGAGGGTGCTGATCGTGGCGGCCAGTGTGTCGGACCGGATCGCCAGACAGGTGGGGTCAGTCATTGTCGGCGTCTCCGCTTCCCGCGTCGCTGCGTGACCGCGCAGAGGCCGGCACGGTCGTCTTCATCGCGTATTCATTCAGCGCAGCGATGGTTGTGTCGGACACCGGCGCGGCGGTCGCGGCTGCGGCGGTTGCTTGGGGGGTGGCGGTCCGGATCGTCACGACTGCGGTGGCGATTGGGTCGCCGTTCAGGCTCAGGTCGCCCTTTGGCGTAATCCGCGCGTCGAAACTGTCGCCGCTGACCGAAAGCGGTCTGCCCATGTGACTGGCCAATCGTGCGACGCTGGCCAGCATCAGCGCCGGAGCCATGACCGGCCCGACCTGCAGGCCGGTTTCCACGCGTCGCGCCGCCTGCTGCGAAAAATCGCTCAGCAACGTGCCCGCCACCACCGGACACAAGGGTGCAGCCGTCGCGGCGCGCCAATGATCGCTGTCGGGCATGGCGGGGTGCCGCGTGACATCGGTTGACCCCAAAAGCAAAAGCACCGCGCCGCAGGCGTCCACGCCGCGGTCCTGCAGCCAGCCTGCCGCCGAACCGGCTTCTTCCGCCATGCCCCAGTCATAGCCCGCGCCACGGGCGGCTTT